>NZ_JBNDMQ010000046.1:0-65537 GCF_050436665.1 Paraburkholderia sp. EB58 | reverse complement strand
GCATCGACCCCGTCTGTTCCCAGTAGCCAACCCCTTCGTCTCGAAAATCTCTCGGCGCTTCAACAGGTTAGATCGGGCGCCGTGTCAAACTTCGGGCTAGGGCGACGGCAGCCTGCATCGCTACTCGCTTGATCCTCATGGGTGTGTGGCGCGATCCGCCGCAGCCACCGAATTGAAGAAACAGACGCGCTCAGCTGCCCCGATTGGGGGCATGCGGGCTTCGTTGTATAACGCGGTCACCGAGCAAGCTGTTGCTCTGCCGACGCATGATCTGCTGACGCAGACGTTGACGCAGTTCTGTTTGCAGCGGGCTTGATGCTCAAGGCTTCCAACGGTACATGATGACTTTGCCGCGCGCATCTTCTTCGACGAACACGAGGTACTCGCCGTCGGCCTGCCGGAAAGCGGTAACGCCGTTGGGCACGTCGACCATGCCAGAGGTGCGGCCCACCTCCGGTCCCGGCCTGATCACGCCGAGCTCGTGACCCGTTGCGTTGTCGAACACGTGTACGTTTGCCGCGGGTTCCACGGTGAAGATGTAGTTGCCTTCCACGATCACGCCCACGGTCGTGCCGGCAAAAGGTTTTTGACCCGTATCCCACGGCAGACTGATCGAATAGCGCTGCCGCAGTTTCGTCGACCAGTGGTCGTAGCGAACCAGGCGCCGTCCCGCCTCTTTCCAGAGCGCCGGGTCGAAGGGCTCGCTTGCGGTATATCCGGTGAGATACATCGTGTCCGACGCCGCGTCATATACGGCTCTACGCAATTCAGTGAATGGCGCGGGCATGGCATAAACCATCATGTTCGCGTAGCTGTAGACGGGGTTGCCAAGCTTGTCGACTCCACCATAGCGCAGCCGGTAGATGCCCTTCGTATCGGTCGTGCGCCAGATATCCCCTGTGGCATCCACCCACCAGCCCCAGCCGCCGGCAAACTGCATGCCGCTCGAATTAACCTCAAATTCGTTAGACTCGAAGCGGCCGTTACCGTTGTCGTCGTGCCAGATCCACTCTCCATTCGCAGGACGATTCGGGATCTTCACGACATCCTGCGTTCTCCCAGCGACTAATACAGAAGGCGTCGCCAGTTCGCCGTTGCGTTTTGGATCGAAGCGATAGATCTTCAGGTGGTCCGAATACATGTCCGTCAGATACAGGAACGTGCGGCCGTCGAGCTTGCGTGCAATCGGCAGGCCCGGCCATTGATCAACGTGAAAAACCGGATCCTCGGGATATTTGAAGCGCCCCGAGAGGAAGCCCGCATAGGTCCACTGATGCCCAGGTGGTTTCGTGAGATCCAGTTCGAAGCGCTTGTTGCCCGTATAGACGCTGTTCGGACGCGCAGGATCCATCCACGCGCCATCGACGAAAAGCAGGCCCTGCACCTGCCACAATCGGTTGCCATCGGGCCCGTAGCCTTCGAGCGTCCCACCAAGTCCGGCACCGGGGCCATCGGAATGAACGCCAACGCCGTTGGTCGACACATAGATGTTGCCGGCCGCATCCGCTGCGACGCCTGTCAGGCCGTTGAAGCGTTGTGAACCCGGCTTGCCGGGCACGCCTGCAAAAATCCCGCCGCGCTCGCCAAGGGTTGCAGTCTCACGATAAGCGCCTGCGTCGAACGTGAAGATCAGCACCTGCTGCCGTGGCCCGTTATCCGCCACCAGCAAGCGGCCCCGCGCGTCGAGCGCCAGGTCCTGCGGCTGCGTGTCACGCTGTAGCGCGGGAGCGTCGGCGATCACTACGCCAGCCGCCGTGTAGTGCGCAATCCGCGGCCTGGCGCCGAGACTATCGATCACCGCCCACAAGCTTCCGTCCTTGGCAAGCGCAATACGCCCGGGCTGCCGTGCATCCCACTTGCCTTTCTGCCGCATAGACTCGGCGTCGTATACTTCGATGCGGTCGCGGGCGGTATTTGCTACATACAACGATGCATCACTCGCCGCCAGCCCGCCAACGTCCTGCTGCGAATCGACCGGCGAATCGTTGATCATGAGAAAGCCCGCATAGGGCTTCGCGTGGGGATCATCACTGGCCGCCAAATTAGGGCGAAACGATACGATCGTTTTCGGATCGTCGAGTGCACGCCGCGAAACACCGTACCACTGCCGCCCAGCTGGAGGCCAAACTCCCAGCTTCGACAGATGTCCATCCTCGTTCCCCACCGTCGTGGCAATGAACAGATAGCGCTTGTTCAGCGCGATTGCATTGCCCCCACCGCTTCCCCAGCCATGCGTATTACCGGCGTTACCCAGCACCCTACCATTCTGGAACAGGCTCACCTCAGCACCGCTTTCGTCCCACGGAGTGTCGGTGAACACCCGACCATCCGGCGCAGCGGCTATAGCGGTGATATTGATTGGCACCCAAGTATCATTGCCGAAACCATACGTGTTGCCAATCCACGATGTGCTTGCTGGCAGCTCCGGCACCGGCGTCGCAATTGCGCAACTTGCCGCGATAACGCCAGCGCTAGTGGCTAAAAATAAAATTGATACCAGAGTCGGAAAGCGACGCAAAGTGTGCCCCTGTTCGATACAAGCGTTTATCGGATAATTCGTTATCCTACCCATCTCCGCAGGTCCGCATGCCGTAGCTGCCACCGACCCGTTGATTAGTGACGATGACTTGAACTGGACGGCTTGTGGCGCGCCAGCTGTCGCCGGAGACCGGTCAGTTGGGTTTTTCGACCGTTCGCTCTTTAGAGCGGCGTCACAAAAACTGCTGACTGCCTATTGTTTTTTTGCTAATCTGGAAGCAGGAAAGTATCAAAAATAAGAGATCGTACCCAATTAGTTTAAATCAGACCAACGACTTGGGACTAGCTAGATGAGAATATTATTTTCTATCCATCATCACATGGATAAAAATGCAGGCGCACCAGGGGCAACTGCGAGGATAGCCGAAGCCATGACCAGGCGGGGACACATTACTCAGGTCTTCTCTTTTAGCGACAGTAGCGGTTGGTCTAGGCAGAGGCTGGAAGGAATACGCTTTCCGTGGCAAGTATTCGTGCATGTGGCGCGCCACCCTGAATTCGATGTCCTGGACCTTTCATCAGGAGACGGCTGGATCATCGCTCTCCTGAAAAAATTGGGCTGGCGAAGTCACCAGATTGTGGTTACCCGGAGCCATGGCCTTGAACATGTCATGCACGACAAGTTGCTCGACGGTTGCCGGAACGGGACGCAGAAGAAGTCGTGGAAATATCCGATCTATAACGGCGGATTCCGACTCTGGGAATGCAAGACCTCGTTTCAGATGGCCGACGCATCGCTGTTGTTGAACCAGTACGACATGAGCTATGCCATATCCAAACTACGGGTGAAACGCGAGCGAGCGCATCTTATTCAAAACGGCATTGACAGTATCTTTCTGGAAACGGCAATCGAGAACGCAAAAATTGCTGAAATGGAAATATCCGTACGTCGAAATATCGCCTTTATCGGCACATACATCCACCGAAAAGGGATCAGAGCTTTAAAGCCAGCGGCGATCCGAATCCTGGAAAGGTATCCAGACGTCAATCTCGGTTTTTTCGGAATAGGACCGCGCCTCGACGATGTACTGAGTGATTACCCTACTCATCTTCATCAACGGCTCCAAATAGCTCAAACTTTCGAAAACTCCGAGCTGCCAAGCCTTTTAAAAAACTATTCGATTCTGGCATTTCCTTCCATCAGTGAAGGCTTTTCGGTGGTCGGGCTTGAAGCGATGGCCTGCGGTCTGGTTCCCGTCTCCAGCAAGATTCCGGGACCGACCGAATATATAGTCCATGATCACAACGGTCTGGTGGTGCAGCCCGAGGACAGTGAAGATCTCCATGACGCCATCTGTCGTCTGCTAGAAGATCCGCATTTATGGAATCGACTGAGGCGAAACGCAATAGCTACCGCGATCAATTTTTCCTGGGACAGGATCGCGGCAGCACAGGAATGCATATATGAAACGGTAATGCAACGCAAACGCGGTTCCAAATTCGGACACAAGGCGCAATAGCCCCTATACAAGACGGCTCAGCGGTTTCCGGCCATGGCGGCTTCATAAGCCAAATCCCGAGCGAAACTTCCGAGTCATACGGACGCGGTCTGCCGGTTATCACAGCTTTATCCGGCACGACCGGATGTAACAGCATCCTCGTAACGGCTGAATCGGCCGGCAAACGTCAACGTTCCCGGCGGCCAAGTTTATTCTGGACTGCTCAACACCGCGCGCGCCCCGCGCAGCACGGTGCGGAGCGCCGCGTAATCGCGCCTTGTCCTCCAGACCTCGAAGCGTTGCACCAACTCTCCGCCAAAGCCGCCTAGAAATTCGAGGATGCCGGCGTTCGATACACCGTCAAAATCGAAGACCAGATTACGCTCCCGAGCCGCACGCATGGCGTGCCAAAGTAACAGGCTGACCGCACCGCCATGCGCATCGATTCTTCGCGAAGACAACAGGTAATAGACAATACTGTTGTCCCAGACCAGCGCGGTCGCCGCAGCCAACGAGCCGTCTTCGCCGTAAGCACCCAGCAACACTCCGGCCTTGCGCCGGACCACCTCCATAAGCACTCGCCGCATGGTGGCCGAGCCGTATTCATTGGTCCGTTTGCGCGTCGTGAGATTGGAATCGTAGAAATCCACGAATACGTCCGCGTCCGGAATCTCCTGTACCGTCAATCGCTCGGCGGCCCGGCGAATCCAGTTGCGTGTGTTGCGGCGCAGCCCTGTCCAGACATCGCTTTCGTCCGTTCCAGGACTCATCTTTAGTGTGTAGCTTACCGATACATTGAAGCCTTGCAAAGAGAATGCGATTGCTTCCGCTTCGGAGATACGCGGATCCATCATCTGATGAAAGCTAGCGCAGTGCTGGATCTGCGACGTCAGTTCCTTGGCGACGCTCAGCCGGTGACACCATTCCTGCTCGCCTGCACCCTTGGGTTTCGGCTTTATGACGGGGCCAAGCGTTCGAGTTAAAGGCGGCAGCATGGAAACTTGCCAAGGTCCCTTCTTCTTAAGCGTATAAGGCATTTCTCCAATCACTTCATCGCCATTTTTCACTAAGGCCAGCTCCCAGTCTCCCCCCGTTGCGGCATCCAGCCACCAATGCTCGTGAAACACCGAGCGCTCGATCAAGCCTATGGAAGCGGGAGGTTTCGCCACCGCCTCGGTGCGGGGCTTGGCAGCACTCTTGCCTTTTTTCGGCGAGCGCATGACCGGCGGGGAGAGTGTTGAGTCACTTTCGTTGACCATTCGCTCTGGAGTCTCTCGAATACGGGAAAGCGCCGCGGAGCCCGTGATTTACCGCGGGTCCGGCACCCATTCGTTTATTCAGGATCGAAAACGTTTATTTTGCACAATGGACCGAGGCATCAAACGTATCGCGCGGTTGAATTCTTAACTAAGTTCATTGATTTGTAATCTATCGGGCAAGTTTTGGCCACCGGAAATCTTGCTTCAAAAATAAGGATTATTCATGCGCTAGTCTGTTCGAAATCCCACACACCGCAAAAAACCGCCCTTAGGTCTGGGCAAGAACATCGAGTTGCCTGCCTGAAGCTGCTGGTCGCACGATAGCGTTGCGCAAATGATATGGTACGTGCACATTATCCTTGCGACGCTTGGCTTTGCGTCAAGTTCACGTTTATGTTGTTATCTTGGATCAAACTTGATCTGCCCCGTGCTACGCCGGCCACAAATGACCGGTTCAGACTCAAGTCAGTAGAAAGACATTCAACGTGAGACGAGCAAACTCCATCCACCGGCAAGAACGCCGATGAAGCAATGGAATCCCTTGGAGACAGACTGTATGAAGGTCGAGACTATTCAACTAGAAGTAGTTACTACTCCCGTCGCGTTTCATGCATTGAACCGCGAATGGGAAGACCTTTGGCACCGGGCGAACGGTCGGCATCATCAGGCCTTTCGCGTTTGCTGGCTGTGCTGGCTGCACGCCGCCAAGCCGCACGGCAAAAAATTGCGCTGCATTGTCCTGCGTGAAGAGGGGCGGCTGGTGCTCGTGTGGCCACTTGTCAGTGCCAGGAAGTTGCTCTGGACGAGTCTTCTGCCGCTCGGTCCCGAAGCGACCGAATACACGAGCATGCTTGTGGAAGGCGGACCGTCCGCCCCTGCCCTAATCGCCCAGGCTTGGCAAGCAGCGCACCAGTGTTGCGGGGCGGATTTCATCCATTTACCTTACGTAAGCGCCAACTCGGATCTGCACCGTCTAGCGTCGAGTCACCCCCACGTGATGGCTGCCGACCAACATTCTTGCGCGGTGGCGAAACTCAGCGAGGTACCGGACTGGGACAAGTTCTGCGCCTCGCTCGGGACTTTGGCTGGAAGAAAGCCCGGGGCACTCCAGCGGCGCCTTTCCAAGGAGGGCAAGCTCGAAGCGCGTTTTCTCGGACCGGACGAGCCCGATGAGATCGCGAAGATGATCGACTGGTTGCTCGCCCACAAGCGTGAGTGGGCACTTCGTGTGAACAAAAAAGGAGAATGGCTGTATTCGTCGTCGTACCGGGACTTCCTCATTGACTTGCTCAGCCAGAATGACGGCAAGATTCTCGCGCATCTCTTCGTAGTCGCTCTGGACGGAGCGCCAATCGCGGTCTCGGTATGCGGCGTGGGCAAGACTTGCGCGATCGGCATCATCGCCAGCTTCGATGCCAATTACTATAAATTCGCGCCCGGATCCGTCGCGATCGAGCACTGGGTCAAATGGGCCTTCGAGCATCGTCTCGATTTCGACCTAGGCATCGGTTCGGAAAGATTCAAAAGCTATTGGAGCCGGAACAATATCTCGGTCGTATGGAGCTTGCACATTGCGAACACGCGCTGGGGCCTGCTCGCGCTCCAGGCCAACGACTTGCGTCGCGCGCTCGCCAAATGGGGAGCGCAGTGGCGTGGTGCACTCAGCGGCAGACGCGTGCGCGATTCAAGACCGGCTCAGCCCGATCTGGGTGAAGACCGCGTCGCCTGATCAGCGCTGAACCCGGCAACGCCGTGGCCACAGTCGTGTAACAACACGGCCGGCCTTGCCTAATTCCTGTCGCGCGAAAGCGGATCGCTCGAATAGGTGTGAGCGTAAGCATATCCGTAGCCGCTCTTGCGGCTACCGCCCCTGGTCGGCATGGCGTTCAGTACGGTCCCGACCACACGCGCCCTCGCCTGCCGCAGTTTCTTCATCGCGTCGGCGATATTCTGTTCGGAATGGACGCCGGCGCGCAAGCTGAGGACGGCAGACCCCGCCAGACTCGCAATCACGGCCGCATCGGGCACGGCAAGCAGCGGCGGTGTATCGACGATGATCAGGTCGAACTGCTTCTCAAGCGCCTGCAGCAATAAGGCAAAGCGCGAAGAAGTGAGGATTTCTGAAGGATTGGGCGGGTAAGCTCCCGGACCAATGAAGTGCAGGCCCTGGACACCGGTCTCGGCCGCGGCGATCGAGAGATCGGTTTGACCCATGAGCAATTCTGTCAGGCCACCATCCCGCGAGTGCCCGAAATACTGAGTCAGGCGGCCACGTCGAAGGTCCGCATCGATGAGCAGCACGCGCTTGCCCGATTCCGCCAATAGCGCAGCGAGATTAGCCGACAAGAAGCTCTTGCCATCGAAGGGGGCCGGGCTCGTGATTGCGATCACCCGGTTCGGCGCGTCCATGAGCGCGAACTGTAGCGTTGCACGGACTCCCCGAAGTTCTTCGATGGATGGATCGAACGGATGCGCGGTGGAGAGCAGCGGTTGCATGACAATCCGTGCGGGCGCAAGGACGCTGGCTCGCTCAAGCGCGGCGGCAGACGGTCCGTTGATCAGGGGTCGGCGCTTTAAAAACCGCGACGGTGGATCGGCGCGCCGGTTCCGGTCCATCCGGGCTTGTTCCGCGCTGAACGGGACCGCGCCGAACACGGGAAGATTGAAGCGCCGTTCCACCCGTTCGGGGTCACTGACGCCGACAAAATACGAGTCGCGCGCGAAGGCGAAAGCCACGCCCGCAATAATCCCGAGCAGGCTGCCCGCGGCAATGATCAGTGGTCCTTTAGGCCTGATCGGCGTGGAAGGTGGGAGTGCCCTGTCGACAATGTGCACGTTGCCCACCGTACCGGCACGGCTTATTGACAGCTCTTGCGTCTTGTTGAGCAAAGCGACATAGACTTCAGCATTGACCTTAGCTTCCCGTTCCAAGGACACCGCCTGGCGCTCGGAAGCCGGCAAGGTCCCGAACTGGTTCTCGAATCGCGATTTCTCGACCCCGAGCGCCGCGAGCTGCGCGTCTATGGATCGAACCTCATCGGCGCTGCCGGTAAAGCGCTGCAACAACTGGACACGTTGCATGCGTAATGCCGCAATCTGGCGTTCGTAATCGAGACCACCAGACAAATAAGTCTGTGCCTCCTGCGTGGGCTGAAATGAACCGGCCGTCTTCTGGTAATCCGCCAAAGCTGTTTCGCTGGCGCGCAACTCGTCGCGCACCCGTGGCAATTCAGCGTTCAGAAAAGTCAGCATTCGATTCGCTTCTTCCTGGGCACGCTCGGTACGTTGCTTCAAATATGAAGCAGCCACGGCATTGACGACTTCCGTAACGAAGAACGGTTTATTGCCGCTATACGCGATCTGCACGAGGCCCGTGTCCTTACCTCTCTCGCTCACCTGCAAGCCGACCGCGAAATTCACGCTGGCCTGGAGTTGTGACGCACGGGTAACATAGAACTCGGTCCCCGGACGCGCGACCAGTTGGCTCACCAGCACATTGACGCCGTTGTCCTTCGCCGCCAGGCCGGCCCGCCCCTGCAACAACTCGTTCCCCTGCGGATCGAACAGCGCAAACCGGCACTGTCCGAGCGAGCGCAGTGTCAGACGCTGGTCCTCCAGCGAGGCGGGGACCGTCAACGAATCGACTTTGAACAGTTCACCGCCCCAGGCATAGGAATCCAGACCAAGCAGCGCGGGCTGTGGACGACCCTCGCTGGCGAACCACGCGCTGATTCGCCCGAGGACTGGAATGACATGGGGAGCGGTCGAGATATTCAGCTTGAATTGTTCAATGACCGGATCGATCACCACGCGGCTCTTGATGATCTCTACCTCCGCGTCGGCGTAGAGCAAGCCCGCACTTGGCAACACGGCCGAGGACGACGCCTGGTTGCTATTAGGCGCGTTAGGGTTCGGCGTGTCGAGTTGGACCAGGGCGTCGGCTAGATAGACCGGTGTAGCAAGCTTTGCATAGAGGACGGCCATAAGCGACATACTGATTGCAATAGTCAGCACCCACCAGATCTGACCGGCAATCATTCGGAACAGATCGCGCAGCACGTATTCTTCGTCTTTAGCTCGCACGGTCGAAATCTCGGGCATTTCATAAGCACTCATGTTGCACTCCGGGCGTGGCGGATGGCACAAATCCTAGCGGGTCGTTTGTACGGTGTAGAAGAGAGTCTGGATGGTCGGCGATATCTGGTCGAGCACGCGATTGAAGCGGGCCGAACTGGCAACCTGGACGTAGACCACGTCGCGGGGACGCAACTCGAACTGTGTCATCAGCATCAGCGCGTCCACTTGCGTCATGTCCAGCCTGTACACGTCAAGGTCGAGCGGGAAGGCGGCCGGAGCCGTGCCGGAGGCTGCCGCCGGAGCGGCCGTCTTCGTCATGCGGGGTTGCGCGAATTGCTGATCCGAGCCCCGTATCACATAGACCAGGCGAGGATCGGCGGTTTTCGGATCGATGCTGTTCGCATTGGCCAGCGCATCGGCGAGCGTCAGGCGACCCCGAATCATCGGTACGATTTGCGGCTTCACCAGTTCACCGAGCAGGAATACGCGGCTCTTGCTGCGATCCGGCACGTCGACGATGTCGTCGTCGCGCAGCAGCACGTTTTGCTGGATCTCGCCGCGATCGAGCAATGCCGCGACGTCCACACGGTAGCGCTGACCGTCGCGCGTGACGCCCACGTTCTGCAGGTCCGCATCGGCATTCGCCCCGCCGGCGCGATTGATCGCGTCGACGATGGACAAGGGGACGTCGGTGACCGGTTGCGCCATAGGCAGCTTGACGTCACCGGTAACCTGCACCTGCTTGCTGTAAAAACCGGTCACACGGACATCGAGTTGCGGGTTGCGAATGGTCTTGGCAAGAGACGTTGTCAATTTCTCCTGCACTTCCTGTGCGGTATCTCCAATAACATGTACCCGACCGACACGCGGAAAAAAGATGGTGCCGTCGTTGGCCACACGCACCGTCACGCCGCCCACCTGCGCGCCACTCGCGGCGGCGCCGGCGGCGTTGGCCTGTGCACTGCCCGCAGCCGCGCCAGAATCGCCGCCGGGTGGCGCCACGGGCAACGGCGGCATGCCCCCTGTGCCCGTGCTGAGCGCGATGCCGTTCGAACTGAACTCAGGATGATCCCAGACGGTAACGCTTATCTGGTCATTCACGCCTATCTGATAAGCGTAGAGCTTGCGCGTGTTCTTGTTGAGGCACGTGAGCGGGCAGGTGCTTTCCAGAGATCCGATGTTCGGCCTGGGGTTATGTTCGAAATAGGTCGAGTCAATGGGCTGCACGTGATAAATCACTTTGCCCTGCTCAGCACTTTCCGCCGACGGCATCTGGTCCAGGCGATCGGTGTCGAGGTAAGGTCCCGGTGCCAGCGCGCAACCACTAAGAGATGCAATGAGAGACGCGCCGGCCAGCAAGGACACAAGCAGTTTAATGTTCATATAAGTTGCTCTCACGGATCGTAAACGCCCAATTTCTGCAGCGCTATTTCCCTGGAACAGCGGGGTTCGTGGGAGGGGCCGCATTCGGGTCACACTGGTACGACTTTTCTTTCCACATTTGCATTGCACCGCTAATCTGATGTCAGGCGACGCTCGTTTGTGCCTGTTGCTGGTATCCGCCAGGAAAGAACCGTCGTCCCCCGGAAAATCCGGATCTCCTGCAGGCTGATAAATGGACAGAGAAAACGAGCCGAGGCCGCCGCTCGACTACACACTCCAGCGCTTCCACCCATCCCGGTAAGTGCGTTTGCGAACATTGCGCCTTGGATTGCTTAAATTAGCCAGTGCGATGACTTGTCCGCTGGTCCGGAATGCGATCGATTTGATATACCCAGCTTTTTTCCTGAACGAAATTCGTTAGCTTCCGTCAGGCTCGCGGAGCATTTGGCACGGTCGACCGTATCCTTTAGCATATCTGAGCAATGTATCGACTAAATAAAGGCTCATGCGTGCGCGAGTACACGTTCGCGGCGAGATGGTGCACCCGGTCAGGGATTGCGAGTGGAACATGGCGAGGAGACAACCCGACGCCGTCGAACTCCAACGATCAGGCAAATGAGCGTCCGGACGCCAGGACTCCCCTCGTCCCTTGCGCTAGCAATGCATAGGACGATTGGCGAGCCTTGGTGCGATCGCGAACAGAGCGATGGAATTTGGGAATATAAAGTGGTGCCAGCGTCGACGGCCGGTTGCCAAGGCCGGTTCGCCGCTGAAAAGGCCCGGTCAAATCATCGGGTTCCGAACAAAGCCCCGCAGTACGTCGCATTGACTCATCTGGCACCACGGACCGCTCCAACCAGGACCGAGGGGCTATTGCCGTGCCCCGGAGGCACGCAAAGCCAACCTTACTTTTCCGGATCTTATGATGTCAGGTGTTTCGACCACAAGTTCTGGGAACGACCGCATCGAAACATGGAAGACGCCATGGACGGCGCAACGCGAAAAGGCCCAGAACGCCCGCACAACGGACGAACCGGTGCTGTCTGAGTCCATGCGTACCGCCCCGGCATCGATGAACGCGAAGCGGCTCGAATTACGTCGTCGTCGCCGGCTGATGTATGCACCCGCGGCGTTTGCCGGATTTACGCTACTGCTGATCGCCTCGCATCAAGGTAGAGTGCTTGAACTGTTTTTCCCCGCCGGAGCACTAGCGGTGGCCAGTCTGCTCTACAAGCGCTCGCCCGCTCATTACCTGTCGTTCGTCTATTGGCTATATTTCCTGACGCCGGAAGTGCGGCGCCTGTCGGATTATTTCAACGGCACTTTCAACGAACGCAGCCTGATCATGCTTGCGCCGGTGATGGCGGCGGCACTGTGCAGCATGAACCTTCTAACGCATTTCCCGGTGCTCTTGCAGCGGCGCGCCATTCCTCTTACCTTGATCATGCTCGGCATCCTTTACGGCTATGTCATCGGCATGGTCGGCACAGGCATCGCGGCCGCTACCTTTGAATTGATATCCTGGCTGTTTCCGGTTCTGATCGGCTTTCACGTTCTCGTCAACTGGCGGCAATATCCAGATTATTACCGCACCATGCTCAAAACCTTCATCTTCGGCGGTCTGGTGATCGCAAGCTACGGCGTAGTGCAATACGTCAACCCGCCGGCCTGGGACGCATTCTGGCTGCTTCATTCAGGCATGAAGTCGGAGGGCGTACCGTTGCCATTCAGCATGAGAGTGGCGAGCACCATGAATTCGTCTGGCCCGTTCGCGAGCACCATGATGGTATGCCTGCTGATGAACCGGGCGGCACGCAACAAGGTGTCCCTGCTGGTGAGCGTCGTGGCCGTGCCCGCGTTCATTGGCACGATGGTGCGCGCGGCCTTCGGTGGTCTGCTGGTCGGTCTCCTTTACCTGTTCATCATGGCCGAGAACCGCAGCCGGCTGCGGCTGGCCGGGGGCCTTGCGGCGATTGTGCTGCTCTGCTCCCCGGTCGCGATGGTCGACAATATCTCGCAACAAGCGACGACGCGACTGGCGACCATCACTCAACTCAAAACGGATAATAGCTATCAGGCCCGCGCCGAGATTTACCAATATTTCCTATCCGAAATGACAACCAACATCGCGGGACGCGGACTGGGTGCGGTCGGCCTCGGCTCGAAGCTGTCCGATGATTCGGACCATGTGGTCGACTTCGACAGCGGCTTGATGGAAGTGCCATACGTGCTTGGGTGGCCCGGAACACTGCTGTATGTGGGAGGGCTGCTGATGCTCGTCTACCGTACCCTCGTCGCGAACATGTCGAACAAGCCCGACGGCTTCGCCCTAGCCAATGCCGCCGGGGCATTTGGCATCCTGTCGATGATGGTCTTCGCGCACACGCTGCTCGGCGCGTCGGGCATGTTCTTCTTTGTCGGAATGCTATTGCCGCTGGCGGAACGGCGCTATGTCCGTGAAATGCAGCGAGCGGTTCCGGCGGTTGCCCGTGAGCGGTTCCAGCCGCACAGCGCGCCGGCCGCAACAGTGGAGCAACTAAATATTGCGTCGCCGGTGATCCACGGTGGCTGAATGCTCAGATATCCATAGCAATCCAGCTCGAGAATCCCTTGAACAGTTAGACCCGCGCTGCAAGGGGTGGAACTTTCTTCGCGAACACATAATCAGCTGCTCCGTCATGGAGCCGGTGAGTACCGTCGTGCCCGTGTCCGCATCCGAAGCGGATCTGTCGAATTGATCTGATGGACGTCATTTGCCGCAGCCGCTGATGTCTCGTGGCCCGGTGACGGAAGTCGCAAGCGTATAACGGAATTCGGCGCTAGCGAAGTTCGGGGCCGCAGCCGGGTGTCTGCAACTCAACGGTATGGGCTGCAGCGTCCCTCCAGGAGGTTGTGGCCCCGTTCAGCTCATGCCGGGCAGGAACCTTCGGCAAATCCGGGCCGCGACGTCGCGTAATTCGCTCGAATCCCAGAAGGACCAGATGAGATTGCCAACGATCAGCAGCAACCCAATCGCGGCCATGCGCGGTAAGGAGTCCATGGAGTCGGAGCAGATCGTGGCGATGACCAGGAAAACCAGATGCCCGGCCATGTTGCGCACTATCGGCTGCGGCTTGAGTTTTGAGAAATAGAGAAAACCCACGTAGTCGAAAAAGGATTTGGCGACCACAGCCATGCCCACGCCCAGCATTCCGTACCACCGGATGCCAAGCCACAGCGCGAGCGCGAATATCGGCAAGCCGACCCACCCGACGAGGGCCACATGCGCCGGATTCGCCTTCGCCTGAATTAGGAGGCTGATGATCCTGGACTGTCCGACCAGCCACACCCCGGTCACCAGGATGCGTCCAACCGGCGCCGATTGATGGGCCATTTCGTGCCCAAGCCAGATGTTCAGAAACGGCGTGAGCGCGAACAGCGTGATCACGACGCAAGGCGTGAGCACGCAGTTCAGGAACGCGAGCGCTTGATGTGCTATTTCATCGGCGTGATCGCTCGCGGCGGCGGACAGGCGCGGAAAAAGAGTCCTTAGCATGGCCGTCGGCAACAGGTCCAGGCGCGTGATCAAATTTTGCGGCGTAGCGTAGTACGCCACATATCTGGCGCCCAGCATCGAGCCGATGACCACCCGATCCAGCGATGTGGATATCGCGCTCGCACCGGTATAAAGCAATAGCCAGCGTCCATATCTGAACAGTTCGTTGATCAGCGGCCATTCGGGTTTCGAGACGCGCTTGATGCCGATCGCACGGCAAGTGCCGTAACCAAGCAGGAGCGCGGCGGCTAGGCGCGCGATGACAGCCGCGGGAACCACCACGGCGAGAGACGGGGAGATCAGGTAGAGCGCGGCGAGCGGGAGCAACTGGAACAGGAACGTCCCAATGGTCTGGTTGACATTGAACAGCGTGAACTTCTCCATACCATTGATGGCACCACTGAATACCCATGACATATTCGCGACCGGTACGGCGATCGCAATCCAAGGCAAGGCCTTGAGCACCTCATGCTGGAACACCGGCTCGATAGCAGCGATATGCTCGATGTAGACGTATGCGCCAACCCAGATCAATGCCGCGCCGATCAGGCCCGTCGCTACATTCAGGAAAAACGCGCTCCAGAAGATGCGCTGTATCGTACCGTCTGTGGAATGACGCGCTTTTGCGATGTGATTTTCGGTTGCGGTCGAAATGCCAAGATCGAGTACGCTGAAGTAGCCGATCAGCGCCCAAACCAGATTGATCACGCCATATCGGTCGACTCCCATGCCGTGAATGTAGGCCGGCACCGTAACAAGCGATACGAACACGGGCAGGATAAGTCCGGTGAAATTGATTGCAACGTTCTTCAGAAGGCTTTTTTCCATCAAGCGAAGGACCGGTTACCGAACTTGTGCGGGATACGACAGAGGATTGCGCGTCGGCTTGCCGCGATACGAACGGACTTGCAGGCAAAATGACGAGGCATCATACTCCCAATGTACCAGTTGTTTTATTAGATTAAAACGGCTGCATTTTAGAATATGTACGCCGGCGAACGCTGTGCCCGGCGGTCTTCACGCGTTGCTTTCCTGTTAGGCGTCCGACGGCGTAGCATGCGCCGTGCGAGACATGCGCCGAGCGAACGGGCTCGGCGAAGACGGCACTGCTGGCGCTCCGTTGGCAGGTTCGCGTCGAGCTCAAGGGTGGGGCTTGATTTTGTTTTGGCCGCTTTCCGGCCTATTTGTCGACTGCGCAAGCGTTTCGTCGCGGCGCGCTCGGGATCCCGGCCACGCCATGTCGGAAAACGCGCTCGTCATCTGTCTGAGATATCGGTCTATGGAGAACTGCTGGCCCACGTCGGTAAGGCCTTGAGCTGCGAGTCTTGCGCAGAGCTCGGGCGAGCGCCGCAGGCTATCGATCGCTTCGGCGAGCCTTGCTGGATCGTCGGGTTCGACTATCCAGCCGTTCTGGAGGTGCCGAATGATTTCGCGGACCGCGCCGCCATTCGTGGCGATCACCGGCCTTCCCGCAGCCATCGCTTCGATGATGACGAGTCCGAACGGTTCGGGACGAATGGAGGCATGTACGATAAGGTCCATTGCCCTCATCCAGGATCCGACATCTTGCTGGAAACCCACGAAATGCACCCGGTTCGAAATGCCAAGCTTCTCGGCTTGCACGCGCAAACCTTTCGCATATTCAATCTCGCCAAAAAGCGCATCGCCGACCAGCACGAGACGCGCATTCGTTACGCGTGCGATCGCGTCGAGTCCGATATGCTGACCCTTCCATGGTGTCAAGCGTCCGAACAGGCCTACGAGGAATGCATCGGAGGGAAGTCCGGGCAACTCCCGCAGCTTTGCCAGCGCGCTCTTCGCTTGCGCCGCGTCTCCACGAAAGCGGGCGACGTCCACGCCGTTGTGTACGACCGGGACAGCGCTACGCGGCAGGCCGGTGAGTGCGATAAGCGCGTCGGCGGAAGCCTGCGAGTTCGCGATTACATGATCTATGCCAATTGCCACCGCCCATTTGATGAAAAGAAGATGTACCCGACTGAAGTGATCGCGCGAGACGATGTCATGGACATGCCAGACCGTGGGCTTGCGATGCAGTGCCCGGCCAAGAGCGCCCAGGATCAACGCCTTCTGTGTATTCAGGAACACGATATCGAATGACTTCGCACGGTGCGCGATCCTGCGGACCTGACGCGAAATTCCAGGCAGCGCGGCGAGCGCCGCCAACCTGAACCGGTCTTTCTTGATGGCTAACACACGCGGGTCCATGTCGACCGACACTTGCACGCCAGCCTCTTCAAGCTGTTCGCGGAACGGGCCGTCTGAAAGCAACAGCACTTCACTGCGTCGCATGCATCGGACGGCGAGCGGCAGCAGGCAGACTTCGGCGCCACCGATCTGGCCGCTTTGATCGATGAAGAGAATGCGCGGCTCTCCATGCGTCTGCATCGACGAAAGAGCGCTCGTGCGTTCTTCTACAGCCTCGCGAACGCCAGAAGCGATTTCATCCCTGCCCCTGTCAAGCGACAAGCCTGGAGTTGATTTCGGTGGTATTGACAAAGAAGTCTCCCATGGACTCGTACAAGCTGGCGGGAATTCTGAGCGTTGAACGACCCGCAATAGTCATCCACATCGCTGTGTACTAGCTGTGTGCTAACGTCTCGGCGCGGAAAACCGCAAGACGTACGTCAACGAACGCGTTCAACGATGCCTTGAAGTGCTCGACAGCAAAGCGCTCTGCGTTTTGCCGGCAATGCAGCGGATTGAACAGGCGGGAATTTCGCTCGAAGATGTCGACGGCTTCGAGTAAAGACTCGACCGTTTGCTCGCGGAAAAATATGCCCGTCGGACGTTCCGCGGAAGGACCGGCGACAGACTCGAGCGCACCGCCTTTTCCAAAGGCGATGACGGGCGTTCCACACGCCTGTGCCTCGACGATCGATATGCCGAAATCTTCTTCCGCTGCAAACACGAACGCGCGCGCCCTCTGCAGGTGATCGAGCAAGACCTCGAATGACTGATAGCCCATTATCTTCACATTGGGTCCCGCGACGGCCAGGATCTTACGCATGTCGGGTCCGTCGCCTATCACAACGAGCCGCCGCTCCGTGGTCCTGGAGAATGCCTTGACGATCAGGTCGATCCGCTTGTAAGGCACCATGCGCGACGCGGTGAGGTAAAAGTCGTCTTTGGCCGCGTGCAGCGTCAGCCCGGCCAGGTCAACGGGAGGATATATGACGGTCGCATCACGTCCGTAGATCTTCTTGATTCGACGCGCAACGAAGCGCGAGTTGCAGAGTAGATGGTCAACACCATTTGCCGAACGTGCGTCCCAACTCCGAATGTAATGCAACAACACCCGAGCCAACGCGGATTTGAACCCGGAGACCAGCCTCGCTTCCCGGAGGTACTGATGCTGCAGGTCCCAGGCGTAGCGAATTGGCGAATGCACATAGCTGATGTGTAGCTGATCCGGACCGATCAGAACGCCCTTTGCCACTGCATGGGAACTGGAAATGATGAGGTCGTAAGCCGCGAGATCGATCTGTTCGATGGCGAGTGGCATCAGTGGCAAGTAGCTCCGGTAGCGCGTGCGCGCGAACGGTAGCCGCTGAATGAACGAGGCGTAAACCGGCCGGCCCCGTACGCAGGCGCGGTCCTCGAGGAAATCCACGAGCGTATATATATCTGCCTGAGGAAAGCAATCGACAATCTGCTGCAGCACCTTTTCAGCACCGCCCGATACCACGAGCCAGTCGTGAACAATGGCAACTTTCATACGCTCCTCATACATCTGACGGAGGGTGCAGGATGAACTTCCAGAAACGCATTTAAAGCAAGGTCTTTTGGTATAACCGATGCATAGAATCAACACACGACAGGACTCGGCGCACGCCGATGTCGATCGAGTCGACGCGCCATCGAGATCGGTCCGTCAGGCAGCGAGGATCGCGTTGCGCTTCGCAAGCTCCAGACGATGTGCGAACTTTTTTGCAACCGCATATCGCGAACTTTTCGACAATTACATTATTTGAACTTTTGGACAACTACATAATCGAAGCTTTTTTACTACCACATAGTGCGAATTTTTGTACAATTGCATTAAGCAAACTTTTGGACAACTACATAATTAAAACTTTCGACAACCACATAACGCGAACTTTTGTACGACTGCATTATGCGAACTTTTGGACAACTACATAATTAAAACTTTCGACAACCACATAACGCGAACTTTTGTACGACTGCATTATGCGAACTTTTGGATAACTATATAATTCGTAATTTTTGACAACCACATAGTGCGAACTTTTGGATAACTGCAGATCAGTTCCGATACTGCATGGACCAATTATCTGGAACTGTACGCCGGGACACATACAGCCGGTTTGCGACTCTTTTCATGGGCAGTTTCAAATGTGAGGCGCAACAGCAGGTTAATGAACGGCAGCTGAAGTTATCGAAGCGGTTGCGAGCGTACGTTCGAACATCTCGAATGGCGAATGAAATGCATGCGTGACACGCGGTCGGCTGTTCAGGCTGCAGGCAATGGCATCGAATTCGTCTTGGTTGTAGACCGAGAGGTCGGTGCCTTTCGGCAAGTACCGACGCAGCAGTCTGGCGGTGGCGTGAATGCTGGAGCCCGGCTGCTTCATGCTTTCAATCTTCATGCGTTCTTCAGGCTGCAGTTCTTGGTAAGTTCTTTTTTGCATCGGCACACCTTACACGAGCAGGGTATTGCACTTCAAATTTGATCGCGCCATAAGTAATTTTAAGCATGATTTAAGTGGCTCTTTCAAAAATGCAGTGGGTAATGCGGCTCACGAGGCATGCGGATTGAAGGCCGAGAAGTCGAGCTTGCCGGCGATGAGGAACAGCACGGTTCGCATGGTTTTGAAGCTGGCGTATCCGCGCGCCTTGCGCTTGGCCGCTTGAAACAGGCCGTTGATCGCTTCAATGAAGCCGTTGGTCTGGCGCGTCTGGGCCCACGCGACGATGCCGTCGAAGTGTCGGCGAATCAATCGCGCGACGTCCTTCATCGGTTCAACCTTGGAACGCATGACGCCGGTACACCACCGGCGCAACATCCTGGAGAGCACATGGATCTGCTTTGCGATCGAGAATCTCGCGCAGTTGCTCGCGGTACATCCAGGCACGGGCGGTGCGGTTGGTGGTGTACTGGCTGATCAGTGCCTCGAGATCGGTCAGCTGCGCGAGGTTCAGCTTGTCTGCATCCTTGAGCAACGACCAGCGCATGCCCTTCAGTGCGGGATCGTTCTTCTGCTGCTCGCGGCGCACACCATCGAGGGCTTTGGACGCATGCGCAATGACGTGAAACTTGTCGAACGTCACGCGCGCATCGGGCAGATGCTCGTCCACGCCCTTGATGAAGGCGGGCGACATGTCGATGCTGACCGATTTGATCTGCGCAGGCGTTGCGTTGTGTTGCTCCAGGTGACTGGCAAAGCGTTCGACAACGCCGGCATCCTTGCCTGGCGTGACGAAGACCACGCGCCTGCCGTCCATGTCGGCGACCAGCGAGACATAGTCGTGGCCCCGTCGGCACGAGGTTTCGTCAATGGCCACCGCGGTGAGCTCGGACAAGTCAGTCGCGGCCATGGCCAGATCCACGTAACGATCACAGATGGCCTTCACGCGATGCCACGACAGGTTCACCAGACGAGCCACCGCCGCAAATGTCATCTCCCGGCACAGCGTCAGCACGAGCGCTTCAAACAGCAGCGTAAAGCCATCCAGCTTGCCCATCCAGTCAGGCTCCACGAGCCGCACCGTGCCGTCCGGCAGGCGTACACGCGGCACGCGCACCTCCAGATAACAGTCGAATTGGAAAAAGTTAAGGTGCCGCAGCCGTTTGATGACCGTGTCGTGCACCGGGTGTTCGCCCGGTACCCCGGGATAGGCAAACCGGCTGCCCGCGACAAAGTCCACGGCAATCGTCAGCTCCGTGCCGAAATCGACACCTTGCACATACCACGGTGCCTTGATTCCCAAGGCGGCTTCAAACAGCTGAGTTTGGTTCGTCATAGTTCGCTTAGTCTTGCAGGGCTGATTGCCGCATTCTGCCGCAACCAGCCCTGCATCAGCTTACTTCCCCTACACGCGTCAAGCGTTCGCTTCGCCGGGCTTGCGCCCGCGCTTGACCCGGCAGTACACCCACTCGAAATTCGAAAGAGGCATTTAAGTGTTCCTAGTAAATCTGTTTGGATTTGGCTAACGTGGCAGCATCTTGAAGCTGGGGTAGCGGATGAAGTGCATGGTAGGCCTGAGCGAAGTCGAGGAAATCACATTGCAGCAGCTTTCGATCAATCATAGGCACGGGGACACATGTACGCGCGCAGCGGGCCTGTTACAGCTTGGGCTCAAGGTCAAGCCGAAGGTCATCGCGGAGCAGCTTGGCGTCAGTGACCCGTCGGTCTACAACTGAGCTCGCGCATGGCGCGACGGCGGCGTATGCGTCCTCATGGGCGGCCATAACGGGTGCCGGCCACGAGCCCTTTCTGAAGCGATGGTCGCCACGGCGTTGGAAATAGCCCGTGCCGAACCCGTTGCCCTTGGCCAGGTTTCGCAAGACGTGGAAGAGATTCGTGGCGAGGCGCTGCCGTGTCGCATCGAAACGCCCGGCGAAGCTCTCAAGCGCGAAAACTTCTCGTTCAACCGCAACTGCTACCCTTTGAAAAAGAGCGTGACGAAGAGGCGTTCGCCGTGAAGCAGGCCACACTCGACAAACTTCAGGTCACCGCCCGCGACGGGCAGCAATGCCGCCTGTTCTACCTGGACAAAGCGGGCATTTGCGCAGCACCACTGGTTCAGCGCAGCTGGTCACCACGCGGCTTGCCCCCATGCCGTTGACCCAACACCCACCGCAGGCGCTCGATCATCGGCGCGCTCGACTTCGGCGGGATTGCGCTGATCCATGGTTCGCACAAGCGCGCTGTCAAGGCACTTCACGTCGTCGAGTTCATCGAAGCGCTGCTCAGCAGGTCGACGGCGAACCCGACGTGATCGTGCGCGATAACGCGAGCATCCATCATCAGGCTGCGGCAGCATTGAAATCGGAATGGGGCGTCAGGTCTTCACATAGATGCGATGCCGCCACCGAGGGGGTGGCGGAATCAGGCAACAGCGCGTTATGTGGCCTCGCCAACACTCAAATTGAGAAAGTGCCGAAATACTTTTAGCCAGTTCTCAAGTATCAGTACCCTGTATCTCCGGATGTACAGAGTGCGCGCACAGGATTGGGCAAAACTTTGGGTGACCTATGATATCGGAAGGTTTTTCGTCTGACATGGCAACCGACATTGCGACACGGCCACGAACCAACGTTCATGTTCATCTTTACTACGGCGTCGATCCGAGCCAGTATCGACAGGGCGAGAACGCGGGATGTCTATATGGCTACCACTACGCCGAATCGGACTCCATGGCGCTGACGTTTTCCAAGGATCACCCGGAAGGGCAGATCCTCAAGAAGTTTCGACGCGGCCTGAAGGCCCTCTTCGGCTGCGATCTCATTCATACGTTTAGAAACCGCGCCGCCATTCTTGACGCCGATGTGATCTGGACGCATACGGAGCGGGAGTACCTCTCCGTTGCCCTGCTGTTGATGCTTACCCGTCGACCTGACAAGCCACTCCTTCTCGCACAGACCGTATGGCTGCTGGATGTGTGGAAGTCGCTAAGCCTGTTCAAGCGGGTCGTTTTCAAAAAACTCATACGCCGGGCTAACCTGCTGACCACCCTGGCCTATGACAATGCGGCGCTGGCACTGAAGTTTTGGGGCCGCGAAGCGACCGTGGTGCTTTATGGCATAAACACAGACGACTTTCCCTTGAACGCCGTGCCTGACTGGCGCCCACACGAACCCTTGCGCATCGCTACTATCGGTAATGATCGGGACCGCGACTGGGACACGTTCATGGCTGCGTTCGCGCACGACGAGCGCTTTCAGGCCAGGTTGGCGACGCGCCGAAAGGTCCGGCGCCCGGCCCGGTCCGGAAACATCAGGGTTGCGCCGGTGTTCGGACTCGCAGAGCAACGCGAGCTATACGACTGGGCTGACGTAATCGTTGTCCCGTTGCATCCCAACCATCATGCATCGGGCATTACGGTCGTGCTCGAAGCGGTCGCCGCGGGAAAGCCGGTCGTCGCAACCGCCGACGGCGGCCTCTCGGCCTACTTCTGCGACTCGAGCATTACCTACGCGCCGCATCAGGATGCTCGCAGTCTGCGCGATACCGTCGTGGCGATGGCCGCTGATCCCACGGGAACCACGGAGCGGATTCGCCGCGCGCAGCATGAACTGGTATCCAAGGACCTGACGACGCGCGGTTTCGCGCGGCAGCACGTCATGCTTACGCATCAGATGATTGAAGCGGTGGCGGCGAGCGAAACCATGGCGCGCCTGACGGGCACATAGCTGCGCCAAGTCGGCCTGCGGACGACGAAGCCCTATTTGAAGGCCCATGATGAGGTGGCTGGCCTGATGGGGCCAACAAACTTTCGACGAATCCGTTTTATGAAAACAATGACTCTGAAAAGCTTTGGGACGCGGATGAAACGCAGTGTAAAGGTGCCTTTGATCGCCATGGTCACGATTTTGCCCGATGGCGTGCAACGCGCGTTGTTCGTTCCCTGGGTTCGCCGCATCGCGGATCGCGTTCCAGTGCTGCGAATCGTCTATACGGGTTGCTACCGCACCCATCCCATCGATCGGCTGCTCGGCACCGACACGGGTGGCATCATACCGCCCGAGCCACTCAACGGAGAGGCGGGCGTGGCGAGCGAGAATCTCCCTTACATGGGCTGCCAGCCAAGCATCGTGCGCAACGCGCTGCGTCAGCTTGGAGACCTGCATGGCTACACTTTCGCCGATATCGGCTGTGGCAAGGGCCGTCCGTTGATCATCGCTACGGAATTCCCTTTTGACGCCGTTCTTGGCTACGAGCTCAACCCGGTCCTGGTGAAAATCGCTAACCAAAACGCGACAATCGTCGCTCGCCGGTTTCCCGAGCGTACCCCGATGCGGGCGTTGGAGGCCAATGCACTCGAACTCGAACTTGCGCCGGGCAAGCTGGTGATATTCCTGTACAACCCGTTCGGCGAGTCTCTCGTCTCGGCGCTGCTGCGCAATCTTGAGAAAGGTCTCAAGACCGGCAGCATCGAGCATCTTTTCATCATCTACTGTCATCCGACTTGCGCGGAGGTATTCGACGCATCATCTGCTCTGGTGCGCTGCGTCACCGGCTCTGTTTCGTACGCGCCAGAGGAGATCGGCTACGGAGCCGAAGACCAGCTCAACCTTTTCATCTGGCAAAGCGTGCCGAGCGCACGGCCAGACCAAATGGCCTCACCGCGGGTATCGGGCCGGCCGAACTGAGGCTTGCCTTGCCTCGCCAAGTCAAGCACCCTCGGATATCCCGCGTCTTCCCGTGGTCTCATCGCTCCTTGGCGAGGCGCTCTTCCGATACGCGTGCCTCTCGCGCGCGCTGCAGGCGCAGTTCTTCAAGCGCGAGCTGATAAGCCTGCCCAATGCCAAAGTGGGGCACATAGCCGACCGCACGCAATTTATCGCATGAGAACCGCATCCGGCCGAGCGGATGGCGCAACGGCAGCGAACGGAACTTCATGAAATCGCGGCACCAGTCCAGGGGCCACGGCATTTTTATCGCGCTGAACCGAGGGTCCCCGGATGCCGTGAATGCCATCCTAAGAAAATCGCCATAAGTGTTGTCCGCGAAATCGTCTTCCGACAGGTTATAGACCCATACGCCCGGCTCCGCATGATCACGCTCCAACGACCGCTCCATGAACCAGACGAATGCATGAGCGACCTCGCGTATGTAGATATGGTGAGCGTGACGATAACCTGCAAGGTTCTTCTTCAACCGGCTCCAGTTTCCGAGCGCGATGAGGTCGGGCACATCAACAACAACCGTCGGCCGCAGGACCACGTATTCGACCGAGCACGCTTCGTCTGCAAGCGCGGCCTCGCCCTGCAACTTGGTACGGCCATAGGTGCGGATATAGTCCTCGGCCCAGTACTCGCTGCGGACATCATGCTGCGCGGTAAGCGTCGGGCTGTCTTCCGTGATGAGACGCTTTCGGCCACTGCCATAAACAGCCACGGAACTCGCATGGCAGAAAACCTTCACTTGCGCACGCTCGCTCGCCTGTGCCAAGGCCCGCGTCGCATCGACGTTTGAACGCTGCATTTTCCCGGTTTCACGCAGTTCGCCGCCCAGATGCAGAACGGCGGCACACCCCGCCACCACAGGACCGAAGTCCAGCGACTGATGGAAGTCGTGCTGGCACCATTCGACGCCAACCAGCCCTTTCATTTCGGCGACGGGCCGGGTCGTGAGCGCACGCACGGCATAACCATGAGCCGACAACTGAGCGATCACATGGCTGCCGATCCGCCCCGAGGCGCCGGTCACCAGCACGCGTGTCTGGTCACGGCAGAGGCCGGCCATTTCAGGCAATGCCACCTTTTCCACGGGAGCATGAGCACATGGCGCGACAACCGTTTCCCGGCTGGCCAGTTCGACCTTAAGGGTATCGGCCAGGCGAATGGCCAGAGCGACGATCATCTGCGTCGGATTGGCGTGGCCGGAGGTGGGAAACACCGAACTGCCCGCCACATACAAGCCATGCACGCCATGCACCTGTCCATGCGCGTCGACAACGCCCTGCTTGGGGTCATCCGCCATACGAGTGGTCCCGGTGGGATGGGCGACATCCTGGAAGCGCTCTGGCAGTGGTCCGTCATTTAGTACCCACTCGTCGAGGACAGGCGGATCGATGCCCATGCGGGAAAATTGTTCACAGACGACCTGGGCCATACGCCGAACCGTGCGTTCCTCTTGCTCGTGAATTCTCCAATCCACGCGTGACAGTCTTTGACCCAGGTAGTCACGCCGATCGGACAGCGTAACCCTGCTCTCCGGGTCCGGCCGCTGCTCGCACATGCAGGTGAGATCGAGTTGATCAAGTTTGCGTGGCAGGCCGTTGCGTTCGACGAAGTAGTCGTTGAGGCCCCGGGCGAACAGACCCGCGTTCGATGCGATCATGGCCGCGTCCTTGCGCCAATCGGCTTCCCCGCGCAGGAAGCGCTTTAATGCGTTCCAAGGATCATCCGGCGTAACGACTTCGCCAAGCCACGCGGAGCAGTTCAAGAGTCCTTCCTTGCGCTGTAGATCGGGGCTCAACCGTACGCCATGGCGAAACAGATGACCGCCGGACGGGTCCTTGACGTTATACAGGCCGAAAAGCTTCTGCAACCGCTCGGAGCCCTTGACGCGAAACGAGGCGACCGTACCGCGAGGATGATCCATCAGGAAGCGGCCGACGAGTCCGTTCTGATTCCCGAGCCCACGCGCCATGGTCTTGTCCGAGCAGAGCAGTATCCGGGCGTTCTCGATCCCGCCCGCACATACGACAACAGCCGAAGCGCGAAGCGTTCGTCTGCCTCCATCCGGGGCTGCGATCTCGACCGACTCGATTGCCGTCCCGCCCGGGTTGGTGCCGAGTTGAAGGACCGTGGCATTGGTGACGAGCGAAACGTTGGGAGCGAGACTTTCCAGCAACTGAGGACCGAAACGCATGTAGTCGTAGCGATTGCTCCGATCGCGGCTGAACTGCCAGAAGAACGGCTCCAGACAGGCCTTGTCCCAATCGAGCCGTGGTGGCTTGCACCCTGCAAGGGCCCAGAGCCCTTCGTCACCGAATCCATTGCCTGGGCCGATCCCAAGGTACGGTGGCGTACGGTCCAGGAATGGCTTCACGTGATCAATGGCGAACGGCCAGCCGGAATGCGGCACCCAGTCGCGACGCTCCAGGTCGATCTCGTCGAAAGGCGCGCAACGGCCGGTCCAGGTATGAGAACTGCCGCCAACAACCCGATTGCGGACGAGCCACTGGTCGAGCACCCGCGGTCGTCCAACGTTCTCTATTTCGTTAAGCGAATCGACATGGGCCTGACGCTCGATATCGCCGCTTTCAAGGACGACGACATCGAAACGCGCTTTGCCTAGCTCCCGAGCAACGGTGGACCCTGCGGGGCCGCTGCCAATGATGCAGATATCGCAATTGAAGCTGTGATCTGGCGGAACTGTCTTGAGGTCGATTTGTGGCATTCCCCCTCCTCCTGATTGGTACTGCGAATCGTGCTGGTGAAGGATTCGATGCCGGATTAGCCCGGGGTCCTGCCGCGGTCAGCCAGCTTGTCTCGTGCAAGGGTGAGACGCGCTAGCGCAGCGCCGCTGCGCGACGCCCGCCAGTCCTGAAGCGCTGACGTCTGCCGTCGAAGGACGCGGTTCCTAAGCAAGTACGCGAGACCCAGGCACCCGTCGTGACCAATCAACGCGATCCAGCACAGCGCGGCCCAACGGCGCACGTAGCGGAATTCATCGTGCAAAAGCAAATGCAGATTGTAGGATTCGTTTTCTACCGCGATCCACTTACGGCTGCCACGAGAGGAGCGTGTATCTTCATCGAATCGTTGAGCCGGGTAATGATCGACCGCCACCGCCGGGTCATAGACCAGACGCCAGCCTGATCGCCTCACCGAGGACGCGAACGCCATGTCGTTATGGACTTGAGCACCGGCGCCACGTAGCCGCGTGTCGAAGCCGATCGCGCCGTTGCGAATCGCGCTCATCCGATAACTCATGTTTGCACCCTTCAGAAAGTGCACGTCGCGCGCCCCCCCCACTCCGAGATGATGAGCGCCGATCGCACGGCCGGGGAACCGCCATCGACCGACGAACCGCTGTGCCCCGGTGAGTACCGCCCCGTCCTGGTGGACCCAGTCGCGGCCGCCCACCCCGCCCACGTCGGGCGAGTTGGCAAAGTGCTTTTCAATGATCGCCACCCAACCGGGACGTGGAGCGGCGTCGTCATCCGTGATCGCCACGATGTCGCCGGTCACCGCATTCAGGCCCGCGTTCAATGCCGCTACCTGACCGGGCACGTCGATCGCAACTTTCAAAAGTGGCAGGCAGCCCACCGCTTTTTCCATTGCGAGCCACGCGACGGTTTCTTCGTCATTCTCGCGAAACACAACAACGACCTGGTCCGGCCTACGGGTTTGGCACGCGAGCGCCTCCAGGCATCGAGCCAGGTCGGACGTACGTCGATAAGTTGGTACGAGTACGGTAATTTTCATATGTAATAGCGGTGTCCGACGCAATACACAAATGCGCGTCCGATTCAACACGCCGTCTCCGCCAATGCCATTGGCAGGCGGTGATCGAAGCGATGT
Organism: Paraburkholderia sp. EB58; assembly: GCF_050436665.1. Lineage (NCBI taxonomy): Bacteria > Pseudomonadati > Pseudomonadota > Betaproteobacteria > Burkholderiales > Burkholderiaceae > Paraburkholderia > Paraburkholderia sp. EB58. Next base: position 38,066 of record NZ_JBNDMQ010000046.1, on the reverse strand, counting down.
AACTGGAATATCCCGCGGCGCCCGCGACACCGGCTGACCGGCGTCCTGACACTTCATGCGCATCATCGGACAAGAGCTATTTCCGGAGCGAGCCATCAATGCAGCCCATGCGCGGTATACGTACCACCCTGCATATGTGAACACGTCGGGTCAGCAGGCGTCTGTGCGACATCGAACGCTATCCGCAATGCAGCCGGTTCGCCGTCAGTACGTATCGATTGCTTCGCGGTAGACCGTTGCCACTTGCGCCGCAATCACGGGCAGGTCAAAGTGCGAGCGGACGTACTCGCAACAAGCGGTTTCGTCGGGAAGAATGCGCTTGCCGAGAAGCGCATCCGTGAGCCCGGAGCCCAGCGCCCGAAAGCCGCACGCTTCCAGCACCAGGGCCTGGCTGAGCGGCGCGACTGCCTCCGGCAAGCCGCCCACTGGCGTGACGAGAACGGGAGTCCCGGCCGCGAGGGACTCGATGGTGGTCAGGCCGAAACCTTCCAGCGCGGTAGTCGGCACCACCGACATGTCCGCCGCCCGATACCACAGGGGCAATGCTTCGTCGGCGACGAAACCCGCGAGGTGCACGTACTGCGACAGACCGCGGTGCTCGATTCGCGCTTGCAGCGCCGCCGTGAGTGGCCCCTTGCCGGCAATGGTCAGGAGTACGTCGGGTACGGACTGGCGCACGAGGAACACGGCGTCGATCAGATCCTCCAGACCCATGCGCGAGACGAGGCGACGCACGCAAAAAAGCATGGCTCGGTCCTGCGGAAGTCCAAGGGCGGCACGCGCGGCGCGGCGGTCGATGCCGGTGTCGAAATGCCCGACATCCACGCAGCCGGGCACGATACGAATGGTGCCTGCGCTGACACCGTATCGCTGCAACACATCGGCGAAAGCTTGAGACAACACGATATGCAGGTTGCCGCGCCGATACGCGTATTTCTCAATCGCACGCCGGATGGTTATGTTCATGCCTCCACGGGCCGCATGGGCGGATTCGTCGCCCCAGGGCCCATGAAAATGGATGACCTTCGGCACGCGCCGAAATGTGCCAAACACTGGAGCCGCATAAAGCGCGAAGTGCGCGGCCACCACGTCAGGCATGCGTGCATTGCGAAGCTGGGCAGCCGCACGCCGCAAGTTCGTTATCCTCGTCAACATCGGTGCGTCTGGCAATGCAAACGGGGTCACCGCGCCATGGCTCAACGAACGCACCTGCTCACTGCCCGCAACTAGGCCGCGTACGATCACGCCCTGCGCCGGAAGGGACCGCACGAGCTGACTCACCACACGGTCGAGACCGCCGGGCCGCTCGTCGAACCAGTTCATCCCGATCTGCAAGGAATCGATGGTCTGAGAAGGTTTATGCAAAACCTTTCTAGCGCACTGCGGGGCGCATATTGCAGCGTCGGCAGTCGTCATGATGATATTCTTCATGGGCGTCCTGTTACTGTTCATGGGCGAGACGTCGACCAGCGAGCGGTTTGCGAAGAGTGCGGGCCATGCGGCATCGGCAAGCCCGCTGCGTACCGCGCCCGCCCGCTCCCGCGGGCAGATCCGACGAGGTAACCCATCGAACGGTTATCAAGGCCGATGACATCGCCCTTTCGCGCCGGCCAACTTCGCAGTTACGCCTGTACGCAATATTGACTGTCACGCGGAAAGAGAGGTCTGGAGATTGCCGCGCGCGTGAGCACCATCGTCGTTGGCTGGATGAATTACCACCGAAGACGCCTTCAGGCCTTACGGGATCTTGTCGACCAATGCCGTTCAAGCGCCAGTTTCCTCGTCACACACGCTAAATCGCCCCATACAAAATCACCGTGCGCCATCGCACCGACACTAGCGCATCCCTCGACAGGGCAACCGTCGCTGGCTGAAATGGTTTCGCACGGTTTTTACCCACACGGCGCCAGTGTTTCAGCTGGATGGCACGCAACCGGTGACGCAACCACTCGTCCAGCTCGCGCCAGACCCCGGGGGTTTGCGCCAGCCGGAAGTACGCCTTCGAGCCCAACACATAAGACCTTAGCTGTTCCACCACTTCCTTCATGCTGCGCCCGCCTGAGCGACGAGTCAGTTCGCGAATGCGCTGCCTGAACGCCAGCAGCGGCTTCGCCGCCACCTTGCGTTTGGCCACACCGTCGGGAGCCACCCACAGGCTGTAGCCCAGAAACTTGCGACCAAACACACCGCCCACGGCGCTTTTGGTCTCGTTGACCTTCAGCCGCAAGCGCCCATACGGACGCCGCAACAATGCCATCACCAGCTCCCCCGCACGGCGACTGCGAACGTACACATTCGCGTCGTCGGCATAGCGTGCGAAGCAGTGACCCCGCCGATCCAGTTCCCTGTCCACTTCATCGAGCAGCACGTCGGCCAACTCCTCGTAGCGCTGCTGCCCCTGGTCGACAAGGCCTCACCGCGCTTAAGCATATCTTCCCCACTTGCTTGTGCGGTCAGTCTCTTAAAGGCGTTCCAGCCATTGCTGAATGGATAGGAACCTTTGTCCACCGGGAAATTGCTTTCGAACATGCAGCGGTTTGCACCAAAGGCTTCGATGCAGGTATGCACCCATGGCTTCCACGTTTCTGCAAGTTCGATCGAAGACGGTGGACGCTCACCTTTTTCAAAGTCGAAGCCGTTGAGATGCATACCCAACCCGCCGACCTTCACATACACGTTCGGCAATTGCGCGAGTTCGCGCATCGAGCGGGCCCATGTATCGAACACTTCCTTGCGTTGGTCGCCGTAGCTGGCGATTCGCACAACACCGTCGCAGTGGTTGACAACGAAGCGCGTATCCGGATACGCCTTGGCCAAATCGAACAGCTCCGGAAGCTGTGGAAAGAACAGCCAGGCGTCGTACGAAAGACTTAGCGGACCGAGTTGTGCTACGCCCGCGCGATAGGTCGGGTCGAGCAACAGTCCGCGCGGTACTGCTGACGAGGGATTCACGATTGTCTTATCGGCGTCCCACGTTACAATGTGCCGCACGCCACGCAGGCGACCATCGCCGGCATCGAGTTCAGCCTCCAGCAGATCGCGAACCGCTGCTCCGCGCCTGAGATCAGCGTATCCCACGATTCCTTTCGCGACCTGTGGCTTTTCTTTTTGTAACGGTGCGGTGCCGCATGCCAGAGCCGTCCGTCGAGTCTGGCAAGGGGCCGACCGGGAAGATCGGGAGCGCTATTCCGGACAAAAGGCTGCGTTGTTATCAACCTGAGCAGATCACGGTCATAATATTGTTGGCGACCCCGGCCCTCAACCGATGGTGCGCAAAATGAATAGCAACGAGCGCCATGCGCGCGGAGCGGGCCGACTCACGAAAGCCCTTGACCGGTACATAGCGGGTACCGCGCTATCGGAGCAGGCACTGCCACACAGCTGGGCACAGCGCTGGGCGTACGTTGCGGGGATATGTACGCCGATCGAGCGCCATTTACAGGGCGGGCGCGTGCGGTGGGAGTAGGCGCGATCCCGGACAATCGGAGTCGGTGTGTAATCCGAGGTCAAGGTCGCGTTTTAGACACCGAGCGAACATTTGATTGGCCGCTACGATCGACCGCGTCTGGCCGGGTGCCGCCTCATGCAAATCGCATGTCCCGCTTTGCTCTTGGACGGCGCTGGTCGGCAGCACGCGACCCGGAGCAGCCCTTCGACTTCGCCCGAAGCGGCCACTCAAACGTTCGCAGGTGCGGGGCGACAATGATTTCGAGCCAACGGACAGCGAAAACCGGGAGATTCGCCATCGTTAAGCACGCTCAGTACCACATTCTCGGCGTTCCGCGATCTTGCGAAGATACCAGTTTCCGAAGGGAAAACTCCCGCATCATTGCACGAGATCAGATCGTTATCGGCACGCCTGTACACGGAGCAATATGGCCCTGAATTCGCACAGGCGCTGTTGGACACCGCTCCGCAAGCATGGCCGCACTCTACCGCGATTCCCGCGGACGAAAATGGTCCGAGGTAAAGCTGAAGGCGGGCTAGCATTTTGGACGAATTTTGGATGAATGTTGGATGACCTAAGCCAGCAAAGGCTGGGCGACCGCCCCAATGTTATGATCGGAAACATTGCACGCCATGAGGCGCGCTTCTGTCCCTACACCCCATGGATACCCATATCACCAAACCCGCCGAGCCATCCACGTCGGATCTGGGTCGGCGCGTGCGTGCCGCGCGCCAGGCGCAGGATCTGACGCTCGAGACTGCGAGCCGCCTGTGCGGCGTGTCGCGCTCGACATTGTCGAAAGTCGAAAACGGCCTGATGTCGCCCACTTTCGACGTGCTGCAAAAGATCGTGCTCGGCCTGAAAATCGAAATCGGCGAACTGTTCGGCTCGACGCCGAAAGTCAGCGCCGGCGGCCGCCGTGCATTGACCCGCAAGGACGCCGGTCAACGCCATGCGTACCGCGGCTACCAGATGGAACTGCTTGCCACCGACCTCGCCCACAAGGCGATGCTGCCGTTTCGTATCCGCATCTCGGCACATACGCTCGATGCGTTCGACGACTGGGGACGACACGAAGGCGAAGAATTCCTTTATGTGATCAGCGGCAGCGTGTGTCTGTACTCCGAGCTGTATGCCCCCACGCACCTGAATGCGGGCGACAGTATCTATTTCGATAGCCGCACCGGTCACGCCGCCGTATCCACCAGCGACGAAGACGCCGAGGTGTTGTGGATGGCGACCAGCGCGGATATTCCGCAAGCGCCTGTGGATTCGTCGAAGAAGTAAGCGTGGGGTACGTCGGTCCGCATAGGCGTCACGTCACGCCGCGGAATGCGGCGCTGAGTTTGCCGCCGCAGCAGTAGCGGTCTCGCTGGCTGTCGGCGTTACACTTCGCGCCGCCAACGCCCGCTGCGCGAGTTGCGCAATATGCAGCGCGTGACGTCCGGTGCCCTGCTCGATCTGCTCGCGGCAACTGAACCCGTTAGTTAGCACGATGGTTTGAGCCGCCGCGCTACGAATCGCGGGGAACAGCTTGTCCTCGCCGATCTTCTCGGACAGCGCCTGATGCTCCGCGTTAAAGCCGAAAGAACCGGCCATCCCGCAGCATCCCGTATCGAGCAGTTTCCATTTCACGCCGAGCTGCGCGAGGAGCGCCGTGTCGCCTTGCATGCCGAACAATGCCTTCTGATGGCAATGCCCGTGCACGACGACCTCGGCGTCAAGCCTGGGCCAGTCGAACGGCTCGCGCACAACGAAATCGGAAAACAGGAAGGTCTGCGCCGAAAGGCGCTTGGCTTGCGCGTGATCGGGCAACTGCTTGAGCAGTTCATCCTTGAAGACGGACAGGCAGCCCGGTTCAAGACCGACCAGCGGCACACCTGCAGCGATATCGTCGGCGAGGTCGTCGAGCACATTCACCAGCAATTCGCGCGCACGCTCGAGCAGGCCGAAGTCATAGAGCGGACGGCCGCAGCACAAGCGATTTTTCGGCAACACGACGTCCCAGCCGAGTTGCGTCAATACATCAGCAGCAGCCTGCGCGACGTCAGGCGAGAAATGGTCGCTGAATGTATCCACCCAGAGGATTACTTTGCGGGCGGCCGGCTTAGGGCGGGCGGGGATAGGCGCCGCCGGGTCAGCCCCGGCACTGCGTGCCGCGCGCCGCACGATTTCCCGATACGTCTGCCGCGCAAACTTCGGCAATTCACGTGTTTGTGCAACACCCGCGATCCATTTGCTGAGCGGCGCAAGACCCGGCGCTGACGTCATGAAATTGGTCAGACGCGGAAAACGCGCTGCAAGCGGCGCCCATTTACCGATCCGGCCCATGAACATCGCCTGCCGGGGCCTTCGATTCGTTTCGTAGTAATGCGAAAGAAATTCTGCTTTGTACGACGCCATGTCCGTATGTGTCGGGCAGTCGGACTTGCAGCCCTTGCAGGCAAGACACGTGTCGAGTGCTTCCTTGACTTCACGGCTCTGCCAGCCGCCGGTGATCACGTCGCCCTGCAACATCTCCCAAAACAGATGCGCGCGGCCTCGGGTCGAATACTTCTCCTCGCGCGTGGCCCGGTAGCTGGGGCACATCGTCCCACCTTCGAGTGAGCGGCACTTTCCCATGCCGATACAGCGCTCCACAGCGCGTTGTAAACCATCGCCTTCCTGGCTCGTGAACGTCAGCCTGGTCTGCAAGTTGACTGGCCGATACGCCGGCCCCATGCGCAGGTTTTCGTCGGCGCGGTACGCATGGACTACCTTGCCGGGATTGAGGCGGTTGGCCGGATCCCAGATCGCCTTGAATTGCTCCATGGCCTGCATCAATTCCGGGCCATACATGATCGGCAGAAACTCGGCCTTCGCTTGACCGTCGCCGTGTTCGCCGGAGAGTGATCCGCCGAATTCGACCACCAGCTCCGCCGCCTCGCGCAGAAAGCGGCGCCACGTCGCAATGCCTTCCGCCGCGCGCAAATCGAAGGTGATGCGGGCATGCACGCAGCCATCGCCGAAGTGGCCGTACAGGCTGGTTTCATAACCATAGCGGTCGACCATTGCCTGGAACGCGCGCAGATAATCGCCGAGCCGTAGAGGATCGACGGCCGCGTCTTCCCAGCCCACTATCGGATCTGGACGCGCGGGATCAACCGACAACGCCACGGCCGACGCGCCCGTCTCGCGGATCGACCAGACCTTTGCCTGCAACGCGCGCTCTTCGACGAGCATCATCGAAACATTGGCACCCGCAGCACCCGAAGCGAAATACTGAGTCGCCGCGCGAGCCTGACTGACTGCCTCGTCCTGCGTATCCGCGCCGAATTCGAGCACGACCCACGCATCGCCTTCGGGCAGCAGCGCGATCTCTTCCTTTTTCAAACCACGTGCCTGCAAGCCGCGAATAATCGCGCGGTCGAGTCCTTCAATCGCAATCGGCCCGCACTGCATGAAATGGGGCACCGCATCGGCGGCCGTGAAGATATCCGCGAAGCCGAGCACGAGCAGCACGCGTTTCGCAGGGCTTTTGACGAGCCGCACTTTCGCCTGCAAGGTGATTGCGCACGTGCCTTCGCTGCCGACCAGCGCACGTGCGACATTGAAGCCGTTTTCCGGCAGTAGTTGATCGAGATTGAAGCCCGACACGCGCCGCTTGATCTGCGGGAATTTTGCGCGAATCAGCTCTGCATAGGTATCACGCAGTTGCTTGAGCGCCGCGTAAATCTCGCCCTGACGGCCGCCCGCTGCGATGATGCGTCCGAGTTCGTCGTCTGCAGTCGGGCCGACCCAGAAGCGCGCGCCGTCGTACGTGACGATTTCGAGCGCTTCGATGTTCTCGACCGTCTTGCCGGCCATTACCGAATGCGCGCCGCACGAATTGTTGGCGATCATGCCGCCGAGCGTGCAGCGACTGTGCGTGGCCGGATCGGGTGCAAAAGTGAGGCCATGCTGTTCCGCCGCGTCGCGCAGCGTGTCGCAGACCACACCCGGCTCGACAATCGCCGTGCGCGCCGCCGGGTCCACCGAGACGACGCGATTCACATACTTGCTCGCGTCCGCGACCACCGCGACATTCACGCACTGGCCGTTCTGCGACGTACCGCCTCCGCGCGGCAGGAACGGCACGTCGTTGCGTCGGCATACAGAGACGGTAGCGAGCAGATCGTCGACATCGGCGGGGACGACTACCGCAAGTGGCACCTGCCGGTAGTTCGATGCGTCCGAGGCATACAGCGCCTTCGACGCTTGATCGAAGCGCACTTCGCCGCGCACATGCCGGCGCAGATCGTCTTCGAGCGACTGCATGACCGCCGCCGTGCCACGAAACGGCGTAGCGACATGCCGGTTATCCTGAGCCCGCGTGCCATGCGCCGATCCGTCCGTGGCTTCCTGCACGACACTACTGCCCGCCTCCGCTACGGACGTTTTCCCCGCGGCGTTGAACCGCGCTTCATCGGTTGACGATTCCACCTCTACGGCACCTCGTGCGAATGATCGCGTCACGCTTAAGCAGCCTGACTGGCGGTCATCTTGAAGATTCCCTGGGCATTGCCCGCGTCGAAACGCAGGTCCGTTTCCCAGCGGCGTGTGTCCTGATCGAACGTGCGCTTGCGAGTGATGAACTCGTAGAACGAGCCCGGTACCTCGCGCGTGACCTTGCTGCCATCGGCCGCGCGAAACTCGCGCTTCACGATATCCGCACGATACGCGGTCTGGAACACCCGACCCGAACGCGAACGCTCGACTTCCGGTTTCATCGGGCGGGCCTTCGCTTTCTCGTCATCCGAAAGCTGGAAGACGTCGGCGACGCGATCCGTCGCATGGTTGAACGCATTGCCTTCGGTGGCGATCCACGCCATTTCCGCCGACTCCTTCAACAATACTTCGTAATCCGCCTTGCGGGGAATCTCGTGTTGCCGCGCAAACGCGCCAACGATCACCGGCAGCAGTTCATGCGCCGCGTCGAGCGGCAACACACCTTCGCGCTCGAGTTCCCACAGTTGTGCGGTCGCAACCGGCGTCAATGGATCGCGCGACGCGCCGATCACGTTGGTCACCGCTTGCTGAAACTCAGCCGAGAAACGCTCAGGATGCAGTTCGCTCACGAAGAACTGGGCGATTTCATCGGGTGCGTCCTCATGCGCCCAGGCACGGCCCGTCATGCCGAGACGGTCCAGCGGATAGCGGCCGTTGATCCGGAAACCGAGCGGCCTCAGGATGCGTGCAAACGCCGCTTCGCCCGGCGGCAGCGCGCCGCTTTGCGCCCAGCGCACCGTGCGCAGCGCGCCGTGATCGAAGTACACGCTGCCGCCCGCAGCCAGCGCGTCTTGGGTGTAGGCGCGGCCATTCGCCGAGCGCGCCAGCAGGTTTTCGAACAGCGCCATGTTCATCGCCTGCGCGAGTTCGGCACTCGTGACGACGCCGGGCTCCCATTCATTGAGCACTTGTGGATGATTGAGCGTCTTGAACAATGCCGCTGTCTTCTCGGCGCCGATCAGTTTCAGCAGCAGTTGTTCAACATTCGCATTTCGAACGGTTCTCAGGTTCTGCACGTCGTTTCTCGGGAGAGCGGACTCGGTCAAGTCCGCGTGGGAGTGGGGGGCGCCGGCGCTGCGTCAGCACGCAAGGATCGGCTCGTTTGAACGCGATTATTCAAATCCGCGGCCGTCCCGTAAAGCGAGATAAAATTCAGACTTGATGCGTTTTCGGAATCAACGTGCGAAAATTCAAGATCCCCAACATGGGCGCGCTGCTCGCTTTCGAAGCCGCGGCACGGCATGAAAGCTTCACTCACGCGGCACGCGAACTCTTCCTGACCGAAAGCGCGGTGTCTCGCCAGATCAATACGCTGGAGAGCAATCTCGGCGTGCGCCTGTTCGTGCGGGTCAAACAGCGCGTGGTCCTCACCAAGGCGGGCAAGGTCTATAGCGCGCAGGTGCGCCGTGCGCTGGAGGGGCTCGACCGCGACACACTGTCGATCATCGCGCACGGCAGCGGCGGCGGCTATCTGGAACTGGCCGCCCTGCCCACCTTTGCTTCGCACTGGCTGATTCCGCGGATGGGCGACTTCAATGCCCGCTATCCGGACGTGCGCGTGAACATGGGCGTGCGCACCGGCACGTTTCCATTCGCCGAAACCCATTTCGAAGCAGCGATCCACTACGGCAAGCCCACCTGGCCCGGCACGTCCGCCGATTTTCTGTTCCGTGAGGAGGTCGTTCCGGTCTGCGCAGCGAGCCTGCTGACGCGGCCGGTCTCGACGCCGGCCGATCTGCTCGACTACCCGCTGTTGCACTCGACGACACGCCCGGACGGCTGGGCAAACTGGTTTGAGAAGCTGGGCGTGGACGATAACCGCGCGATGCAGGGCGTGCGCTACGAACTGCATACGATGCTGATCAGCGGCGCGGCCGCGGGGCTGGGCATAGCGGTAGTGCCGCGTTTCTTTGTGGATGCGCAGTTAGAACGGCTCGGGCTGGTCGTGCCCTTCGATGCGCCGGCGCTTGCCGAAGCGGCTTACTACCTCGTCTATCCCACCGAACTCAGCCACGGCAGGCCGCTTGCCAGTTTCCGGGAATGGCTGCTGGGACAGGCTGCGGCATATGGTGCGGCTAATCCGGTGCTGGCCAGTGAGGCGGACGACGATTGAGGGGACCTGATCGCGATCAACGCGCCTGTGCCAGCGCGCTTAGATTGCCTTCGCCGAAGCCATGGTGTCCTTGGCGCTGCACGATCTCGAAGAAGATCTCGCCGGCGCGGCGCCGCACAAAGGTCTGAAAAAACAGTAGCGGCACGCCGTCAGGTCCGATCTCGCCGTCCACCAAAATCCGGCCGCGCTTGAGCCGTTCGATGTCGAGCCCGTGACCCGGCAGCCGCGCATCGATCTGGTCGTAATAGCGCGGCGGCGGCTCAACGAGTTCGATGCCGTTAGCCATCAGTTGCTCGACGCAGCCGAAGATATCGGCGGTAGCGAGCGCGATGTGCTGCACGCCCTCACCTGGATGATCCGGCAGATATTCGTGCATCAGGCTCGTGCGGCTCGTGCCTTCCTCATAGAGCGGGACACGAATCGCCCCGCACGGCGACACCATCACGCGAGATTCTGCCGAGACATGCCAGTTAGCGTGCAACTCGTGAATCTCGCGGAAGTTCAGCAGGTCGCGATAGAAGTCGAGCCATTCCTGCATGCGGCCCGCGCCGACGGTTTGCGTCAGATGATCGATGGCCACGAGACCCGTGCCCGCATGGCTCAGATCGGCCTGCGCCGTGTCGATCTCAATGGGCCGGAAATCGATGTCGAAGATCGAGATGTCGCCCAGGCCACCGCGCTGGCCGCCACGGCCGCGCCAGCGGTCAACGAAGTAGATGTGCGAGTCGCCGATGCCCTGGATGGCTGGAATCACCAGCTCGCCTTTGCCGATTTTTTCGCCCTCGAAAGCCCATGCGCCGAGTTCGATCGCGCGATCAAAGGCGAGCGGGGCGTCAGCCACGCGGATACCCACCGCGCAGATGCCCACGCCGTATTCCTCTGCGTAGCGCGCGGCGAACGAATCCGGCTCGGCGTTGAGCAGGAAATTCATCTCGCCCTGGCGGTACAGCGTGACGTCCTTGCTGATATGGCGCGCGATGGGTTTGAAACCGAGTTGCTCGAAGGTTTGCCCGAGCCCCTGCGGATCGCGCGCGGCAAACTCCACGAACTCGAGGCCAGCGGTGCCAAGCGGATTGTTCTGTTCCATGAAAGCTACTCAGAGTTGAGCAATGGATTTATCTGCACTTCGTTGACGCGGCTTGCGCCGTCCAACTGAAGCCTCATGACGCTCAGTTGCGCCGGATGAGCGCGCGAGCAGAATCTGCTTCACCTGAAAGTGAGGCATATACCGGGTGATTTCCTGGTCATGAATTCTGTTCCGCACGTTCCGCGCAGCATTGGCGTCCGCCTGAAGAACGTCCCCGTTGATACGGTAAAACTTGTCGCCCTCGCGCCTGCCATGCAGCAAGCCCGTGAACGAGTCCATTTGCGACGTGTAGGCGGCGTTCACGACGATATGCGTCGCTCTACGCTGCGTGCATACTTCATCAAGCGCCTGAGCCAGAACACCCTTGGCCCATGCGCTCATGCGGCGGTTGTATTTCCGCCATTGAACCTTGCCCCTGACTGGCGAGCTCGGGTCTTCTGAGCCGACCACTGCGGCCTTGTCCACGATCGTGTGTGACGACTGATAGGCGATGGTCCGCAACTTCTTCTGCGTGCGCTCCCGGCGCGCGTCAAGCTTCACGCGCCCGAGGTTGTTCGCCCTGATGTGATCAGCCTTGGCAATGCGGCCAGCCGCGCGATGCTTCTTCTCGAGCGCGTGCAGCCGGTTGCGCGCCTTCCCGGTCTTTGAGACCTGATCGCTGTACGCGCTCAGCACGGCACCGAAATTCTCGCCGTGACGCTTGCCGTCAGAGTCTGTGAATGCCTCGGTATAGCCTTTATCAACGCCGATCTCAGCAGCCCCGCACGGGCGACCTTCAGCCTTTTCAGTCGCATAACGAATCTCAACGGCATCGCCCTTCAGGATCACGCGCAAGTTGCAGCCCGCGAGGTCCACATTCTTTCCGCTGCTGTTTGTCGTGAGCATGAGCGGCTCGCCGTACTTCGATGCGATGGAGACCTTGACGACCAGGCAACCGTCCACGATGCGGCTCTCGTGCTTGTCTGAGCGCACAATGAACTGGTTGTCGCAATGGGATACGCCGTGGCGGAAGTGCTTGCGCATCATCCGGTGCAGATACCGGTCTTCGAGCCACCTGTCACTTTTCAGCAGTGTATAGAGCCGCTTCGAGGTCCGCTTCGCGATGGCCTGCCGCACCTTCGCGCAGGCAGCGGCCTTGTACGTCAGAATGTCGTTGACGGCATCCTTCGTGGTCTCCGCGCGGATCGTACCATCCACCGCGAGACCTGCATACCAGCCGCTGGCCGTCACTTCCTTGCGAATGTCAGCCGCACTCTTGCCGACGTTCCCCAGCGCGCCATAGCGACGCCAGAGGTCTGCGCGCACGAACGCCATCACGTCGCAGACCGCGCGAAGCGCAGGCAGCGAGGACGGCGTTGCGTAAAGAGTGCGGGTAACGGTTGTCATTGCAGAATTTCCTTCGGCTCCCTGCTTCCGGGGAAGTCTTCCCTGATCTGTTTCCTGTACTTGCGCAGCCCATACAGGCGGCACGAGAACGTATGCACGATAGCGAGCAGGTCCTCTGCCATTTCCTGCTGCGGCGACAGCGACTCCTGATTGACCACGACGATCTCGCAGCCGTGCTCACGAGAAAGATCGTCCAGCAGGTCGAAACCAAAGCGAACGAGGCGATCCTTATGAGCGATCAAAAGCCGCTCGATCTCGCCGCGCTGGATGCGCTCGATCAGCGTGAGGAAGCGCTTGCGCCTGAAGTTCGTGCCGCCGCCGATTTGCTGAATCCATTCATCAACGGCGATAGCGCCAGCGCGACAATATTGCTCCATCGCTTCAACCTGAGCAGCCAGGTCCTCACGCTGGCCCGCGCGACTGACGTGGCAGTACACTACGGTCAGGCGCTTCGCAGTCAGCTTGCCCTCGCGCTCCCAGCGGCGCACCGTACTGGTCGCGCGGCCGATGCGCTGGCAAAGTCGTTGATCCGATAAATTTTGCTCATGGCAAACAATTATAGATACTTCTGGGCAACACCTAGGTATCAGCTGATTGCTCCTTTATCATACGTTCCGACGCTCTTCCTGAGGTTGTATGCGGGTCATCGCAATTGCGCAACGTCGCGGCGCCCTGTGAATGCATCCGCGATGCGTGAACTGGCTACAGCTTTCTGACCGTGTTTGTACACCGGGGACGGGGCAGCCCGCAACCGCATTTTGTACTAGATGGTTCACTTTCGTGCGCGGTCTTTGAAAACGTTGCGCGGAATCGCCTCAAAGGGTTTGCGGCGGCGCTTCTGTGTCTTCGCCGGCGCGGCGGCCACAGCGGTGGCCGCCATGCGTTGCCGCGCGACGGTGCGCAGCGCGTCGATCAAGGCAAATCCCACCGGCGACGGCTGCGTATCGGAACGCCGGATCAGGCCGACCGGCTCGCCGGTGCCCGCGAACGGCAGAGGCAGACGTACCAGCATGCCGTGTGCCAACTCGTATTCGACTGCACTTCGCGGCACGAACCAGACTGCGTCATTTTCGAGCGCCAGTGCCCGCCCGGTCGATACCGAAAGCATTTCGACAAAGGCGGAGAGCGGCGGCACACCCCACGCCGCCAGCAAACTATCCGCAGATTGACGAATCAGGGTGCCGAACGGCGGCACGACCACCGTAAATCCTTCGAGCAACGCGGCTGGCAGCCCTGCGCTCGCCGCAAGCGGGTGCCCGGCGCGCACCACGGCGATCAGCGGCTCGTTGAATAGCTGCTCGAAGCTGAGTCCGACCATGCGCTCCGGGTCGGCCAGACGCCCCACGGCGAATTCAATGCTCCCCGCCTTCAGGCGCTCGAGCAATTCCGAGTTTGCACCCGTTGCGAGACGCACAATTACTCGCGGCCACTGGGCGGCAAACATCTTGAGCACCGGCGGAACCAACGCGCTCGCGACGGTGGGCAGAACGCCGATCTCCAGCGTGGCCGAGGCCGCGCCTTCAGCCCGCGCCAGCAGATCGACGCCTTGCCGCAGCGCGCTCACACAGGCGCTTGCATGCGGCATGAAGAGTTGCCCTTCGCGCGTGGTCACCGCACCGTGGCGGCCCCGCTCGAACAGCTTGACGCCGAGAATAGCCTCCAGTTCGGCGACTGTCTTGGAGACCGCCGGCTGCGTAATGGACAGGCTCTCCGCCGCCTTCTGGACTCCGCCGAACTGCGCGACGGCCAGAAAACACTGGAGATGACGGAATTTGACGCGGCTATCCGCGAGACTTCGTTGCATAACGAGATGTTATACGAAAGGCGAGAAAACGTCATTTTTCATAACTTCTTGGATTGGCTAAAGTCCTCACATCCCCTGCTATTCCAATATTCATCCAAGGAGACACCGCATGGACGAGTCCATTCTTACTCCGCGCGACTTCGAGTCGCATCCCGCTTACGTTTATCCCGGCTACGGTTCGTCCGTGAAGCGCGGCCCGACGCGTCCGCTGATTCCGCTGAAGGAAAAGCTGCGTGACCAGCGTGTGCCGGTGTATGGCGCCGAAGACCTTGGCGCGCTCGATAACGACCTGACGCGCAATGCCGCACGCAATGGCGAGCCGCTGGGCGAGCGCATCATCGTGACGGGCCGCGTGCTCGACGAGGGCGGCCGCCCGGTGCGCAATACGTTGGTTGAAATCTGGCAAGCCAACGCGGCTGGCCGCTATGTTCATAAGGCCGACCAGCACGATGCGCCGCTGGATCCGAACTTTCTCGGTGCTGGTCGTTGCTTGACCGATAACGAAGGGCGCTATCGTTTTCTGACGATCAAGCCGGGCGCTTATCCGTGGGGCAATCACCCGAATGCATGGCGTCCAAATCACATCCACTTTTCGCTGTTCGGCGATCACTTTGGGTCGCGACTGGTGACGCAGATGTATTTCCCTGGCGATCCGCTGCTGGCTTTCGATCCTATCTTCCAGGGCACGCCCGAGAATGCGCGCGAGCGCCTCGTGTCGCGTTTCACGCTGGATACGACCCAGGAAGCCTACGCGCTCGGCTACGATTTCGACATCGTGCTGCGCGGCCCGAACGAAACTCCGATGGAGCGCTAAGCCATGACCGCACTCAAACAAACGCCTTCGCAAACGGTTGGACCATACTTCGCGTATGGGCTGTGTCCTGAGCAGTACAACTTTGATTTGAAGAGCCTGTTTACTCCGGCGGTTGCGGATTATGAAGCGGCGGGCGAGCATATTTCGATCGTCGGTCAGGTGTTCGATGGCGACGGCAATGTGATTGGCGATGCGATGCTCGAGGTGTCGCAGGTGGATAGCCAGGGGCGCTATCCGGCTTCGCGGGCGGAAGTTGAAGCTAGCGGGTTTCGTGGGTTTGCGCGAGTTGGTACCGGGACCGATCCGCAGAAGCGGTTTATTGTCGAGACGGTTAAGCCTGGGCGGCCTTCCGCGGATGAAGCGCCGCATCTGAATGTGATCGTGACGATGCGCGGGATGCTGCTGCATACGTTCACAAGGATTTACTTCGATGATGAGGCTGCTGCGAATGAGAGTGATCCGGTGCTGGGTTTGGTGCCGGTGGAGCGAAGGGCTACGTTGATTGCGCGGCGTGAGCCGGGGACTACTAAGACGGTTTATCGGTTTGATATCCGTATGCAGGGTGAACAGGAAACCGTGTTCTTTGATTTGTGAGCTTTCACGGCGCTTTCACATTCGCACGATAGGATTGCCGCTCGCGATTTGAATTGATTGCGAAACTCCGAGTACTTTTGGGCCCGCTGTGTGCGGGCTTTTTTTCGTTTCATAACGCGCATTTGGTTCGCGCGCTCGGGGCGTTGGCCTTCAGCGTCTGTTGTCAGCGGCGTTGCCCAGCGTGCGATAAGTGCGTGTCATTAATCCACCCTCACGCCCGGTGTGTCGCCGGGACTAGCTAGTTTGTTCGCGAGAAGCTCCAGTTTGAGCGGCACATCGGCCGAGAGTTTTTTCTTCGGAATAACGCGACGCCAGGCGCCGTTCGAGTCCGGGTCGCGGTAGAACGCGACAACGGCCACGTATTCCGTGCCGGCCTGCATCGGTTGCGACAGGCTTGCGGAGGCACCAGGGTTCACGACGATCGCAATACTCCCCTGCAAGTCCTGCGCAAGCACAGTCTTGTCGTTCTTCAGCAGATCGTCATACGACGCGCCATCGAAAAGCTTGCGGTCCTTGAGCTGGTACACACGCACCGCGACCGACGTCGACCGTTGCGCCTCGTCGGGATTGACAGACGCCCGGGCCGTCAGATCGACGTTGAGCACCTTGACCTGTTTGAAGAAGACTGCGTGATATGCACTCGAGGTCGTGTCGGACACGGCCTGCCAGGCACCGCAGGCGGACAGCAGCGGGCCGGATGCAAGAATAATGGCTGTTAAACGGATAGACATGGAGACTCCAGAATCAGGCAAGCGGCGCGAGGAACGGGTTAGGTCCCGGCGCAGGAAATACTTCGTAGGAGCCGAGCGGGATCGTGATGAGGCGCTCGTCGTCTGAGGGCAGCACAGTCGTCCACGACAGGCGCGGTGCCGGTCCAGCCGGCGCGGCTGATGCCGGCAACGTTGAGCCGATCCTGGGCGCAGGCATAAGCTTCGACGACGCTTCCATACGCAGGAGCACGTCTGCCTTCGTACCGACGTACAGGCGGATAAATGCCATCAGCTCACGGTGCAACCATGCGCCAGGCAACAGGCCGTGGGCCTGTTCGGCGCTCGCCGGCCGTAACGTCACGCGAGCAGCGCGACTGCGATACTCGAGGCGACTCCTCAGCACATAGCCGCCACCGAGGCCGCGGCGTTTGCCCTCCTTTGGCGCACGGCTGGCGCTGCCGGTCGAAGTCAGCGGCTGTGGCTTGCCCGCGCCCTTCAGGGTCGGGTAAAACTCGTCGACGCGCACCTCGACGCCCGGCACCGCCAGCGCGACAACACCAGCAAGACCTTCGGGCGTGCGCGTGCGCTGGATCAGCAACCCCAGCAGCGCGAGGACTCGCGAATCTGGCAGCCCCGCTCGCGCCGGCTTCTCACCCCAGCCGAAACCGGCGAGACTCAGCAGCTTGCGCGAATGTCCGTCGGTACCGCCCGGCCGGAAACCTATCGGATAGCGGTACTTCTTCCATGCGCGATACAACAGCGTCACGACGCGGTGATTGAACTGGTCGAGGAACGCTTCAACCGCTTCATGTCCCTCCTCGCGTAGCACGATGTCATCGATCGTGTGCGAAGGCATCGCGGCATCCACGCCGTACAGGCCCATGAACGTCGTGCGTACCGTCGGCGTCGCGTGGGGGCGTTCTTCGTCAAATTCGACGGATGCGACTTCACCAGCGGGAAATCCCACGCGCGGTCGCGGACGGAATCGCACCGGCTCATGTTCATGCGTGTCACGCTCACCGAAGCCGGGACGATCCGGTACGCTCACTTCGAGCAACTGGCACAACTGCATGAAGCCCATCGTCGGCGCGCGTGTAAGCAACGAGGCGACGAGTGGTTCAAGATTCGGCAGGTCTTCCCATGGCCCAAGGCCACTTCTTGCGGGGCGCGGGGACTTCCTTTGGGCACGTGGTTTCATAGGGGGGAACGCAACGCCTTGCTGCGCGGCCATTCGGTACGTTGCTGGGATGGCAGGCTCACAATCGCGAGCTTCGTGAACAGGTTGATTTCTGCGTATAGCGCGAAGAACCGGTGCAGCAGTTCACCAAACAGCATCACGTCGCCTTCGCCAGCAAACGCGTGGGAATCGAGCGTCACTTAGATCAGCACGCCCCGCTCGACCGAACCACCGGATACCTCCTCGAGTAACTCCTCTGACACATGCAGGATGCCCGCAAGCCGTCGACGGTTTACCTCGTCGTCGCTCCAGTCGTAGAGCGCCAGTGCACCACGCAGCACTTCGGCGTCCATCATCGACAGGAAGTTCGGCGCAAGGTGTGACAGCACCCGCCACTGGAACCTGTCGCCCGTCGGCGGATAGAGCGGCAGCGTCGGTGCCGACAGATTGCGCACGCCCGAAACGTTCGGTGTGCTCGCGCCCAGTTCGTTGATGCTCGCTTCGCGCAGTCCCTTTCTCGGCAGCATGCCGTTCGTGCCCGTCACGCGCAGCGACAGGCTTTCCTCCGGCAGATCCTCCATCGCCTCCCACGCATGGCCGCCCAGGATGACCCACGTGTCGTGCAGGCCCGTGACACCCGGGCGCACCCGGGTATGGAAATACCGTTCAGGTGCTTCGTGCCGTAGCATGCCGCCACGGTGCCGGAACGTAGAAAACGGCACGTACTCGTAGCGCTCCGCGCTGTCGTGGTCGAACGATTCGATCGCGTCCACCGAGTAGGTTTCGACGTGTTCGCCCTGGTGGCCGGCTGGCACGACTCGGTACCAGGAATCACACTCGGTTTCGCAGCTCAAGGGATCGCCGCCGGGCTACGTCGGTTATGGCCGCGGCGGGATGCTGACGGAGGCGGTGCGTCAACGGCCGTATAGCGTCGTGCTGCTCGATGAAGTTGAGAAGGCACACCGCGACGTGCTCGACATGTTCTATCAGGTATTCGATCGCGGCATGATGCGCGATGGCGAAGGACGGGAAATCCACTTCCGCAACTGCGTTATCCTGATGACGTCCAATCTCGGCAGTGCACAGATCGACGAAGCGACGATAGAGAACCCTTTCATCTCACGGGGCGCACTGCTCGACGCGATTCATCCTCAGCTCGTCGCGCACTTCCAGCCGGCACTGCTTGCCCGCTTCCAGACGCTGGTGTACCGGCCGCTCGATGCTGTCGCGCTCGCGTCGATCGTACGGCTGAAGGTCACCAAAATCGCCGAACGTCTGCACCGTCAGTACGACGTCGCGCTTACTTGCGATGATGCGTTGGCCGGTTCGCTGGCGCAACTTTGTCTCGCTCGCGAATCCGGCGCACGCAACGTCGACGCGTTCATCAACCAGCGTATTCTGCCGGCCGTGTCGCGCGAATTACTGGCGCGGATGGCCAAAGGCTTGCTGCCGGTTGAAATCCGTTGGTCGATGTCGCAGGACGACAATCTCGTGATCGACTTTATCGATCGCAGCGATGCGCCTGCTTCGGCCGAGGCTTCAATCGACGATTCGGTTGCAGCCGGCATCGGTACCTGAAGGAGCGCGCGATGCCACCCGGTCCTTCCCTGTACGACATGCTGCTGGGGCACATCGGTGGTGAGCCGCTCGACGCCTACGACGATAACACGCTTGAGATAATGAGCGTCCAGCAGAACATCCGCCGCATCCTCAATACGCGAGCCGGAGCGCTCAAGCACCTGCCCGATTACGGATTGCCAGACCTCACGAACATCTACAAGGCTCTACCGGCTTCGGCGCATCTGCTCAAGCAGCAGATGGAAACCACGCTGCTGGCGTATGAGCCACGTATCCGGGCAATCGACGTCGACTACATCGACAATGCTGGCCCCGGGGTCCTGGTGAGCTACGAGATGACCTGTCACTTGAAGAAGGCCGGGCTTGTGCGGTTCGGAACCTATTTTGAGCCGCCAGGCCGTATGCGAGTCGAGCGGGTGCAGCAGGCAAAGTCCAACCAGTGACCGCAGGTATCGCGGGCGGCTATTCCAGCGTGAAAACGCCCATGGGTCCGCTTGACACTCACCCCAACGGCCTCACCCCAATCCACCACCCATGCAACC
This sequence comes from Paraburkholderia sp. EB58, assembly GCF_050436665.1. NCBI lineage: Bacteria > Pseudomonadati > Pseudomonadota > Betaproteobacteria > Burkholderiales > Burkholderiaceae > Paraburkholderia > Paraburkholderia sp. EB58. Next base: position 18,286 of record NZ_JBNDMQ010000046.1, on the reverse strand, counting down.
AGAAAGCAAACACAACCCAGGCCACCGCCCCACCCACCACCGCTATCCCATCCCTAGCCACCGTCCCCGCCGGATAAACCACCCCTAAAGCCGCATCCCGCCGCCGCGCAGCGAGATACGCCAGCACACCCCAAATCAGAAAAGCCGCAAAGAGGACAACAGCGTTCAAAGTCCCATTGGCCAGTAGATGCGCAAACGCCCATAAAGCCGCGCTCAAGGCCATCGGATGCTTAACCCAATCCTTAAAGTGATTACCGGGAATGTAAGCAGCAAGAAAGAGAATAAAAGCGATGAGCGTCAGCAGCGCAGCAAGATGCGGCGCCCAAACCGGCGGCGCCCACAGCACGACAGGATCGCGCCGTGCAATCCCGTAACCCCAGATAAGCAGCACCAACCCCACAGCAGACACTACGGAATACGCACCCTTCCAGCCCTTCTTCCCCAGCCGGGCAATCTGCCGCGTACGCCACGACTCGGCGAAAATTCGCACCGAATGTGCGCCCAGAAAAATCACCAACCCCAGTACTAGTACCGACATGGCAAGCTCCTCGCGACAGGTGTCGACAGATCGCCGCGATTGTCGCTCAAGATACTGATCCTGCCAATGCCGGACTCAACTCCAGCGCAAATTCACTCCGTAGCCGGTATCCAGGCCGCATTCGCTGCGTCGCTCGAGCGGAAGGCCGGGAATTTAGCTTCCAGTTCAGCAATCGTCTTGATGTCGATCTTCACGAGATCGTCACGCGTGATCAAGGTCGGCTTCACCACGATCTGATGGCCCGGGTCCACACCCGCTACCTCCAATGCAGCTGCCCGTACCGACACCGCGCCCACCACTGCCGGATTGGTCGCGGCTGTTGCAACCCACGCGCTGTTCGGCGCGCGAATCGCTTCGATGTCCGCGGTCGAAATGTCCGCACTGTAAATACGGATCTTCGAGCTCAGGTTCGCCTCGTTCGCCGCGAGCGTCGCGCCACGTGCGAATTCGTCATAAGGTGCGAATACCACGCGGATATCCGGATGCGCACGGTATGCAGCGGCGGCCTGATTCGCCACCGATTGCGCGATCGGGTTGTCCACCGTGCCCCAGCGCGCTTTCTCCTGTACCTGAGGATGGGCGGTCTTGAAGTCGCGCCACACTTCGTCACGACGATCGAGCGGCGCGAAACCGGCCACGTACACATACCCCGCGGCGAATGCGTCGCCGTTATCCTTCACGGCCTGGTTCAGCAACAAAGTGGCCAGATCATGATCGCTCTGCTCGATCTGAGGCACCTTTGGATTGTTCAGATTGACGTCGAAAGCCACCACCTTGATGCCCTTGCCGAGCGCGCGCTGCACCACGTCCTTCAGCGATTCCGGCAGGCCATGATTGACGATGATCGCCGACACGCCCAGGCTGATTGCCTGCTGGATCTGCTCGCGCTGCTCGGCGGCGTCCTGCCGTCCTTCGTAAATGCGCAGATCGACGCCGAGCGCCTTCGCCTGCTTTTGCGCGCCTGCCTCATAGGCCTGGAAGAAATCCCCGGTCGACAGGTAATTGACCAACGCGATTTTCACGCCGCCCTTGTTGAACGGTGCAGGCGCGCCTTTGAGCGGCTCGGCCTGTGTCGTCTGACCCAGCAGTAGGGTTGCAGAAAGGAGTGCTAGTGCGCCAAACGCGCGACGTACAGCGGATTTACGATCGAACAGCGATTTCATGAGGACTCCTCAGCGCAATATTTAAATGGCTTTTTTAAACTTTCTAAGCGAATTCAAAACATTAGTCGGCATGCGCCGCGTGGCGGACGGCGCGATACCATGCGCCCGGATGGGGATCTACCAGACGCGGGCCGCCGCCGTGCAGCTTTTCCCGCAGCGAACCGTTCGCATACTCAGTCTTGTAGACGCCACGGCGTTGCAATTCAGGTACGACAAGCTCGACAAAGTCGCTAAACGTCTCATGCGTCAGCGCGTAGGCAAGATTGAAGCCGTCGACGTCGGTCTCTTCGACCCACGACTGCAACTCATCGGCAATTTCCTGCGGACTACCTACCGACAAAGGCCCAAGACCACCTATGCCACCCCATTTCGCGATCTCCCTTACGGTCCATACCCGCGTCGGATCTGCGCTCGACAGTGCCTCCACAGCGGATTGCACCGCGTTGCTCTCCACGTGACGCAGCGGTTCGTCAAGGTCATACTTCGACAGGTCGATACCAGTCCAGCCCGACATTAACGCGAGCGCACCTTCGTCGCTTGCATAGCGCCGATAGTCCCCATGCTTGGCGTGTGCCTCAGCCGAGGTCCTGCCCGTAATCACCGTATGCAGATTGAAGATCAGCACGTCGTGCGGATCGCGGCCGAACGACTTCACGCGGGCACGAATGTCGGCGACGAACTCCTTCAGAATCTTGCGCGACGGCGCCGCGATGAAAATGCACTCGGCGTGCTGCGCGGCAAAATCCTTGCCGCGCTTCGATGCGCCGGCTTGATACAGCACCGGCGTACGTTGCGGCGACGGCTCGCACAAGTGAATACCTGGTACATCGAAGTATTGTCCGTGGTGTTCGATCGGATGCACCTTGGAAGGCTCCGTGAACACCTGTCGCGTCGCATCGCGCACCACGGCATCGTCTTCCCACGACGACTCCCACAGCTTGTAGCAGACGTCGAGATACTCTTCAGCCAATGCATAGCGTTCGTCGTGATTCGCCTGGCTCGGTAAGCCGACATTGCGAGCCGCGCTGTCCAGATACGACGTCACAATGTTCCAACCAATGCGCCCGTTGGTCAGGTGATCGAGCGTCGACATGCGTCGTGCGAACGGATACGGATGCTCGTACGACAACGAGCACGTCACGCCAAAGCCCAAATGCTCGGTCACGTTGGCCATCGCCGATACGAGCAGGATCGGATCGTTGACCGGCACCTGCGCGGCCTGACGAATCGCGGCCTCTCCGTTGCCGTTGAAGACGTCATAGATGCCGAGCACATCGGCGATGAACAGGCCGTCGAATTTACCGCGTTCGAGCAACTTCGCGAGGTCGGTCCAGTAATCGAGGTGCTTGTAGCGCCAGGAGGTGTCGCGCGGATGCGCCCACAACCCTGGCGCCTGGTGTCCGACGCAGTTCATATCGAACGCGTTTAGACGGATCTGTCTGGCCATAATCGGATCCAGTTAGGTGATACAGATAAAGCCCAACGCCGGTGCGTTACAGCGCGCCGTGACGCGGCGGCAACACGTCGTTCAGGTAGTAGTTCCCGACCGCGATGTACTTCCAGCGCACCGGATCGTGCAGCGTATGGGTGCGTGCATTGCGCCAGTGACGGTCGAGGTTGTGCTCGGCAAGCGTCGCCTGGGTACCGGCCAACTCAATCAGGCGCGTCGAGGCCTGCAGCGCGATCTCAGTTGTCGCGGCACGCGCCTCGGCCACAGCAATCGAGGCCGTCGCGATGGTCTGGGCCGTCGACTCCTTGACCGCCGCATCCACGCGGCGACCCGCACGTTCGACTAGCGCCTCGGCTGCGTGCAACTGCAGCGTGAGCTTGCCGAACAATTCAAGCGTCAGCGGATCGTCGCTGGCTCGTTCAACCCCGCTGTCGATCCACGGACGTGAGCGTTCGCGCACGAAACGTCGCGCATCGGCAACGGCTGCGCGTGCGATACCGAGGTCGACTGCGGCATGAATCAGCTGGCCGATCGGTCCGACTGTCGTGGGCCGCGCATCGAATGCAGTGCTGTACGGGACGACCGCGGACGCCTCGACGTAGATGTTGTCGAGCGTGGTCGTGCCGCTTCCGGTAGTACGTTGTCCGAACCCAGACCAGTCGTCCACCACGGATAAACCGGGTGTCTGCGCGCTCGCGAAGGCCACATACAAGACGTCGTCGGCCGCCTTGGCGACAATGGGAATCCACTGCGCAAACAGGGCGCCGGTCGAGTAAAACTTGGTGCCGTTGATGCGAAATCCGTCGCCATCCGGTGTGAGTGCGGTTCGGTAATCGGCTACCGTTTTCGTGCCGCGCTCGGAAAGCGCGTTGCCAAACCGTTCACCCGCCAGCGCACGTTCGAAATAGAACGCCTGCTGGTCGCGCGTGCCATTGACGCGCAGCACGTCGAGCATGTAGAAGTGATTCTGTGGAATCTGCCCGATTGCGGGATCTGCTTCAGAGATGATTGCGGTCACTTCTGCAAGCGTGGCGTATGAAACGTCGGCCCCACCAAACTCGCGCGGCACGGCAATGCCCCACAGACCGCTCGCCGAATAAATGCCGATCTCGGCATACGGCAAGCGACGCTCACGATCGCGCTGTGAGGCACCCTCGGCGAGCGTGTGCGCCACTGCATGCGCAACGTCGAGCGCCTGCTGATCGTTCTCGATACGCGCGGCCTGCGGCACGTGACGTGCATAAGGCGCTACGGATTCTGCCAAAGCATTCATAGCGTCAATTCCACGGATGACGGGCGGGTTTGACGCCGTTCAGATAGTAGTTGCCGACGAGGTGATATTTCCAACGCACCGGATCATGCAGCGTATGCGTGCGCGCATTGCGCCAATGCCGGTCGAGGTTATGCTCGCCAAGCGTCGCCTGCGTGCCCGCCAGTTCGAAGAGTTTCTCGCTCGCCAGCAAAGCGATTTCAGTGGTCAAAACTTTGGCCTCGCCCACTGCCACAGACGCCAAAGCAACATCATCCTCGGTCGTTTCGCCCTTTGCGGCGATCACATCAAGCGTCCGCGCGGCACGTTCGAGGAGCGCCTCCGCAGCGTGCAACTGGATATGCAGGTGACCGACCTCGCGCACGGTCAGCGGGTCGTCGCTCGCTCGCTGGACGCTACTGTCAATCCACGGCCGCGACCGCGTGCGCACGAACGTCAGCGTATCGGCCAACGCCGCCTGCGCGATCCCGGCGTCGATTGCCGCCTGGATAATCTGCGAGATCGGACCATTCAGCGTCGGGAAATCGGAAACGCGATGCGCAGGGAATACATACGAAGCCGGCACGCGCACCGATTCGAGCACCACGGTTCCGCTTGCCGTGGTCCGCTGGCCGAAGCCCGACCAGTCGTCGATCACATTCAGGCCCGGTGTGCCCTTCGGTATATAAGCGAGCCAGCCCTTGCGTTCCTCGTCGAGACCCAGCACCGGCACGAAATGTGCAAACAACGCACCGGTCGAATAGAACTTGGTACCGTCGACCACATAGTCGTCGCCGTCACGCCGCACGCGCGTCTTCAGATCGAGCACGTGCTTCGTGCCTTTCTCGGAGAAGCCATTGCCGAAGCGCTTGCCGCTCAATATCTGAGCGAAGAAGTAGCGCTTCTGCTCCTCAGTGCCTGTCAGTGAAATTACATCGACCAGGCCGAAGTGGTTTTGCGGCAACTGCCCCAACGACGGATCGGCCGCCGCGATGATCTTGACCACTTCAGTGAGCGTGACGAAGGAGACACCGGCGCCGCCGTAGGCCTTCGGCACGGTAATCGCCCACAACCCGGACTGCGAGAACCATTCGATCTCTTCGTGCGGCAAACGGCGCTCGCGGTCGCGCTCCGGCGCGCCTTGTGCCAGACGAGCCGCCAGCTCATGCGCCACGACAATGGCCTGGGCTTCGTCCTGAATGACGCGCACCGCGTGTTGACCTGCATCGCCTGTATGCGATGAGGTCGCTTCGTAAAGCTCGGCCATACGAATCTCCGCTTGAGTGACTGTTCGCACAATCTATCAGCGGGTACGACGCACGCAAACTGAACGATTAAGAAATAGATATTCCTTCGGATGGCAAACAAAATTCCAATAAATAAGGCATAAGCACTTCGCCCCGCGCCTAATAACCATAGTCCTATTTGATGGTTTCATGCGCAGCCGGTTGTTGATTAGAGTCGTCGCAAGATGGACCTTCCTGCCTCTTTGATTCGGACACCATGACACGCTTGCACACCACCCTCTCTTCGTTGCTGGCCGCGACCGTATTCAGCATGGCCGGCGGTACTGCTACTCAAGCTCACGCCCAGGGCGCGACGCCCGCAGCGGATGCAACCGCCACCAGCGACAATGTGCCATCGCTGAAAGGCAAACGCATCGGCATCACGGCCGCGGGCACCGATCACTACTGGGATCTGAAGGCTTACCAGGGCGCGATTGACGAGGTGAAGCGCCTCGGCGGCACACCCATCGCACTCGATGCGGGACGCAATGACAACCGTCAGATCGCGCAAATCCAGACGCTGATCGCGCAGAAGCCGGATGCCATCGTCGAGCAATTGGGTACTGCAACGGTGCTGGAGCCGTGGTTGCAGAAAATCCGCCAGGCTAACATCCCGTTGTTTACAATCGATACCGCTTCGCCATCGAGCATCAACGACACCACCTCGGATAATTTCTTCATCGGCGAGCAGCTCGCGCTGAAGCTCGTCAACGATATCCACGGCGAAGGCAACATCCTCGTCTTCAACGGTTTCTACGGCGTGCCGGTGTGCGCGATCCGCTATGACCAGCTCAAGGCGGTGCTCAAGTACTACCCGAAGGTACACATCATCCAGCCTGAGCTGCGCGATGTGATTCCGAATACGGTGCAAAGCGCGTATGCGCAGGTGAGCCAGTTGCTCCAGAAGTATCCGAAGGGGCAGGTTGCCGCGATCTGGTCTGCCTGGGACGTGCCGCAGGTCGGCGCCACCCAGGCCGTGGACGCTGCGCATCGTGACGAAATCAAGACCTACGCAGTCGACGGCAGCCCTGACGTCGTCACACTCGTGAAGGATCCCAAATCGAGCGCTGCGGCTGTGGTCGCGCAGCAGCCCGCTTTGATCGGTAAAACCGCAGTTGATAACGTCGCGCGATATCTCGCCGGTGATCATGCGTTGGCACCGTACACGTATGTGCCGTCGATTCTGGTCACCAAGGACAACGCCAGCGCGATCCAGCAGACTCTCGGTCAGCTCGCTGCAAAATGACCACCGACGCCCGCCCTGCCGCGCTTGAACTGCGTGACGTCGTCAAACATTTCGATGGCGTGCCTGCGCTGCGCGGTGCCTCGCTGAAGGTGCCGCGCGGCACGGTTCACGGCCTGATCGGGCAAAACGGCGCGGGCAAGTCGACGCTGATCAAGATTCTCGCCGGCATCCACACGGCTGATTCAGGCACGATCGCCGTCGACGGTATCGCGCAGGCATACGCAGCGTCAGCCCACAGCAGCGCGTCGGGGATTGGGTTCGTTCACCAGGAACGTTTGCTGCCGCCCACTTTCACGGTGGCCGAAGCGCTCTGCCTCGGCGACGAAAAAACCATCGGCCCAAGGGTGGCGCGCGGCATCAGGCTGCTCGACGTGCGACGCATGCAGCGCGACGCCCGTGATGCGTTGCATAGCCACTTTGGCGTCGATATCACGCCGAACCGGCTCATCGGCGATCTGAGCGTCGCCGAACAGCAGATCGTGCAGATCACCCGCGAACTGATCCGCGAGCCCCGCATTCTCGTATTCGACGAACCCACGGCCGCGCTCGTCAGCCGCGAAGTGGACCGTCTGCTGCAGACCATCGACCGTCTGCGGCAACGCGGTCTCACGATCCTGTACGTGTCGCACTATCTGAACGAGGTCGCGGCAATCTGCGATGGCGTCACCGTGCTGCGCGACGGCGTGGACGTCACCCACGTCGACGCGCGCACGACGTCGACCGAAGCGCTCGTCACGGCGATGATCGGTGCGCAGACGGAAGCCAAGGCATCGGCTTCGGCGGCGCGCACGCCCGGAGACGTCGTTCTGACCGTGTGCAATCTGAGCGCGCCAGGCCGCTTCGAAGACGTATCGTTCGACGTGCGACGCGGCGAGATCGTCGGCATCACCGGCTTGCTCGGCTCCGGCGGCAAGCCCGTAGTGCGCAGCCTGTTCGGCCTCGAACGTGGCGCGCAGGGCGAGATCGAAATCGACGGCAAGGCGGTGCGCCTGCGTCGCCCGCAAGATGCCGTGCGCCAGCACATCGCCTTCGTGCCTGAGGATCGGCGCGCACACGGCGTTGCACCGGCGCTATCCGTGCGCGAGAACACCACGCTCGCGAGCCTCGCTCGTTTCAGCCGCTTCGGGCTGCTGGCGCAGCGCCGTGAAACCAATACTGCGCAACACCTGATCGAAGAACTGGCGGTGCGCACGTCCAGCACGGAAACGCCCGTACGGCATCTCTCCGGCGGCAACCAGCAGAAGGTGGCGCTCGCCAAGTGGTTGAGCCGCACGTCCTCGCTCTATCTGCTCGACGAGCCGACGGTCGGCGTCGACGTCGGTGCAAAGACCGAGATTTATCGCCTACTCGACCGGCTCGCCCGCGATGGCGCCGGCGTTCTGCTGTTCTCCAGCGACCTGATCGAACTGCTCGGCGTCACCGACCGCGTGCTCGTCATGGCGCGCGGCCGCATCGTGCGCGAACTCGTCTCGCGTGAAGCGGATAGCCAGGACGTGCTCGCATGGGCCACCGGCGCGCGCGGACCGCACAGTGAGACAGCGCATCAGGAGATCGCAGCGTGAGCAAAGTACTGGATGCCTCACCACATGATGGCAAATTCGAACTGCCCGAGCGGCTCTTCGGCGCGCAATGGTGGTTGAGAAGCGGCGCGGCGCTCGCGTTCGCGGTGGTATTTATCGGTTTCGCGGTGAGTTCGCCCCTGTTTTTCACGGTCGCAAATCTCGCCAACGTGTTACAGCAATCGGCGGTCGTCGGGATTCTCGGCTTCGGTTTAACGTTTGTACTCATCGGCGGTGGCGCAGATCCGCTTAGAGGGGGGCTCGATCTTTCGGTTGCCGCCAATCTTGGACTGTGTGCGGCGGTTTATGCCGTGGCGCAACGCGACGGCGCAGCACCAGGCACCGCCCTGCTATTGACACTTGCAGCAGGCGCCGCAGTCGGCGCGCTCAATGCATTTGCCGTCATCGCGCTGCGTATCTTTCCACTGCTTGCCACACTGACCACGATGAATCTGTGCGCCGGGTTCGAACTCGTACTGACGCAGAACACATCGGTCCCTGCGAGCGGTGTCCTGCTCAGCTTTCTGCTCGATAACGGCGCATTCGGCGTGCCGCATCTTGCGTACGCGCTGCTTGTCGTCGCCTTATTGTTCACCGCCCTGGTTCACTACACACCGTTCGGGCTGCGGCTGCGTGCAACCGGCGCCCACCGGGATGCAGCGCGGGCCGCCGGCATACGGACGAACAGCTACATCGCCGCAAGCTACGTATTGAGCGGGATTGCCGCAGCGTTAGCAGCGTTGGCCTCCACTGCACTACTCAGCGGCAGTTCGCCTGGTGCGGGAGAGAATCTTCTCGCTACCGTGGCCGCAGCGCTGCTCGGCGTCGTATTCTCACGGCGGCTCGTGCCCACCATCCCCGGCACATTACTCGCTGTCCTCTTCATCGGCGTCATCAGCAACGGTTTTCAGCTCGATAACGTGTCGAGCTATTGGGTCAACGGTGTAGAGGGTGCATTGATCCTGTTCGTCGTTGCCACTACCGCGCTCGTGCGCCGCCATGCCGGGAATCATGCTCATGACTGAACAGATAGGACGCTTGCAGCGCTTCGCGCTGGTCGGTGCATTGATTGCGGTGATTGTGTTCTTTGCGTTGTTCGCGCCGGGTTTCGCGCGTGTAGACAATCTTGCTGACGTACTGCTAAACAATTTCGCGCTACTGGCGATCGCTTCGCTTGGCATGACGCTCGCGCTCTCACTGGGCGCAATTGATCTTTCGCTCGGCGTTTCCATCGATGTGGCCAGTCTAGCGTTCGTTGTGCTAAGCGCGCATCACCTTGGCGTAGTGCCCGCGGCGCTCGGCGGTCTCGCGGCGGCGTTGCTTGTTGGCGGATTCAACGGCGTGCTGACCGGGTGGTTCGGTATCGCACCGTTTCTTGCCACGCTGGGCACACTATTCATCGGTCAGACGGCCCAGCAACTCGCCACCGACGGCGGTCAACCGGTGTATCTGCTGAATATCGCGTTGCCACCGCTTTTTAGCGAGCTGGCGCACGGCACGCTCGCTGGTTTGCCGGTGCCGTTATGGATCGTAGCCGTTCTGGCTCTTGTGGTGCATGTCACGCTCGCGCATTCCACTTTGGGCAGGCAGCTTACCGCGCTCGGCGCGCAACCCGGTGTGGCGCGTTATTCAGGCTTGCCGGTGGCAGCCATCACGGCGGCGGCATTTATCGCGAGTGCGCTGATTTATGGTGTCGCTGGCTTGCTGCTGTCGTCGACCGTCAAAGCCTACGTACCGCAGGCCGGCAACGGTTATCTGCTCAATGCGATCGGTGCGACCTTCATCGGTACGACGCTGTCGCCGACGCGCCGTCCTGGCGTCGTCGGCACGCTGCTTGGCGTACTGCTGCTGAGCCTCGTCGCAAACGGCCTGTTGTTGATCGGCTGGAATTTCTATTGGCAGCAGGTCGCGACCGGCGCTCTGATCTTCGCCGTGCTGGCCGTCAGTTTTGCGCAACGGCGCGGCCGCTACGCGTGATTTTCGGCGCTACGCCCCACGCTGAAAGTGAACGCTAAGGCGCCCACCAGCAGTACACCCTTGATGAAATCCTGCATGTAGTACGGCGCGTTGAGCATCGTCAAACCATTGAGCAACACGCCGACGAATACCGCACCGACGACTGTGCCGAACACGTTCGGCCGCTTGGCGCCCCATACCGCGTAGCCGACCAGCGCAGCCGCCACCGCATCGAGCAGCATCGAATGGCCCGCACTGACGTCGCCCCGTCCAACACGCGCAGCAATCAGCACGCCGCCGAGCGACGCGATCGCACCCGACGCGACATACGCAGCAATCCTATATCGCGCGGTGGGCGCACCGGCGAGGCGTGCCGCGGTTTCGTTGCCACCGATCGCGTAGATGACCCGGCCCCAACGCGTCGTTTCCATTACGATGCACGCTACGACAGTCAGCACCGCCAGCACGACCACGGGCAACGGCACGACATCGAACAGCCGTAAACGTCCGAGTGCGAGAAACGCATCGGGAAAGATACCGGTTGTTTCAGTGCCGTCGGGCAAGATCGTCCCGGTTGCGAGCGAACGGCCGCCGGTCGGAATCAGCTGCAGGCCCGCGAGAAGAAACAGCGTGCCGAGCGTGGCCAGTTGGTCCGGAACACGCAGACGGGTAATCAGGAATCCATTGAATAGACCCGCTACGATACCAAGTGCAAGGCATGCCACCACCGCTTCGAACGCATTGCCATGCCAGACGATCAACACATAGCTCGCCGCCATTTGCGCCGATGCCGCCACACTGCCCACTGAAAGATCGAAGCCGCCAGCGGCGAGCGTCACTGTCACGCCAATACCAAGTAACGCGACAATCGACACCGCCTGCAAGATGCTGAAGAGGTTGTCGATATTCAGAAACGCGGGCTGGTTGATGGCAAATACGATGACGAGCAACGCGAGCACGAGCAGCATGCCGGTCCGTTCGAGATGACCGCGCAGTCCTTGCAACCTTCCACGTCGAACAACTGGTTCATGTTTGGTCGGAGCGGCCTCAGAGACGCCCTCGGGTGGAATCGAAGTACTGGTTTTCATGAGCGAGCGTGGGAAGTGAAATCGGAATGGGAAACGCGATCGAGCGTCGCGCGGTCGAAGCGGACGACACGATCCGCAATCTCGAATGCCTCTTCGAGATCGCTGACGAAGACGAGGGTGGCGCGCTCCTGCGCATGGCGCCGCAGCGTGTCGACGATATCGGCACGCGCGCCTGCATCGACACCCTGAAACGGTTCATCTAGCAACAGCAAGCGCGCAGGCTGCGTGTGCCAGCGTGCCAACACGACCTTCTGCTGATTGCCGCCTGACAGCCGGTTGAGACGATCGTCCGGTCCGGTACAACGAATGCCGAAGCGTTCGATCGCGTCAAGCGCGGCACGCTGCTCGCGCGCACGCCTGAGTCCACCGTACTTGAACCAGCGCGACAGAAACGGAAAACTGAGCGTGCCAGCAATCGATGCGAACGGCACACTGTCCGGAAACAACGAGGTTCGCCAACGGTCCTCTCCGGCGAGGAAGACGCCGGCGCGGATTGCATCGGCGGGCGAGCGAGGGCGCCAAGGTTGGCCATCCAACGTCATCGCCCCAGCCGTGGCTCGCCCCGCGCCGAAAATTGCACGCGCAAAGCGCGACTTGCCACCGCCAACCGGGCCGGCAATGGCGACAATTTCACCGCGCTGCACGTCGAGATCGAACGGGATGCTGCCGGGCGTCAACTGCAGATCGCGCACGCTGAAGAACGGCACGGATATTACGGCTGCGGCCGTCGTTACATTCACTACGGCCTGGCTGCGCAGTGGACGCCCGATCATCGTTTCGACTGCGGCATCGAAATCGATCGGCGCAGGCAGATCGGCGACGATGCGGCCGTCGCGCACAATCGTCACGCGCTCGGCGACGCGTCGCAGATCGCCGAGCCGGTGCGATACAAGCAAGATCGCCACGCCCTCGGCGCGCAACCGATCGATCAATCCAAAGAGACGTTCGGCCTCGGGTGCCGACAAACTGGCAGTGGGTTCGTCGAGAATCAGCAATGCAGGCCGCGTCGCCAGCGCACGCGCCAACGTCACGAGCTGCTGCGCGGCGAGCGACAGCGACGCGAGCGGTGCCGCCAGATCGACATCGAGCCCCACGCGCGCGGCCAACGGCGCCGCCGCCTGACGGCGAACCGCAGGAGGCACACGCCACGGAGACGCCGGATCGCACAAGCGGTCGAGCAACAGGTTGTCCGCAATCGAAAGGGTCGGCACCACTGCATCCGCAATCGATTGATGAACGGTCGCGATGCCCAACTGTTTGGCGTCGTGGGGTGAAGCCGGGCGGAACGGTTGCCCGCGCAGCAAAAGATCGCCGCTGTCGGGACGATAAACGCCGCTGAGAATCTTCACGAGGGTCGACTTGCCCGCGCCGTTCGCGCCCATCAGCGCGACAACCTCGCCCGCACGAATCGAAAGATCGACGCGATCGAGCGCAACGGTCGGGCCAAAGCGTTTGGAAACGGCGGCAACGGTCAGGATGGGAGCAGTCATCGAAAAGGACGCGCGCCTAGATGCGCTCGTAGCGGATGACCGACCATCGTAGCCACCCGTTATAGGTGTGCCAACGAAGCGTTGTTCATATCGATAGCTTGTCTGGGGATGACAAAGCGTATGCCCGGACGGAGGTGTCCGGATCTTTGCAGCGTGGAGGCGACGCGCTATAGACCAGCGCTCATTAGCCGCCCGCCAGACCAGCGGACCTCAGTAAAGCTCACCAGCGCTTTAACAGCGGAAATGGTCGATATTCTGACCAGCGTAAATCGCCCGCGCGAGCCAGTCTGGCTTCTCACCGTGGCCGTCCCATGTATTGCCGTAGGCATCCCGGTACATGACGGCCCTGGTCGCAGCGACATCCGCTTCGATCGCTTCGGCCAATGCCTCAAGCGTAATGCCGTACTCCTCCATACGGCGATGTATCCACACGATGAGGCGCTCACGCGCGTTCCCGTCGAAGTCGAACGTGCGTTGTTCTTGTCGCTCTTTCATAACGTACCGATGTCGCGGTGGTAATTGCGCGCGTTTTGAAAAATAAAAGGCTTCGCTAATAAACGCGAAGCCTATACGTGATTCGAGTAGGCCGAACGCCGTTCGACCTTACCTTGCCGTTCTGCGCGCAGATGCGCCCCCGGAAACGATGCCCGACAAATCATCTATTGATCAGGAAATCCGTTCGGCAAGCGGCTCGAATCGTCGCCCGTCTGGCCCTCTACCCTCAAGGGCCGCTTTAGCGTCTATAAGCGAATTTTAGCATCCATTTTTTCCGCCGCGCACAGCAAAAAGGCGATTCGAGCCTTCGATAAGTGGGGACCAGCGTGCTATTTTATGGTTCTGCACTTTCTCTCGCGCACCTTCAAAGGAAAGCAGCCATGTCTCCGTCTACCGCCGTCGCCACCATCCTCACCGCGCTGCTGATCGGCGCGATGAGTCCGGGACCGAGTTTCGTCATCGTCGCGCGCAATTCAATCGGCCTGTCGCGTCGCGATGGATTGGCCACGGCCCTTGGCATGGGAATCGGCGGCGTACTCTTCAGCGGCGTCGCGCTACTGGGTCTGTACACCCTGCTCGCCGCCGTCACCTGGCTGTACGTGAGCCTCAAAGTAGCGGGCGGGCTATACCTGATCTATCTGGCGTCGAAAATCTGGCGCAGTGCAAAAACACCGCTCGCATTCAATCAGGGAGCGGCCAATACAAGCGGCAATCCGCGTAAATCTTTCTGGATCGGTTTGAGCACACAACTGAGCAATCCGAAAACCGCTATCTATTACGGCAGTATCTTTGCCGCATTACTGCCGCAGCATCCGCCGCTGTGGTGTTATTTCGCACTGCCGCCGGCTATCTTCGTGATCGAAGCCGGTTGGTACACCATCGTCGCCCTCTGTTTCTCCAGCAAGCGGCCGCGCGAACTGTATCTGCGGGCAAAGACGTGGGTCGACCGCATGGCAGCCAGCGCTATCACCGCGCTGGGCCTCAGACTGATCTTTGCGGCACACCGCGTCGGCCTATAGCCCGCAGCACAAAACCGATCCCACAGGCTTCGCTGCGATTCCCTAACACCATGCCTGGCATGGCAGACAGGGAATTTGCAGCGCTCCGTTTTCCTATGGGGGCCTGACCGTTTCCTGCTGCATCACGCGCAACCTAACCAAAACTTTACAAGATATTCCTTGACGGCAATGGCCTCGTCCAGCTATTGTGACCCTCGAAGTTCAAGAAGTTCGATTGCTGTTCATCAATTGCTCGCTCTGTCAGCGGTATTCGTTGTCCTCTCCCTCCTTGACGCTTCACGTGCTCCACCAGGAGCGATTTTTTACTTTTTTCTACCTCAAGGGTTCTTCATGGATACCGGTACCGTTAAGTGGTTCAACGACAGCAAAGGCTTTGGCTTCATTACACCGGACAAGGGCGGCGACGACCTGTTCGCTCACTTCTCGGAAATCAGCGGCGACGGCTTCAAGACGCTGGCTGAAAACCAGAAGGTGAGCTTCGAAACGAAGCAAGGCCCCAAGGGTCTGCAAGCGGCTAACATCAAGCCGCTGTAAAGTTTGACGGGTCCGGTATCCGAAAACGGGTACCGGGCTGCAGCGACATCCTCGCGGAGTTTGTTCTCCCACAGTTGGTGCAATCGCTTCAAGCAACTTTGCGCCAAACGCCTCGCTTGCCCCCTCATACTCCCCTGGCTTGACCGGCTTTAACGCCTCTCACGATACGCATTCGCTTCGGCTCGAACTGGCTTGTCCTGATCGCCGTGCACGCGTACGAATATTTAAAATTAAAATGCAAAACAAACACATTCATCATTACAACGGCTATGCCGTCCAACCATCGGCACATCGTCTGCCTGACGGTTCGTTTTCTTCTAACCTGCTGCTCGAGCGCGCCGGCAATACGCCTGCGGAAACGCGCTACCAGTTCTATTCGCTCGACTACTTCAACAACGAAGAACAGGCGCTGCAGCACTCGTGCCGTTGGGCGCGCAACTGGGTCGACAGCCGCGGTTAAATTCGCCTGATAGCAGCGGAATCCTCGTCCCATACGGCGTGAGATGCCGCTCGCAGCAACGCTACCTCTGCCTCAAGGTTTGCCTTGAGGCGGGCTTCCGCTTTCAGCGGCCAGGTCGATGGCACTGCCGGATTTCACGCGAGCGCGCAATTCGAATTTCTGGATTTTCCCGGTTGACGTTTTAGGTAGCTCTCCGAAGCGAACCGCTTTGGGCAGCTTGAAACTCGCCAGAAACAGACGGCAATGCGCGATGATCTCGTCGGCAGTGACGTAGGCCCCTTCCTTGAGCTCGACGAACGCACACGGCACTTCGCCCCATTTTGGATCCGGCATTGCCACGACGGCGGCCACCGAAACGGCCGGGTGCCGGTACAGCGTGTCTTCGATCTCGATGCTCGAGATGTTTTCCCCACCTGAAATGATGATGTCCTTGCTGCGATCGCGAATGCGAACGTAGCCATCGGACATCAGCACACCCAGATCACCCGTATGAAACCAGCCGCCCCTGAAGGCATCGTCAGTGGCACGCTCGTTCTTCAGATAACCCTTCATGCAGATATTGCCGCGGAACATGATTTCGCCAAGAGTCTCGCCGTCGTTCGGCACGGGCTCGAGCGTGTTCGGGTCCAGCACAGTGACGGCCGCCTGCAGGTGATAGCGCACGCCCTGACGGGCGTTGAGCCGTGCGTGTTCATCATCGCTCACGCTTTCCCAATGTTCCTGTTTGGCGCAGACCGATGCCGGTCCGTAGACCTCCGTTAGACCATACACGTGCGTCAGATCGAAACCGATCTCCTTCATCCTGGCTATCACTGCGGGCGCAGGCGCTGCACCGGCCACCATCGTGGCGACGCGATGCCCAATACCCGCGCGCCATTCCTCAGGCGCGTTGGCCAATGCGCTCTGGACGATCGGCGCACCGCAGTAGTGAGTGATGCCTTCGACCCGAATCAGATCGAACACAGTTTTCGCGTCGAACTTGCGCAAGCAGACGTTGACGCCGGCCCGCGCTGCCACCGTCCATGGAAAACACCAGCCATTGCAATGGAACAGCGGTAGCGTCCACAAATAGACCGCATGCTTCGGCATGTCCCATTCGAGGACATTGCTCACGGCATTCAGGTAGGCGCCGCGGTGGTGATAGACCACCCCCTTCGGATCGCCAGTCGTGCCAGACGTATAGTTCAGCGCAATCGCATCCCATTCGTCGGCGGGCGGTTGCCACGCAAATTGCGGGTCGCCACCTTGCAGAAAGGCTTCGTAGTCTGTGGCGCGGGGAAACTTGAGTGGATCCGCAGGCATCACGTCGTTGAAGCTCACGATCAGCAGATCGGGAAACTCCAGCGAAGCGCGATGCGCCAGTTCGGCAAACTCGGTATCGACGATCAGCGCTTTGGCTTCTCCGTGCCGCAACATGAACAGGATCGAAGCAATATCGAGCCGCGTATTGAGCGTGTTCAGCACAGCGCCCGCCATCGGCACGCCGAAATGGGCCTCAATCATCGGAGGAATGTTGGGTAGCAGCACCGCGACCGTATCGCCGAGTCCTATGCCGGCCCGTTGCAGAGCGCTGGCAAGGCGCCGGGTCCGCTCGTAAGTCTCGCTCCACGTGCGGCGAATCGCGCCGTGGACGACCGCCAGGCGGTCGCCGTAGACTTCGGCTGCCCGTGCAATGAAATCGATCGGCGTGAGCGGAACATAGTTGGCCTCACGGCGGCCCAAGCCTTCGTCGAACATATGCGTCATCGAATCGTCTCCTCGGGAGCTCGCGGGCTCCCATTCGTTTTCTGCATCATATGATCAAACAGGCTAACAATTACCATCGTGCGCTGTCTGTCGTTCAAATGACAGACTCCTGTATTGCGGCGCCCTGGCCGATTCGGAGGGGCGAGTTTATCGCCACGATCCGGAATAGCCGTTTGCTCGACGTCGACGCGCGGGTCGCCCAGTCGCTTGAACAACTGTTCAATCCGGATTTCTACCCCGACACGGGGCGCACACTTGCGATCTCACAGGAAGAGGTGGGGCTGCTCGCGGGCGTCTCACGCCAGCGGATCAATCAGGCATTGCAGAGCCTGGAAAAACAGGGGATTCTGCGGCTCGCGTACAACCAGATCCAGGTGATCGACCTTGAGCGCCTCTGCGCATTTGGCCAGGAACAGATCTAGCCAGGGTTTTACGCTCAAGCGGCTTTGCCTTCGCGACTTTCTTGCGTTTCATGCGCATCGCGCTTGCGCGAAACGTACTCGGTCAACACCGCATCGGTGCGAAACAGCTCGAACGCGATGTCCGATAGCACGCCCGCGTCGCGCCATCGCAGGTAATACCGGTGCGAGGTCTGATAGGGCGGATAGTTGGCCGGCATGGCGTTCCAAGCCTTGCCTGTGCGCAATACCCACAGGACGCTGTTGACCACACCACGCAGATTGACGCAGGGGCGCCCTCGGCGAACGACGCCCTGATTCAGTTCGGGCAGCAACGGAACAATACGTTCCCACTGCGCGTCGCTCAGCTCCTCAACAGGAGGCACAAAGGGCGCCGGCGAATTCGATTGGGTCGATTCGAGAGTATTCATGCAAGTGAGGAACACATACAACGCCACTGAGGTTCACCGTGGAGGTGTGGGCATACACCCACCTGCCAGGGCCTTGCATTTAGGGCTACGCTGAAAAAGGTCAACGCCACTGAGCCTTCAATCGTTAGATGCGCATGAAACAACAGACCCTTGCGATGGCGGCCGATCAAGGCGCCGG
>NZ_JBNDMQ010000045.1:0-67145 GCF_050436665.1 Paraburkholderia sp. EB58 | reverse complement strand
GCGGGTTCTACGGATGAGGATGCGGCGGCGCGCTTGACTGAGCGGTCTCCGTCACTGCAAAGGAAGCGGAAATCAGCTGGTGCGCGAAGCGATGAAGGGACTGCTTAGCTGTAGCGCGCGTGATCTTCTGTAACTCAGCGCTCCCCCCACCTATCGCCCGATCATCTTCCTCAGCCCAATCATCGTAATGTCGTAGCCGTTACGCGTATAAAACTCATGCGTCCGTTTTCGCTCATTATTGCAGCGGATAACAATGGACGTCGCCCGACACGCGTGCCCTTTAATCCAGGTCTCGGCGTGCAGCAGAAGGTCCCCTCCAATACCTGACCCTCTGACGCCTTCACAAACAACGAACGCGAGGATCTCCCCATACTTCCCGCTCGATACGATTATGTTGACGCCTGCATGAATCCATCCAAGCACTTCTCCAGCATTCCCTTCGTACACCAAAATCTGATGATCTGACCTGCCCAGAATAATCTCAAGACGAGCTTCTACTTCATCTTCCGATGCGTTCCAGCCAAACTGGCTGCTCAGAATCGAAATCGCTTTTGCGTCACTTAATTGTGCGCCTCGAATACTCATCTCACGCTCCCGTGCGCCTTCAGGTTATCTCTTGTGCATCCCGGTGATTCGGACTTCCCCAACCCCCAACTCAGCGAGTATTTTGGACATAAGTCCATCGCGCGGTTGGACACGTCCGCGATCGGGGGCGTTAATGCGTTTGGCGTCAATGAAACCCATAGTCCGGGTTACGCGGATCAAACGTGGCGCTGTTCCAATGGCGAGGCACAACACCGTCAAAACGGATCATCTCCAATAGCTTGCCACGTTCGTCCCACGCGACTTCGCCACTAGGCCAGGGATGTTGAAGGTCGAACAGCAGTCTGACGCGCGGCGCGTAGTGCGCGGGCGGTCCAGACGGCGACACCCACGTCCACGCCAGCATTCGCGTGCCCTGTACATTCATCAGTTCAATACGGGTCGGCTTCGCAGTAAGACCCTCTTCACGAAAGCTGCGAGCGTCATGATCGACGGTGCGGGCGATGAACTGCAGACCAAGATCGCGCACGCTATGGCGGGATTGGGCATGCGCAAACGACCCATCCACTGCGATCTTGCCCGACACGAGACGCAGCAGACCGCCCGCGTGGCCGTAGAGGCTATTCGGGTCCGTCGTTTCGTCGTACAAAATTTCCTGTCCCGCATGGCCGCCGTCAGGCAGCCATTTTGCGTAGACTTTTCGCGGATTGTCCTGGTAGCGGATAAGCATGTGATCGGGGCGATCGGACCATCTGCCCGATACCCGTTCCTGCCGGAACATACTGTATTCGTAGTCGTTGTCGAGAACCATGTCGGCTCTCGCGTACGCAACGAAGGCCTCTGGCTTCATTGCGTCCATCAGGGAAAGGATCTGGGCGTCGGTCAGGGACAGGAGCGAGTGGTTTTCGATCCGCGTTCGCAACGACGCCGCCTGCTCGTCAGCGGAGAGACGCCGGAACTGATCGACGTCCCTGCTCACGGAACCCGGCGGAGTGGCAGCATGGGCACATGCCGTCGATATAACCGACGAAACCGACGAAATCGGGCTGACCGATTGAGCGAAAGCGCCCATTGAGACGATCAGGCAAGTCAACGCGAGCGCCGGGGCAGCAAAGCCGAGACGCAAACGCCATGTCCCGACGCGAAACAGGTTGTTCATGATGTTGTATGGCCGCAGGAATCCCCCAACGTTTTCGATGTTATGTCACCGGCGTCATCCAGCACATCGGTGTAGTTACGCAAATTCACGCCGCATGTGCGGCCATGACAGCGGCGCGCCGCCACGGGAAGTGGATGCCTGATAAGGTTAACGACAGCACCCGCCGGTTTATTCCAATGCATCACCTGTGATGTGAAGCCTTCGGCACTACGTACAGGGCTACGCCGCAACCACACCAGGCTGATGCGCAAGCAGCCGCGCATACGCGCCGCCTGCAGCCAGCAACTCGTTATGGCTGCCCGCCTCCACGACCCGCCCGGCATCCATGACCAGAATCGTGTCTGCGTTCTGGATGGTGGACAGACGATGCGCGATGATGATCGAGGTGCGCTCTGCCATCAGCTCGTCGAGGGCGGCGCGGATCTGCTGCTCGCTGATTGTATCCAGATGCGAGGTCGCCTCATCGAGAACGAGGATCGGCGCATCCTTCAGGAACGCGCGGGCAATCGCAACCCGCTGACGTTGCCCGCCCGACAACTGCACGCCCCGCTCGCCCACCCGGGTCGCGAGCCCGTCCGGCAGGCGGTCGACAAAGTCGCTCAGCGCGGCCCGATCCAGCGCGCGCCGCACGTCCGCGTCGGACACATCGCGCCCGGCGAGACGGATGTTGGCCTCCAGCGTGTCGTTGAACAGGTAGGTGTCCTGCGCCACCAGCGCAATGTGGCGGCGCAGGTCGTCAAGGCGCAGCCGGCGCAAACCGACGCCGCCTAGCGTGATGGCGCCTTGCTGCGGATCCCAGAAACGCAACAGCAGGTTGGCCACCGTCGACTTACCCGCGCCGGACGCGCCGACCAGCGCTACGGTGCTGCCGGAGCGCACGGCGAAGCTCACCCGGTCCAGTGCCGGTGCGCTGCGGCCTGGGTAGGCAAAGCTCACCGCGTCGAGTCGCACCTGCGGGTTCTCGGGCACCGGGAGGTCTCCATCGGTCACCGGTTCGGGCTCCGCTTCGACGACATGCAGCCGGCGCGTGGAGGCGATGGTATCCGCCAGTTGCCGCGCCACCTGGCCGATCTCGGCCACGGGCATAAAGGCGGCCACTGAAACCAGCACCAGCAGCGGCAGCCATTCATGCGCAAACCAGCCGCGCGACGCAAGCACCGCGCCGAGCAAGGCTACGGCGAGGCCGCCCAGACCTGTCGCCACCTCGAGCGCGGCGCTCTGGCGCGACAGGTCATCCAGCAGGGCTGATCGCTGCTTCTGATAGGTGGCCGTGTCCGCGAGAAAGACCGCGCGGCGGCGGCCCGTGGCCTGGAAGGCGGCGAGTTCGGCGAGGCCCTGAATCGTTTCCGTGAGATGCGCGCCAAGCTGTCCCAGCGCGGCGCGCGCCTGGCCACCCAACCGGTCAATCTTGCTGCGTGCGAAGACTGGCGTCAGACCTGCCCAGGCGAGAAACGGCAGCAGCACCAACGCGAGCGGCCAGGCCGCCCAAGCCAGCAGTGCCAGCACACCGGCGGGGATCAGCACCGCGACGAAGGCCGGGGCCACCGTGTGGGCGTAGAAATACTCGACTGTTTCCACGTCCTGAGTAGCCAGCGCGACCAGGTCGCCGGAACGCCGGCGCAGTAGATAAGCGGGAGCGAGGCGCTCGAGCTTCGCGAACAACTCAATGCGCATTTCCGCTAGCAGGCGGTATGCCATGTCGTGCGCGAGCCACGATTCCAGCCAATGCAGAGTCGCCGCAGCCGGAGCCGCGAGCAACAGCCCGACCGCCAATCCCAGGACCGGTCGTCCCGAGGCGACGCCGGCAACCACGAGCGCGCTCAGCACACCCACTCCAATGAAACCCAGCACCCGGCCGACGCCGCACAGCACCGTCAGCGCCAGCTTCACGCGCCATGGCCGTACGAAGCGCAATAAGGTGCGCAAGGTATCGCCCCAGCCGATTTCCGCCGCGTCCTCGGCGAGCGGTCGTACTTGCGGCCCCGATGACGCCGGCGCGGCGCTCAGAGGTTCCATCGCGACGGGCCGTTCGCCGCTCGCCGCGACCTGCGGTCCCATCAGTCGGCGATACGCCCCGGAGCGGACAATCAGTTCGGTATGCGTGCCGCTCTCCACCACCCTTCCCTGATCCAGCACGAGGATCCGGTCGGCGCCGATCACGCTCGACAACCGGTGCGCGAGTATCAGTGTCGTGCGGCCTTGCATCAGCCGGTCCAAGCCCTGCTGGATGATCGCCTCGTTTTGTGCGTCGACCGCCGAAAGCGCTTCGTCCAGCAAGAGGATCGGCGCGTCGCGCAGCAGCGCGCGGGCAATCGCGATGCGCTGGCGTTGTCCGCCGGACAGTGTCGCGCCCCGTTCGCCAATGCGCGTCGCGTAGCCGTCCGGCAACGCTGTGATGAAGTCGTGGATATTGGCAGCGGTGGCGGCAGCGGCCATGTCGGCATCGCTGGCGTCATGCCGGCCAAGCCGCAGATTGTCGGCGATCGTGCCGTCGAACAGCGTGCTGTCCTGGGAGACGATCGCGATCATGCCGCGCACCTGGTCCGGGTCGAGCGTCCGGATGTCGTGACCGCCAATGCGGATCGTGCCGGTCTGCGCGTCGTGCTGGCGCAGCAGCAGGCGCAGAATCGTGGATTTCCCGGCGCCGCTCGGCCCGACGATCCCGACCGTCTCGCCGGCGCGGATCTCGAAGCTCAGTCCGGCATGGGCGTCAGCACGACGGCCCAGATACGCAAAGCCGACATTGTCGAACGCGATGCCGGGGGCCAGCTCCGGCGCGTGCGCCCCGCCCCCGGACGGCGCGTCGCTGCGGGCTTCCAGCAGCGTATGGATGGCATTCGCCGCCGATTGCCCGATCATGCCCTGATGCAGGACGGAACGCAGGTCGCGCAGCGGGCGGAAGATTTCCGTTCCGGCCATCAGGACAATCAGCAGCGCTTCCAGGCTCATTTCGCCATGGCTCACGCGCCAGGCGCCGAGCGCGATGGCGGCGGCCGCGCCGAGGCCAGTGCCAAGATCGGTGAAGAAACGGGTGAGCAGGCCCAGCGCCAACACCCAGAAGGTACTGCCGGACAGAGCCCTCGCGCGCTCCGCGAGCTTTTGCGCGAAAGCCCCGCTCTGGCCGAACGCCTTGAGCGTAGGGAGCCCCTGCACCGCGTCGAGGAACTCTTCCCCAAACGCCTTGAACGCCCCCGCGCGGGCAATGGCCGCGCGCTTGTCGGCGTTATGGACCAGCATCGGCAGCGCGAGCGTCGCGAGCGCGGCGACCAGCAGCACGGCCGCGGTCGGCACGTCCCACCAGGCCAGCACCGCAAAGATCACCACTGGTGCGCAGGCGGCAATGACGAGCTGCGGCACGTAGGCGCCGAAGAAGGTCTGCAACTGCTCCACGCCATCGATAACGGCGAGCATCACGCCGCCCGTGCGCTCCGCGCCGAACCAGGCCGGTCCAAGCTCGGCGATGCGGTCGAACAGACGCGCGCGCAGCACCGACTGAACCCGCCCTGCCGTGCCTTGCGCCAGAACGACCCGGCGATGATCGAGCGAGGCCCGCAACAGCATGCAGGCCACCGTGCCCGCCGCCGCAAGCGCCAACTGCCTCGGCGCCGCCCCGGCGAACGCAAGCGCGAGGACGCGGCCGAGAAAGACGAAGCGCAGAACGCCGAAACCCATCGCGATCAAACCAAGGCCTACCGCACCGGCCACGCGTAGCCGTAGACCGGCCATCATCATCCACAATCTGCTGTCGAAATACATCCCTGCCTCCGGTCAATTCAGTGCCATATCGGGTTTTATGTGACGTTACCTTGCGCCGGGAAGCGAGGCAAAAGATGGTTTTTCAAGGGGTGTTGAATCTCCTACAATACCCAACTATGTCCAACATCCCTCCACTCACAGCGTTACGCGCCTTCGAGGCGGCGGTGCGGCTCGGCGGCTTCGCCCGCGCGGCGGCTGAGCTGAATGTGTCGACCAGTGCCGTCAGCCATCAGATCCGTAACCTCGAAGAATTGTTGGGCGCCCGACTGGTCGAGCGCAGCACCGGCATTGGCGGCATTCGTTTGACGCCAGCCGGTGCCAGCCTGCTGCCCGCCGCGAGCGGTGCGCTGTCGTTGCTGGAGGATGCGTGTTCGCAGATCAAAGGCGTCGCCAGACAGCTGACCGTGTCGGCCAATGTGCCGTTTTCCGCCATGTGGCTCGCGCGGCGTCTTGCGGAGTTTTCAGGCCGCCATCCCGAGACCCGGCTAAACGCCATCATTCAGGATGCCGAACCGGATTTTGCCCGCTACGACATCGACCTCGCCGTCGTGCACGTGCCGGAACGCGCGCTGCGTCCCGATGACGTGGTCCTGTTGCAGGAGCAAGTCTTTCCGGTGTGCAGCCCCGAACTGCATGCGTTCGCCTCGACGGCGGTCTGTCGTTGTCGCCTGTTGCAGGAGGTGCACGAGAACTCGCCCGAGATCGATTGGCGCACGTGGTCGGCCGAGTTTGGCCTGCCTGACGACTTCGAAACGAAAATCGTCCGCTACAGCAGCTTCAGTCAGGTGATTGGTGCAGCCATCGGCGGCGCCGGACTCGCGCTAGGCCGCTCGCCGCTGATCGACCCGGAACTTCGCAGCGGACGCCTTGTGCGGTTATTTCCCGACCGGTCGCGCCAGGCTTCCTGGCGTTTCGTCCTGCGCAGAGGGCCAGCGCGCCGGCATCGGCTACTTGATCCGTTGATCGAGTTTCTCCGCGCAGAGGCGGGGGTTCCTGCCATGCGCCCTATTCTCTCACCCAGCGCTTAGCAAGCCTGTGTACGCGGATCGCTCGGTTGCCGTCGGACCGAGCGCAACGAATCAGCGTAGCTTTACGAACGCCGCGAATCCTCACACCAAATCAAGCGGCGCGCGCCACGTCTGCGGGCTCGCCCACGACAGGCCGTTCAAGCGCGTGTGATCTGGATTCGCCGGACGATGGCTGAACGCATCGCCAACCGGGCCACGCATCGACACCTTCCGGCCGGCAGCATTGAGCCGCCTGATGATTTCGGCGAGCGTGCCGTCGGCTTGCCACTCTTCAAAGCGACGGCGGCAGGTCGGGCGCGACGGATACCATCCGGGCACTCTGGACCAGCCATGCCCCGTCGATAGGGCCCACAGCACAGCGTTGACCACCGTGCGCGGCTCGACACGCCGTCGACCGGACCGCTCGGGCGGCACAACTTCATTGCAGAACAACCCCTCGATCAGGGTCCATTCGCTGTCTGTCAAATCGTCAAACTGAATCATGTCTTTTCTCGGCGAAGCTCGTCTCGTTTCCTGCGGCGCCCGCAATCTTAGGTGTCGAGCACCGTTCGTCGAAGTAATCTTTCGCGTTAAGCAAAGCTCCGGACGTGGATAGAGGCTGATTTCCTGCGAAAGTCCACGGCATCGGCAGGTCACCGTACCGGAGGTCGCAAAAGACGCCGTGCTGCTATGGATATGCAAAAAAATTGGTTCGACCCGGTCGCATGATTGCGGACACTCGATATGTTCAAATCGACCGGCCGACCATTATGAAAGGATTCGGATATCACCCCCATCGAACGCTCGATGAAGCGACGGAAGACGCCGCGGCGTCGTCGGACCCGCGTCGGGTGTCCGTTAAACAGGTCGCCACCGTGCTGCTGGTCGGTGCCGCTCTGGCATGCATTCACAGGGAAATTTCCGGCGCGAGCGATGGATCGCTGGTTTCCATCATCACTGGATATGCTCGCGGCACGCTGCACCATCTCGCGTCGCTCCTGCTGAATCGCGGCTCATGATGCGTTCGATCAGCGGGCCGCGGCGCGGCCACAATGCGAGGGCATGCTGATGTCCACGGACGTCCAGGGCCTGCCTGTAACAGGATCGGAGGAATCTACCGCGTGAAAAAGGGAAAGGTTTAAGTGAGTAGGTCCTGACAGCAGTTGCGCGCCGCTTCGGCAACCAACCATTTGACGCATGAATATGCCGCTCAGGAATTTTGCTAGCCTTCCTTAACTTTTTCGCACATGAGGATAAAGAATTAGCCCGCTTCACGCGCGTCAAAACGACACAGGAAGACGCCGCTTCTCGCCAACTCTGTGCAGCCCATGACCAAACCCCCAGCAGGCGTTGGGCTTACGCGCCGCTCGGGCGGCCTTACCCCATAAATCGAAAACTGATTTGTACAAACCGGCCAACGAAAACAGGTCGAAGCGGACGTATATTCGGGCGCCAATGGTTATGGGGTCCAGTCTCAAAGGGGCTGGGCACAAGTAAGCAATCTCTGGAGCAACGGTGGCCACCTCTCCGCGGCGAAACACCGACATCGCGTTTTCATCCACGCCCATTCTGGCCGCCCGTCTGTCGACGCGCCGCTCGCAACTGGTGATGTTTCTGATCTTCGTTGCTTTTTGCGCGCTCGCGCTCCGCGCCTTCTGGATTCAGGTTCTAGGCAACCCGTTTTATCTCAAACAAGGGGATGTCCGCCTTGAGCACACACTGACATTGCCAGCGATGCGAGGCCAGATCACCGACCGCAATGGACTCATCCTCGCAACCAGCTTACCTGTACGTACGATCTGGGCCGACTCTCGCGATATATCCGACGGGATCGACCCCGCCAAGCTTGCCGATATGTCGCAACTGCTTGGTATCCCCGAGCCGAAGCTACGTGCGGATCTGAGCGATGATAAGAGCTTCGTGTATATCAAACGGCAAGTACCCGTTGCCGTTGCGGATCAACTCAAGAAGCTCGACATTCCTGGCGTCTACGAGTCAGGCGATTTCAAGCGTTTCTACCCTGAAGGCGACGTCACAGCACAGCTCGTGGGTTTCACCAATATCGGCGACCACGGACAAGACGGGATCGAACTGGCCGAAGAGCGAAACCTTCAGGCGCAGGATGGCAGCCAGCTAGTTATTCGCGACCGGATGGGACACGTCGTGCAAAGCGTCGTTGAACTTTCCGCGGCGCGAAACGGCAAGCAGATCCAGCTCTCGATTGACAGTAGCATCCAGTACAGCGTGTTTTCCGCACTTGAGCAGGCCGTCGTCAACAGTCAGGCCAAAGCGGGCGCAGCGATCGTCGTGGATGCGCATACTGGTGAAGTTCTCGCGCTTGCGAACTACCCGACCTACGACCCAAACGATCGCGCGGTGTTGACAGGTGAGCAGTTACGCAACCGCGCGATGACGGATGTCTTCGAGCCCGGTTCGATCATGAAGCCGTTTACGATATCGCTTGGCCTTGATCTGCATCGCATCGATCCCGACACCACGGTTGAAACAAACGGCCGGTTTTTGCTCGACGGCGCAACGATTACCGACGACGCAAACTTCGGAACGCTAACCATTGGTGGGGTTCTTCAGAAGTCGAGCAATATTGGTGCGAGCAAGATAGCGATGCTCCTGAAACCCGAAGAAATGTGGAACATGTACACGGCACTCGGTTTCGGCCACGCGCCTGATCTCGACTTTCCTGGCATGGGAGTGGGCATCGTCCGTCCGTGGCGAAAATGGCGGCGAGTCGAGCAGGCCACCATGTCATATGGCTATGGACTATCCGTATCGCTGGTGCAGCTGGCACACGCGTATACGGTCTTTGCCAACAATGGCCAGCTAGTGCCGTTGACTCTCTATAAGCGTTCCGGCGCTCCCGTTCAATGCGTGCAAGTCTTTACCCCGCAAACAGCGGAAGAAGTGAAGGGAATGCTGGAGAAAGTGGTCGCCCCAGGCGGTACCGCACCCCAGGCTCAAGTGCCTGGTTACAGTGCCGGCGGTAAGACAGGCACAGCCTATACCGCGACCCGTCACGGTTATGACCGTTCCGAATACCGTGCCTCCTTTGTCGGCATCGTTCCGATTCGCAATCCCCGTTTGATCATCGCGGTTTCGGTGGACCAGCCACGTGGGGCCAGGCACTACGGCGGCGATGTGTCCGGACCGGTATTCTCGAGAATCGCGAGCGATTCAATGCGTGTGCTGAACATCCCACCGGACGAACCCGGCGCGGATCACAGTCCACCGTCCCCGCGTCATCGTCCAATCCTTGCAAGATCCGGCTTCAGGAACCCTGCAACCGGTTGACACGCTAACCGGTGTGCAGCCGAACGCGCCTTACCTTTTTACAGTTATCTGATCCTCGCGTGCCGAACGCAAGTATTTCTCCAACAGGACGCCAGGCGGTTCATCCGAGAATGCCGCGTGCGGCGACCTACTTGAGGCCGAGCCGCTTGGCAAGACGGTTGAGGTTGGCGCGATCCAGGCCGAGTTCACGCGCGACGGCGGCCCAATTCTGGTTGTGGCGAGCCAGCGCGTCCACCACCATGGTTCGCTCGAAGGCTGTCACGGCGCTACGAAAATCCCGCTCCGCGCTCGGCGCCGCCGCGTCATCAGCCGCCGCTGCGCCACGCTCGCTGTGACTCGCAGACAGCGCCAGGTCTGCTGCCGTCAAGGTGAGGATGCGGCGCCGATCGCGATTGGACGCCAGTGCCTTCAGTGCGCTTCGTCCGATCAGATGCTCGAGTTCGCGCACATTGCCCGGCCACGGATAACGCAGCAGGGCTGCTTGCGCGTCAGCGGCCAGACGTATGCTGAGCAGGCCCAGTCGCGAGCGGTTTTCTTCAATGAAGAACCCGGCTAGCAGCAACACGTCATGCCCTCGCTCGCGTAGCGGCGGCACACGCAGCGGGTAGACGCTGAGACGGTGATAGAGATCTGCGCGAAAACGTCCAGCGCGAACCTCTTCGGCCAGGTCGCGATTGGTGGCCGCGATCAGCCGTACGTCCACCTGATGTTCGTGGTCCGAACCGATGCGCTGTAACTGGCCGTTTTGCAGCACACGTAGCAGCTTTGCCTGCACGGCGAGCGGCAATTCGCCGACTTCGTCAAGAAACAGCGTGCCGCCGTCAGCGAGTTCGAATTTGCCGCGCCGGTCCGACGATGCGCCCGAGAATGCGCCGCGTACATGTCCGAACAATTCACTTTCGACGAGCGTATCCGGCAACGCCGCACAGTTGAGACTAATCAAGGGCTTGCCGGACCGCGACGAGAGCGCATGGATCGCATTGGCCACCAGCTCCTTGCCGACGCCCGTTTCGCCCGTGATCAGTACGGTGAGATCGCTGCTGGCGACG
This sequence comes from Paraburkholderia sp. EB58, assembly GCF_050436665.1. Lineage (NCBI taxonomy): Bacteria > Pseudomonadati > Pseudomonadota > Betaproteobacteria > Burkholderiales > Burkholderiaceae > Paraburkholderia > Paraburkholderia sp. EB58. Next base: position 56,325 of record NZ_JBNDMQ010000045.1, on the reverse strand, counting down.
ACTTCGATCTCTTCGGTCAGATGTTTGTGCGCCTCGCTGCTACCGATCATTTCGCGGCCGCTTTGGCTACTGGCCTGCCGGTAGGCTTCCGCGCGCTGCCGTTCCTCCTCGCTCGTGCGAGCCAGCGTATCGATGCGCTCCACCACGCTGACGGTCGCGGCTGCGAGGCTCAGGAAGGCCTGCAGTGAAGCCATATCCGTGGTGTCGAAACGCGCCGGGTCCAACGCGTCGAGCGTGAGCAGACCCCAAGGCCGGCCGCGGACGAACAACGGGCACCCGAGGCAGTCGTGAACCTCGAGGTGCGCAACCACGCCTTCCACGAGGCCGTCGTAGGGATCGGGCAAATCGGAGTCCGCGGCAAAGCGTGTCGGTTCAGGTCGCGACAGCAGTTGCGCGAAGCGCGGATGCTCGCTCACGCGAAAGCGGCGGCCAAGTGTATCGCTGCTCAATCCGTCGATGGCGAGCGGCACCAGCGTGTCGCCGTCCAGCCGCAGCAGCGCGGCTGCGTCGGCAGGAAACAGCGAACGCAGGCTACTCAACAAACGTCGATAGCGTTCGTCGTCAGGCAGGTCATGCGAGAGATCCTGCACCAGCGGAGTCAGCGCGTCGAGCACGGCGCGCGCAGTCATTCCGACCTCGTTTGGAGTCGATCTGACTAGTGTCGAATGGACCATCTGATTTTTCAAGTCATTGATTTGCAGCGATTTTACACCTGGCACAGAACGTGGATATAGAGAAGCACCAGTCACCCTTGCCTCAACTTTCACGTCACAAGGAATCCACACCATGCTCTCCGCCGAACACCGCACCATCGTTAAAGCAACTGTCCCTCTCCTCGAAACCGGTGGTGAAGCGCTGATCAAGCACTTCTACACCCTGCTGATGGACGAACATCCCGAAGTCCGGCCGTACTTCAATCAGGCGAATCAGGCGAGCGGCGCGCAACAGCGCGCGCTGGCCAACGGCGTGCTGATGTACGCCCGTCACATCGATGAGCTCGAACAACTTGGCGGCCTCGTCGGCCAGATCATCAACAAGCACGTGGCATTGAACATCTTGCCCGAGCATTATCCGATCGTTGGCCAGTCCCTGCTCAGATCGATCCGTGAAGTGCTCGGCGCGGAGATCGCCACTGACGCGGTCATCGAGGCATGGGCCGCCGCGTACCAACAGCTTGCCGACCTGCTGATCGGACTCGAAGAGCAGATGTATGCCAAGCGGGAAGCGGCACCCGGCGGATGGCGCGGCCTGCGTCTGTTCCGGGTCGCGCGCAAAGTGCAGGAGAGCGATGAGATCACGTCGTTCTACCTGCGCCCCGACGATGGCGGCGCAGTGCTGGCGTTCGAGCCGGGCCAATACATTGGCGTGCGGCTCGTCATCGAAGGGGAAGACGTTCGTCGAAATTATTCGCTGTCGGCGGCCGCCGATGGCCGCGAGTACCGCATTAGCGTCAAGCGCGAACCCAATGGCAAGGTCTCGAACCATTTGCATGCCAACGTCAACGAAGGCGATACGCTCGGACTGCTGGCACCGGCAGGCGACTTCAAGCTCCAAAACAGCGACAAACCCCTTGTGCTGATCAGCGGCGGCGTCGGCATCACCCCGACTCTCGCAATGCTGCAGGCCGCGCTCAAAACCAATCGTCCCGTGCACTTTATCCACTCCGCCCGTCACGGCGGCGTGCATGCGTTTCGCCGCACGCTCGATGAACTTGCTGCCCGTCACCCGCAACTCAAGCGTTTCTACTGCTACGAGCAGAAGCGCGCAGAAGATGGCGAAGTAAGCGGTATTGGCTACCTCGATCAGGCACGGCTCGCTGAATGGCTGCCTAAAACGCGTGACGTGGATGCCTACTTCCTCGGTCCAATTGGATTCATGAAGGCAGTGAAGAAGCATCTGAAGGCGATTGGAGTACCGGAATCGCAAAGCCACTACGAGTTCTTCGGTCCTGCTGCCGCCCTTGAATAACACTCTGTCGTGCAGCTAGTGCAGCAATTGCGCCGCGGGGTCGTCCGCGCCTCAGTGACCCAGGCCGCTCGCGGCAATCTGCTGCTCCACAAACTGCGCGAAGAGCGAATGCAGGTGCGTCGTTGGATGCAGGTCGTCGGCGAACATGTATGTCTGATCCGCGTTGGCGCTCACGTAAGTGGCCGGCGAGCATAGCAACGACGTGTCATCGGGCGTTTTCTTGGGGTCGCAGGCCTGGCCAGTGTTCGACACGGAGAAGCCATTGGCCTGAAAGTTCGCGATGATCCCGTTCAGCCACGTGTAGGCGTCAATCTGGATAACCTTGCTTTGCAGGCCGTTGGTCTGCAAAGTGGAGGTCAGCGTACTGTTGAAGAGTTCGGATAACTGAGTGAAGTTTGCCCCGCCATCGGACGAAGCGAGGCCCTCGGGCGATAGCCCAATGTTCGGAAGATTGACCACCACGACATGCGTGGCGCCATTCTGGACGATCTGCCCAACCAGCTGCGCGAGCGTCGTAGCGGCGATCTGCACGGTAGTGGTTGCGGCCGGCGGCGTCCCGGCCCGCAGCACGTCGTTGGCACCGGCCCATACCAGCACCAGTTGATTGGAGTTAAAGCTCGTGTGAGCGCTCAGATAACTCGAAACCTGCTGGTTGACAGGCATTTCGATATTGCCAATGACGTCGGTCAGGAAATCGTTCTGGTTGGCCGGCGTCGCTACCGTGGCGCCGCCTTCCGCGTAACCAAAGCCACCCTGAGCCTTGAGTTCATGCGTGAGGTCGATCGTGTACGCCGCGGTAAGCGTATCGCCGTAGTATTGCGCGACATTCTGGGTCCACACTTGTCCGGGATTGGTCGTGAAACGCCCGCCGCCAACGGTGCTTGCGATCGGCGCATAAGTGCCGACGTCCGAGAGGCTGTCGCCGAACGAGACAACTTGCAGATTGATGCCGCCCGCTGGAGTAGCTGGTGTAGTTGCGCTGCCGCTGCTCGAACTGCCGCCTCCGTGCCCGCCGCCGCAAGCGGAAAGCAATGAGATCGCGACGGCAAAAATTGCAGCGCGTACCGTGTCATTTAATGCTCGCATCGCTACTCCTCAGTGACCGGCTGGGGCGCTGCGGGCACTTTAAGGCCTGATCTCGCGCATCGCCCTCAATAATCCCTACGGAGTAGCAAAAAGCGTGCACCATCGCGGTCGGGCAGATCCGGTGAGATCCGCCCCACTCGCGGCTTACGCGACGGCAGGGTAGAGAAAGGCGCCGAGGCGCAAATGGCCAGTGCGTGTGGTCATGGTGGGCTGCGAGGAGGCGTCAGTGGACTTTCGGAAAACCGTGGCGTTCGGCGAGCAACGCGAGGGTTCGAGGACTAAGAGGAGGTCTCGGCTCATGATGTGCGGCAGTCCAGAGAGTAATGAGTCGAACGATTCTCAACGCTTGCATGGCATTGCGCCACGAAGAAATCTGCACAACGATATGCGGCCTGGAACTTAACACGACCTGGCGGGTGCGCTGGAATCGGCCCAGCGCACGGTGCGATAGCCATGCGCCCTTGCCGACCTGCATCCGGCCCCATCCCTCTCCTCTGCAAGGCATAAGCTTCAAACAAAAAATTCGTTGCATTGGCCGGGCGAAACCCTATGGTAGTGGGTCTGTAATGCATCACAGCATGATGAATCCATCCTGAGCCCCATGTCACCCCATACCGAAACGATTGCCGACTGGTTGTTATCCGGTCTCGAACTGAAAAGCACGATCTTTCACGTCGGCCAATATTGCGGCGCCTGGCAGGCGTCGACGGCCGGACGGCATCGGGCCAGCTTCCATCTGGCGCTACACGGCGAATCGTGGCTGCACCTGCCTGCCAACGCGGAGCGCGCCGCGCAAAGCGTGCGCCTCGCGCCCGGTGACGCGGTGTTCCTGCTGCACGATATGCCGCATTGCCTGTCACCGGATCCGAACCCTCCGGCCAGTGGCCGAGAAAGCGAACGGATTGGCACGATGTCGCCGCTGACCTCGCCCGACGATGCGCGCGCGCCCGCCGACGGCAGCGTGGGGATCGCCTGTGGCTTCTTCGAGTTCAACTCGGGACTCGACGACATGCTGCTTAGCCTGTTGCCGGACTATATCGTCGCGCGGCGCGACAACCCATCGCTCGATGGCGCACGCGCGATTTTCGACCTGATTCGCACCGAAGCGCTGCGCGACGTGCATACGCCATCGCCGCTGATTGCCCGTCTGACCGACCTGCTGTTCGTCTACGTGCTGCGCGCCGTAGCGGGACGCGACGAGATCGCGCCCTGCTTCTGGTCGTTGATGCGCCGGCCGGAATTTGCGCCGCTCGTCGCGGCCATCATCGAAGCGCCCGCGGAGCGCTGGACCACCGACACGATGGCTAGTTTCGTCCATATGTCGAGGGCGCGCTTCTGCAAGCAGTTTGTCGATATCTCAGGGCAGCCGCCCGCCCAGTTCGTCACGCTGGTTCGCATGAAAATGGCAGCGGCCATGTTGCGTGGCGGTTCGAGCATGCCGGATGCTGCCGAGCGGGTCGGCTATCAATCGGAATCCGCGTTCGCGCAGGCGTTCAAGCGCGTCACCGGCGTGCAACCTGGCGCCTACCGCCGCAGCGCCGTGAAGCCCGCGGGACAGCAGGCTCGAGCGGCCGGCAGCACGCCGCCGTTCGCCGCGCTGCATTGATCAACGGGCTGCGAGTGGTGCCGACGCCCGGCGGTCGAAGCTGGACAAACTCGCAGGATTCGCAGACAGGCGCGCATTGTTCGAACACGGTTGCCGGACTCACAATGAGGCATCATCTGTGAGGAACCATCATGAGCCGTCTTCGTTTGCACACCACCGAGAGCGCCCCTGAGGCGAGCCGCCCCTACCTGCAACGCGTGCAGGCAAACAATGGCTACCTGCCGAATCTCGTCGCATCGCTCGCCAACGCGCCTACCGCGCTTGAAGCCTACTTGACGGTGGGAGAAATCAACGGACGCAGCGGCCTCACCCTGGCCGAACGCGAAACGATACAGATCACGGCCGCCGGTATTCATGGCTGCGGTTTCTGCGTGGCGGGACACACCGCGGTTGCACTGAAGAAGGCACAGCTCGAGCCGCACGTCGTCGAGTCGATTCGCGCCCAGCAACCGGTGTCGGATCCACGCCTCGAGGCCGTGGCCGTGTTCACGCGGGCGGTAATTGCCTCGCGCGGTGCTGTTACGGACGAAGCGCTTGCGACATTCCGCGCAGCTGGCTTTAGCGATGCGAATGTGCTGGAAGTCGTACTCGGCGTGAGTCTCGCCACCCTGTGCAACTTCGCCAACAACCTGGCGCAAAACGAGTTGAACCCGCAACTCGCCGCGTACCGCTGGACGCCACCGCAGGGACAGGCGACATGAATGCGCTGCCGTTAGCGAGCCGCGCGCCCGCGCTCGCGGCGTGGCTCGATGAGCATGCCGAAGCAATTGACGCCGACCAGGACCTCGCCGCGCAGATCTTGCCGCAGCTCGGTCGTGCGCAGCTATTGCGGATCGGCGTGCCGGTCAATCTGGGCGGTTCCGATGGCACCACGGTCGACGCGATCGACGCGATTGCGGGCGTCGCCGCGCACTCGCTCGCGGCCGCCTTCGTCTTCTGGGGGCAGCGGACCTTCATCGAGTATCTGCTGCATAGTCCTAACGAGGGCTTGCGCACCCGCTGGTTGCCGTCGCTCCTGAGCGGCGAACTGGCCGGCGCAACAGGTCTCTCGAACGCCATGAAGTACCTCTCGAGTCTGGAATCGCTGCAGATGAATGCAACGCCGCTGGGCGATACGGATGGCATCAGGCAATGGACATTGAACGGCAGCCTGCCGTGGATCACGAACTTGCGCCGAGAAGGGTTTCTGGCCGCGGCTGCTTTCGATCATAGCGACGGCGCACCGCCTTCGATCTTTGCGTTACCACATGACGCTACCGGCCTCACGCGCAGCGACGACCTCGACCTGATCGCGCTGCGTTCGAGCAACACAGCGGCGTTGCGGCTCGATGGCGCAGTGCTCGACTCGAGCTGGCAGATCACCGACGACGCACGCAATTTCCTGGTGCGCGTGCGCCCCGCCTTCCTCGGTCTGCAATGCGGCATGTCGATTGGCCTCGCGCGCCGTGCGCTCGCGGCGGTCGAAGCGAGCAGCGCTGCCGCACGTGAGGCCGTAGCAGACGAAGCGGCATATCTGACGAACGAACTGGATGTACTGTCGCAGCGTTTGTTCGACGGCGTTCAGCACGGCACCTTCCTCGCCACGCCGGCCGCGTTGTTCGAAGTGCGCATCGCGCTGGCCGCGCTTGTGGATGCGGCCGTTCGCCTCGAAGTGCAGACAACCGGTGGACGCGGCTATTTGCGCGGCCAGAGCGGCTCCGCCCGCCGCACGCGTGAAGCGGCCTTCGTGCCGATTGTCACGCCGAGCATCGTGCAGCTGAAAAACCAGCTTGCCCAGCATCGACAGACGAAAGCGGCATGAGCCACGCGATCGGCACGTCCGCACCGCGCGTCGAACTAGGGAAGTTGGCCTGAGCTACCCAGGCCGGCACGTACTGCACGGCGTCGGCCTGAGCGTGCAGCCGGGAGAGCTGGTGTCGATACCAGGGCCGAGCGGCTCCGGTAAATCCACGCTGTTGCGTATCATCGCGGGTCTGCAGAAACCCACCAGTGGCCCGGTTCTGGTTGACAGTGAAGCCGTCGGCGGCTCACGTCCCGATGTGGGAAATGCTCGGCGTCAGCTCCGGAGTCGGTTATCTGATTCTCGATACGGCGAGATTGCTTTATCGGCGCTTTGGCGCAGCCCAGTTGCAGTCCGACGAAGGATAACGCGGCTTACGGCTTGCGCCCCGCTCTCTTCTTTTGATCGTAAAGCAATGCGCCAGTCTCGACCGGAATGAACGGCGCCTGAAAATGGTTGATCAAAAAGTCGATAAATGCACGGGCACGCGCAGTCTGGTTGCGCTGGCTGGGATAGTAGACAAACAGGTCGGCTGACGGCAGCACGATATCCGGCAACACCAGTTTGAGCCGCCCGCTTTGAACGTACTTTGCCAGATCCCATTCCGAGCGGATCAATATCCCGTGTCCGTCGAGCGCCCAGCGCAGCACGATATCGCCATCATTGCTTGAAAGCGCACCTTTGACTTTCAACGCTTCGGCGTGGTCTCCCTGCATATACCGCCACACACCGTAGGCATCGTCGTTCTGGCGATGAATGATGCAGCGGTGCCGAACGAGATCCTCTACACGCTCCGGTGTCCCAAAGCGCTCGAGGTATTTCGGGGAAGCGCAAAGAAAACGGCGATTGCTCATGATGCGCCGGGCGCTGAGCCGGCTGTCGGGAAGCGTTCCAAAACGGATCGCCATATCGAACGCTTCCTCAACCAGATCGATGGGCCGGTCGGTCACTTCAAACTGGATTTCCACGTTGGGAAACCGCTTCGCGAACTCGGACACGAGCGGCGCGATGGTCGTGCGCCCGAAGCCGAGCGTCGCGTTGACCCGCAACAGACCGTGGGGATCGGATCGAGCCCCGGATATTTCATCTTCCATTTGCCGGACCTGTCCGATGATCTGCGTCGCGTAGCGCAGGTAAGTCTCGCCTTCCGGCGTCAGGCTGACACTCCGTGTTGTCCTGTTGACGAGGCGCGCCCCGAGTCTTTGCTCGATGAGCCCAAGTCGCTTGGTTGCGGCCGGTGGCGTGAGATCGAGCGCGCGTGCCGCCCCCGACAGGCTTTTGAGTCTGGCGAGCAGAATGAAAAATTCGAAATCGGACGCCGAATCGCTTGTCACCTCAGTGTTCACCTAAAGTAAAAAATGAAATGAATTCAAGTGAATTCTAACCCCTCATTTCGTCGCTAAGCTAGCTTCCATCGTAGTCAGACGCATGCAGTCGCATGCAATGCGTGCCCAAAACTCAGGAGACACCGCCATGAGAATCGTTGAAATCCGCGAATTGACCGTTCCGATCAGCTCCCCCATCCGCAATGCCTACATTGATTTCAGCAAGATGACGCTGAGTCTCGTCGCCGTGGTGACCGATGTGATCCGGGACGGCAAGCCGGTTGTGGGTTACGGCTTCAATTCCAACGGCCGTTACGGCCAGGGCAAGCTGATGCGCGAGCGCTTTATCCCGCGCATCGTCGAAGCCGATCCCGCCACGCTCGTCAACGACGCGGGCGACAACCTCGATCCGCACAAGATCTGGGCGACCATGTTCCAGAACGAAAAGCCTGGCGGCCATGGTGAGCGGTCGGTCGCGATCGGCACCATCGACATGGCGATCTGGGATGCGGTAGCAAAGATCGAAGGCAAGCCGCTGTTCCAGTTGCTGGCTGACCGTTACGGTAATGGTCAACCTAACCGCAAGGTTTTCGTGTACGCGGCGGGCGGTTACTACTACCCTGGCCAGGACCACGGGAAGCTGAAAGACGAAATGCGCAGCTATCTCGACCGCGGCTACACGGTCGTGAAGAAGAAGATTGGCGGCGCTTCGCTCGACGAAGATCTGCGTCGCATTGATTCGATTCTGAGCGTGCTCGGTGACGGCCAGAAACTTGCCGTCGACGCCAACGGCCGCTTCGATCTCGACACCGCCATCCAGTACGCGAAGGCGTTGTCGCAATACGACCTGTTCTGGTATGAAGAACCGGGCGATCCGCTCGACTTCGAATTGCAGGCGACACTGCGCAATTACTACGACAACCCGATGGCGACCGGCGAAGACCTGTTCTCGATGCAGGACGCCCGCAACCTGATCCGTTATGGCGGTATGCGTCCGGATCGCGACTGGTTGCAGTTCGACTGCGCATTGAGCTATGGCCTCGTCGAGTATCTGCGCACGCTCGACATGCTGCATCAGCACGGCTGGTCGCCGAGCCGCTGTGTTCCGCACGGCGGACACCAGATGTCGTTGAACATTGCGGCTGGCCTTGGCCTGGGTGGCAACGAATCCTATCCGGACCTGTTCCAGCCTTATGGCGGCTTCCCCGACGGCGTGAAAGTCGAAAACGGCTTCATCACGATGCCCGATCTGCCCGGCATCGGCTTTGAAGGAAAGGCGGATCTCTACGCCGAGATGAAAAAGCTGTCGGCATAAGCCATCAACCGGCAAAACGCGCCGGCGCAGCGAGCAACAGCAGCGCCGGCGCAGCATTCATACAAGAAGAAGATGCCACGCATAGGAGACAGTCATGCGGGTTTCAAGGATCGGAAAAACTCTTTCCAAGCTCTATGTACAGGTTCTGATTGGCATTATTGCCGGTGTCCTCGTCGGCCATTTCTACCCTGACATCGGTTCTCAACTTAAACCACTCGGCGACCTGTTCATCAAACTGATCCGGATGCTGCTTGCGCCGATCATTTTTGCATCCGTTGTGGTCGGCATTGCCCGCATGAACGACCTTCATGAGGCCGGCCGGGTCGGCGTCAAGGCGGTCGTCTACTTCGAGATCGCATCGACGATTGCGCTCGCGGTTGGCCTCGTAATAGTGAACGTCATCAAGCCGGGCAGTGGTATGAACATCGACCCTGCACATATCGACAGTTCGGGCATTTCCACTTACACCCACGCGGCACAGCAGCACGGGATGCTTGATTTCCTCATGAGCATTGTTCCGAACAGCATTGTCGGTGCGTTCGCGAATGGGGATATGCTGCCCATCATCTTCTTCTCGGTTCTGCTCGCCATTGCTTTTGCCCGGCTGGGTCCGCGCACCGCGCCGTTCGTCGACATGCTCGACATGCTGCTTCAGGGCATGTTCGGCGTCGTGCGCATCGTGATGTATGCCGCGCCCATTGGTGCCTTTGGCGGCATGGCATTCACCATTGCGCGGTACGGAATCGGCACTCTGGCATCGTTCGGACAACTGATGCTGTGCCTTTACCTGACCTCGATCTTCTTCGTGGTCGTCGTACTTGGCCTCGTGATGCGAATGTGCGGGCTGTCGCTGTGGAAGTACCTCCGCTATATCAAGGATGAAATTCTGATTACCCTCGGTACAGCGTCGACCGAAGCGGTGCTCCCCCAGATGCTGATCAAAATGGAGAAGCTGGGCTGCTCACGGCCCGTTGTTGGGATGGTGTTGCCTACGGGCTATACCTTCAATGCCGATGGTACGGCGATCTATCTGACCATGGCTTCGATGTTCGTTGCGCAGGCGCTGAATATCCACCTGACGATCTGGGACCAGTTGCTGCTCCTCGGCGTAATGCTGCTGACATCCAAGGGGTCTGCAGGCGTGGCCGGAGCCGGATTCGTGGCGCTGGCTGGCACCTTAGCCTCGATGCACAAGATTCCTGTGTCGGGGCTGGTGCTGCTGCTTGGCGTTGATCGCTTCCTCAACGAGGCTCGTGCGGTCACGAACCTGATCGGCAATGGCGTGGCGACCATTGTGGTAGCGCGATGGGAAGGAGCCCTCGATATGAACAGGGCGCGGGCGATGCTCGACCGGAATGCCGACATGAGCCTCGATGCATTGCAATCCATCGACGAGGCGCAGGCAGACCGGACGCCAGCGAACGACGGCATGATTACGCCGCACACGCATTAAGGCTTGTGCGGTCATGTTCGGCCCATTTTGGCCCTTCGACATTGCCGCCTGAATCGTCGACAATTGCGAGCATGTCACTGGCCATAAGCTAATGGGCCAGCGCTTCGAAGGGGCGGGAAAACGGCTTCAGTTGGCGAAGAGGGTCGGCGAATATGAACTCAGCTCGTCTCCGATCGATAGTCCGCGACGCTACCGGCGCCCTTGCCGGTGCGTTGACCGTCGTCCCCATCATCCTCAGTTGTGGCGCCGTGCTGTATGAAAGCATGGGGTCGGCCTGGGTGACGGCCGGCATATCGGCTGCCTTTGTCGCGGCGGTTCTGGCTGCCATCGTCGCGGCGCTGTTTGGTGGCACGCCGTTGCACATGAATTCGCCGAAAACAACCCACGCCGCCATTTTGTCGGGGTTGATTGCCAGCGTGGCGATGGATCCGTCGTTTAGCGCTGGAAACGGCAGTGGCGGCGCCGTGCTCCTGCTGGTAGCGTCCACCGCACTGCTGGTTTCCGGCATCGTTCAGACGATTCTGGGCGCGTCGCGCCTCGGCTTGCTCGTCAAGTTCGTGCCGTATCCCGTTCTCGCGGGGTTCATCAATGGCTTTGCGATCCAGATTATCCTGAATCAATTACCCCGCGCCCTCGATATCGACGGGCCGCAAGAGCTACTGCGGGCGTTCAACGGCACGGTGCCGGTCAACTGGTGGGCGTTGGGATTCGCCTTCCTGTCCGGTGGATTCGCTATTTTGGCGAAAAAAAGAAGCGGGCCTGTGCCAGCGGCATTGATCGGCCTCTTTGCCGGAACCGCACTTCAGATGCTGTGCTTGCGTCTGGTTCCCCACGAAGACCTGGGCGCCACGATTGGAGCGCTGCCGCCAGGCATCCCGCTGAGCTTGCGCATCGCCGACATCCTCAACTTCGTCACCTCTGCCGGCTTTCGCAATCACGCTGCTGTGATATTGGCGACCGGCATCACGATCGCTCTGGTGTCGTCCATACAATCCCTGCTGAGCATTTCGAGCACTGAACAGCTCTTCGGCGCCCGCCACAACAGTAACCGCGAACTGGTCGTGCAAGGCGCCTCCAACATCGCGTCCGCACTGTTTGGCGGCGCGCCCAGCGGCGGCTCGCCGAACATTACCCGAATCGTCCATGCAAGCGGAGGGCGGACCGCGTTTGCCAACTTCGCTTACGCATGCATGCTTCTGGCGCTGTCGTATGGGTTGAACCGGATTGTCGGCTTGATTCCGCTGTCAGTGATGGCGGGTGTGGTGATCGTGACCAGCGCGGAGGCGATGGACAAATGGACACATCAACTGCTGATCGGAGTGGGTTATGGCGGCCATTCTTCGACCCGTTGGGAGATTTACCTTAACCTGACGCTGGTGTTCGTCGTGACCGCGTTAGTCGTGTTTACCAGCGTACTGGTGGCGCTGGGTGTGGGTTTCGCCGCTGCGTTGATCGCATTCATCTATCGCTCGAATGCGCAAATGATCCGGCGCGTACAACACGCAACACAGCTTCGCTCCAGAACGCAAAGATCGCGTGCGGCGCTTGACGCGCTTGGCCAGTATGGTCGTCGGATCGCTATCGTCGAACTCGACGGCCCGCTTTTCTTCGGCTCGGCGGAGAGAGTTGAGCGAGTGGTTGGAGATGAATTGTCCGCTAGCGACTGGGTGTTGCTCGACCTGAAACGTATCAGCCATTTCGACAGTAGCGGCGTATTGATGTTGAAGCGGCTCGATGAACTGCTGGTCAGGTCCGGGAGACGTCTGTTTCTTGCACCGCTTGTCGCCGGGGGACGCCGCCGGAAGTTTCTGACCGAATGGGGGCTGACGAAGCCGGAAGCCGAGTTGCGCGTATTCGAAAGCACCGACGCCGCGCTTTCGCAAGCCGAAGACGAACTGCTCGACAAGTTGGCCGCGCAGGAGAGCGATGAAGAAATCGATCTTGCCGCCTTTCCGGTGACTCAGGACATGAACGATAGCGAGCGCGCGCTGTTGATGAGCCTGGCGATGCGCAGGTCCTTTGCTGCCGGTGATGTCGTGATTGGCCGCGAGGCCCCGCGTGGTGGTTTGATACTGCTGACACGGGGCCGGCTTAGCGTCCTGTGGGAAAAAGACGGGAAGGCCTTGCGCACTGCGAGTTATCGGGCGGGCATGGCGCTCGGCGAAATACCGTTGATGCTGGAGCGGCAGCGTTTGTTAAAGCTCGTGGCCGATACGCCTGGTGTCTTGCTGGAGCTATCGCAGGAGGCGCTTGGACATCTGCGCGCGACGATGCCGGGCCTTGACGCGAAACTGATGCGGAATTTGAGTAGTGAAATCGGCTATCGTCTTTGCGATCTGCTTGAAATGGTGAGAGACCTCGAGGGCGACTGAGCGGCGGGTGGGCGCGGTGCGGCCTAACCGGTGTGTTGTAGAACGCGAGCGACGGCCGCACGGTCTCCTCAAGGCCATAGCGCCGCAAGACAGGCTGTGCGCAATGGTGTCCGGCGCGCACGGCAATGCCCTTGGTTCATCCCTCGCCTGCAGACTTTCCTGTCCGCGAACGACGATTTGCGTGAGGAACTGCTCCCGAAAGAACACCACACGCCATTTCAGCAACGCCGCGCGTATCTCGGCGACCTGCTGAACCGATAACTTCTGCGTGAGATCGACACCTTGAATTTCCGCACCGATATGCGCCGAGAGAGGCGCAACCTGGAGCGAGGTCGCTTCGGCTGAGACGGCTGCACACATTGAAGACTCCTGATAGATGGATCACATAGGCGACAACCCATCAACAGTAAAGTCGTGCCCGCACCGATCCAACCAATCTTTGCGCATATGCAAAACAGTTCCGGTGCGAAACGCACAGTCATGACGCGCGCTTTTAGTGGGCCCGAATCAGAAGTTCGAAGGTGGCATCGACGCTCGCGGTGGACTTTCGGCCGCGCCCCCAGCCTACCGCGTCGCGATAGCTGCCCATCAACGCGCTGTCCGTGACACTGGCTTCGTCGACAGCGCAAGCACCCTCAGCCTGCGGCGCAACGAATAACGCATCCTCCGGGCAGTAAAGCTCGCACATGAAGCAGGCTGGCACTCCGGGAATAAGCTGCCCCCGCCGACGGTATAGCAAGAGAGAAGACACGAAACGGTGGACAAAATGGACATCATCGAACTGGCCCGGTCATCGGGCATGGCAGTCATCCTCGACGGCAGGATCGGACGCGAGGAATATCAGAGCGTATGCGGTTCTCTGTCGGCGTTACAGCGATTTGCCGAAGCGGTGAGTCACTGCGTCGCGACCGGGAATCAAAGTCATAAGCGCGGGCGCAAGGCCTCCCGCCGCGCGCCAATACCTGCGCGGCCGCCGCTATGAGACTCGTTCCGTCCGGCCCCCACATCAAGGGAGTTTCTGTGCAACTCGTTTTGCGCCGCTTGCAGCTCACATCGGGCCTGGTACTGCTGACCTATCTCTTTCTTCATCTGGTCAACCACGCACTCGGCATCTGGTCGCTGGATCTGGCCGGACGCGGCCTCACCCTGGCCATCAGGCTCTGGCATAGCTGGCCAGGCACACTCCTGCTATACGGAGCAGCCTCCCTGCATTTTTCGCTGGCGCTGCACACGATCTATGGTCGCCGCGACTGGACGCTGACGCCGACCGAGTGGGTTCGCCTCTGGGCCGGCCTGAGCCTGCCGCTGCTCTTGATCCGCCACGCAGTCTCAACCCGGCTCGCAGCGTCGCTCTATGGCTTCGAACCGAACTACGAGCGCATCGTCATCCTGCTGATTACCAGCGGCACGCAAGGCTTGCAGCTTGCGCTGCTCGCACCAGGATGGTTGCACGGTTGCTTAGGACTGTGGCTGCGTTTGCGGCACTATCCGGCTGTGCGGCGCGCGAAGCCCGCACTGCTTGCGGTACTGGTGGGCATGCCCCTGCTGTCGGCGGCAGGCTTCGTGCGGATGAAACAAGCTGTGCTCGCCATGCATGCCAGCCTCCCTGCGCCTGATCCAAAACTGGTTGACCATCAGGCGTCGCTCGACGCGTGGCGCCACAACCTCGTCGCCCTGTATATAGCGCTGGTCATCGGCGCCTTGGTAGCCGGTCTGTTGCGCAACTGGCTTGAGGTTCGAATGTTGCGAGCGCGTGATTTGAAACAAGTCACCACCTCGCCGGCCGAAAACTGAGCCAGGTATCACCGCCTTACCCAGCGACAAATTGTACGTTGTGCCTGTATTGGCTGGGTGTCACGCCTTGCTGACGAACGAAGAAACGCGTGAAGTTTCCTGGCGAGTCGAAGCCGAGATCGAGCGCAATATCCTGCAGGGCGGTCTCATCCCGCGAGACGCTTTCAATCGACAGATCCATCCTCAGCATGCTGCTGAAAGTCGCAGGCGTCATGCCTGTCTGCTTGCGGAATAGATGAAAGAAATGCGGACGCGATAGCCCAACGGTTTGCGCGAGATTGTCGAAATCGGGTGCGACGCCCCGTACCTGCTTCATTGCGTCGATTGCGCGACGAATCCGGACGTCATACGCTATTCCGCCAACGGACCCGGCTCCTGACAGTTCGTTCCTGCGGGGTGACATACCGACCAGTTCGCCGGTCAGGTCCGCGATCAGCCCTTGGACCGCCTGAAGCGATTGGCCCTCGCGGTCGGTCAGAATATCGAGCAGGTCAGCATGGAGGCGCTTAAGCTTCCCCTGCACCGGCACGGAAGGCCTCGGAAAGAAACGGGGATGAATGCTGTACGCGAAACGCCGGTCGACATCCCTCAGCCAATCCGGCTCCAGATAGAGTGCAAGCAGCACCGTCGGCTGCGCTTGTGGTCGATGCTCATAGAAATGCGGCTCCCAGGCATTCACCAGTAGCACGTTCTTGTCTGACAAAACGCGCTCACGATTGCGGACTCCGAACTGGATGTCAGAACCGCCTTCCTTGAAGATGACGTGAGCAACCCGATGTGCATGCAAGACCATGCTTTTGTCGAGCAGCAGCCACGCCACTCTTCCAAACGGCCCGTGAATGATACGTAAAGGTTCCGACATTGCTCGCCTCCTGCCGTCCCGATGACTTCAAAGCGTTTTTGCTGTCTCTCCGCCGCCTCGGGCAAAAAACCACCATCCTCAGTGATAAATCGGCCTCGTCGGTGACAAGTTTGCATACGACCCGGGCCACTACAACTGGGACATTCGCCTACTCTGCGTACAGGCTCTCTCGCTCTGCAGCGATTGAAGTACGGTCCAGCGGCCGGCCAACACGTTTTGAAGTCCGAACGTGAATGGCGTTTGCTGCAATGCGGAGCCCCCTCGCTACACTCGCACACTTAAGGAGACGATCATGGCTGGCGTCGGCAGTGAAAAAGTATTTGAAAATGAACATGTCATTGTATGGAACTTTGTGCTCGCTCCGGGCGAGGAAACACCGGTACATACTCACACGCATTCGTATATGTGGTACGCGATCGAAGGCGCGCCCTTGCATATATTCGACGAAAACGGCGGGGACCTCGGCATCTTCGAAGTGCCAACGGGCGCGATTTACTCGCTCAAATGCGCGGACGGGTATCTGGAAGTGCTGTCCGAGATCGGCAAGGGCGCCAAGGTCCCTGCGACTCACAAGGCGCGCAACGAGGGAAGCACGGCCTACCGCGAAGTCCTGGTCGAATACAAGTAGCAGCGCGCTTGTGTGAGTCTGTCTGAGCAGACTCCCCGAACGCCCCCTGAAGCGAGGCGGCGTTCGGGCGAAACTGCAACTGCGCAGACAAACGCCACGCGAATTTTACGCACGAGATCAAACCGCGGCTTAAGCCCGATGCTGCAGCAGCGCTGTCATGTTGCGAGTCTCGAGTTCGATGAACTGTGCCACGGCATCAACACCATCCAGCGACAGATCCGGGTCAAGCCCGTCTGCGAGACGTTCGAGCTGCATGTTGTTCCATGGAAGAAGATGGAACGGATGGAGCGCGGCTTCAGGGCTGGCAGCACGATCGACCTCACCCGAGAGAAGGCGCTTCGGAACATCAGGATCGGCAACGATGGGTCGGCCGAGCCCGATCATGTCCAGTTCGCCGCGCTCCAACGATTCGATCATCGCTGCGGTCGTGCGAAATCCCCCAACCACCATGACCGGCATCTTCGCCGCCGCGCGAACCGAGGCCGCAAAGTCCACAAAGAATGCTTCGCGCTTGACGGTACTTTCGCGCGGCGCGTCTTCTCCCTCGTCCTTCAACGTGAGACCGGCGATCTTCGGCTGTTCGAGTGAGCCGCCTGACAGCTCGAGCAGATCCAGCGTCGAATCGTTGAGCTGCTTCACGAGTTCAATGCACTCCGCGTTGGTGAAGCCGCCCTTCTGGAAATCCGAGGAATTGAGCTTTAGCGCAACGGGGAAAGCGGGCCCGACAGCGGAGCGAACTGCAGCCACGACCTCCAGCACGAAGCGGAAACGGTTTTCAAGCGAACCTCCCCAGCGGTCGGTACGCTTGTTGGCAAGCGGGCTAAGGAACTGCGAAATCAGATAGCCGTGCGCCCCATGCAGCGAGACACCGGTGAAACCGGCCTCGCGGACCTTCCCGGCCGCGAAGGCGAATTGGCCGATGGCCTGCAGGATCTGCTCCTCGGTCATTTCACGCGGCGTGGCAAAAGAAAATCCTGCGCCCCGCATCACATCAATATCCACAGAGGATGGCGCGAGTGGCGAGGGATTGATCGCGTCTTGCACCTGCCGGCCGGTATGACTGAGCTGGGCCCAGAAATGCGCGCCTTCCGACGTTCCGGCTGCGGCGAGCCGCGCCAGTTGCACCTGCCCGCTATCGTCATGTATGACGATGTTGCCTGGGCGCTCGAGGTGCCACCGATCCACCTGGATATTGCCGGAAAGGAGAAGGCCGGCGCCAGAACGCGCCCAGCGGCGGTACAGCGCCTCGAGGCGCGGTGTCGAATGGTTGTTGGCATCGGCCATGCCTTCGCTCATCGCCGCCTTGGCGAGACGGTTTGCCAGGATGGCGCCGCCGGGCAGGCGCAGCGCCTGCGAGAGAGGATTGATCATCTGAATGTCCATCGGGGAAAGGTTATGTGGAGGTCGAGCCCCTCCCTGACAACGTAAAAGCGACTCGCCGCACAAACGACAGTACTCGCTGTCGTTTGTAGTATAGTGATCGCTGTCGTATGATGCGTCAAGCAGATAAAAGAGGGACACGTGATGGTCAAGACCTGGTCGGACGACAATCCAAAGGCCGCGCTGATGTCGCGCAAGCGAACGATGATCGTCGACGCTGCGCTGCGGGCGTTCCTTGAGAATGGCTATGCGGAGAGTTCAGTCAATCGCATCGCCGAGGAAGCGGGCGTGTCGATCAAGACGCTGTACCGCCACTTCGAGAGTAAGGACGATCTGTTCAGTGCGGTGATGCACGCGGCCTGCTCAACGCCGGATACCCAGTCGATTTCCACAACGGGAGTAAAAGAGGCCGACGAGCCGGACTGGTTTCATGCCCCCCCGACGGTCGCACTACCGCTAGCAGGGGGCGAGTATCTTAGGCATGCGCTTTCGGAAGAACAGTTGGCCTTATATCGCGTAGTCACGCGCGATGCGCCTCGTTTCCCCGAACTGGCCCGCCGGTACCGTGAGCAGGTTACGGGTACGCGCGACGCACTATTCGCGAGCTACCTGGAGCGGTGGCTGCCTGTCGTGGGCTGGCAGGTAGCCGACAAATACGGTGCTGCCGCCGTCTTTGCGGCGCTGCTAAAGGCCGCGCTTTTTGACGATGTGTTGTTCGGCGTGAAAGGCGTCAGCGAAGAAGAGATTGCCTCTTGTGCCAGCAACGCTGCGACTCAGATGCTGGCCCTCATGGAAGGCGGCCGGCTCTAGCATGATTGCTGTTGAGGAAACGGGCGTGCGCGTCCGGAGGCAAGCTGACGGCGTCAGTGCCGGCTACGCCGCCCGTGCCATGCCAGAATTGAATGGCGATATCCCTCGGGGAGTGCAGCGGGGAGCGCATTGATGTCGAAGGCGCCCGCCTGGAGGTGCTCTTCGCTAATTTTCAGGGGGAGCGCCCCAGCCAGCCTGCAGCCGTATGTCACGACATACCGATCGTTTAGGCGTTTGCAGGACTCCCGCCCACGGCAAGCGGATCGACATAATCCTCAGCGTCGATGTCGTACCCCGACGGCTCCCACCGGATTGCCAGCAAAACCAGCAGCGAAGTCAGTGGCGCAACCGCGATCACCCAGAACACCTTCGTGCCAAGCGCGGCCGAGAGGACCGGAAACAGAAACAGCGAAACCGTCGAAGCCGAGCGCACGAGTGTCTGGTTAAATCCCACGCCAATGCCGCGAATAGAGGTCGGATAGCTGAGCGATGCATAGGTCATCGAATGCGATCCAGGCCCAAAGCCCTGCCCGAACAGATAACCCCCCAGCAACAGAATGGCCAGCACCACGAGCACACCGCTGCCCGGTTTGCCGATCAAGGCGAGCCCGATCAGCGAGGCGAACTGCAGCGAGTGCCCAAGCACTGTCATCTTCCATGCACCGACGGTCGGCGCGGTGCGCACGCCGATCAATCCGCCGACAAAAGCAAACGCCAGATTCAGCGTTAGCGCGGCGATGATCGTCGTGAGCGGTCCTTGATGAAAGAAGCTGGTGATGATCACAGGCAAGCCGAAGATGATCGCGTTGTAGCCGAATGACGATGCAGCGCCAATCGTGGCGGCGAGAATCGTACGACTGCGGTAAGTCCGGTTAAACAGCACTCCGTAGTTGCGCCAAGACGCGGCGCGCGGCGCCTTGACCGGCGCGGCGCTTTTCTCGACCACAGCATCCACGCCATACGAGCGCTTGAGAATGCGCGCGGCTTCATCCAGATCGCCCTGATTTGCAGCCCACACCGGCGACTCGCTGATGTAGCGGCTGCGCACGAGAATAATCACGATGGCGGGCACCGCGCCAAAGGCGAGCGTCAGGCGCCACAGCCAGCCCAGTTGATGCTCGGGGAGGATCGCATACAGTCCGAGGATCAGCAGATAACAGGTACTGGTAGCCGCATACCACGCCGGGCACCACGCAGCCACACTGGCCGCCTTGTTGCCCTTGCCCGCTACGCGCGAAAACTCCGCCAGAAACGCCATGGCCACCGGCAGATCGAGGCCAACACCGAAGCCCATCAGAAAACGCGCACCGCCAAGCACCCATGCGTTCGGCGCAAGACCCGCCGCGATGGCGGCGACCACGAAAAACAGCATGTCAGCCATGAACACGCGATAACGTCCGATCCGGTCGGTCAGATAGCCGCCAAAAAGCGCGCCGAGAACGGCACCAAACGTGATCGCGGATGAAACGAAGCCCACCTGTACCGGCGAAAGCGAAAATTGGCGCGCGATGTCCTTGATGCCGTAAGCGAGCGAAGTCAGATCGTAGGCGTCCAGAAAGACCCCACCCAGTGCAATTGCAATCACGACGCGAGCGTTGCTTCCTTTCGCAGCGCCCGCGTTGACGATGCGCGAGACGTCCTGAGCGGAGCGGATGACGGCGGGACGGGAAGCACTGCCGGCCTCCGGCTGCGTGTCGACGGTCGTCGACGGAAAAGCAACGGTGGACATGATGTCGGATTTCGCGTGAGTAGCTGAAGCGTTGCATGGTAGCCATGCGCACTGCATCGGCAAAACGACGAATTCATATATGCAAATCTGCCCTTTGCCCGGTAGCCCGCTCCCCCCTTCAACCCCGATTTTGCAGCGTGCCCGATAACCTAAACAGCAAAACGCGGATAAGCATCTGAGGATTCGTTATTGGAGGGGCTCCTTGCCCATTCTTATACTCAGTCACGGTCAGCACTCGCCAGCGAAGAGTGCCAAATCTCCTCCGCAGGAACGTCTAAATAAGCCTACGTCCTTTGCATGATCGCGTCATCGTCAAGCGTCTCGATCAGGCGACCAAAACTGCCTCGGGCATCGTGATTCCCGAGAGCGCCGCCGAAAAACCCGACCAGGGCGAAGTGCTCGCCGTCGGTCCCGGCAAGCGCGATAGCGACGGCAAGCGCATCGAGCCGGATCTGAAGGTGGGCGAGCGCGTGTTGTTCGGCAAGTACTCGGGCCAGCAGGTCAAGGTCGACGGTACCGACCTGCTCGTGCTGCGCGAAGAAGACATCGTCGCCGTAGTCCACCAATAACGGAGCATCACAAGATGGCAGCCAAAGAAATCGTCTTTAGCGACAACGCGCGTTCGAAACTGGTCGAAGGCGTGAACCTGCTCGCGAATGCAGTGAAGGTCACTCTGGGTCCGAAGGGCCGCAATGTGGTGCTGGAGCGCACGTTCGGTGCACCGATCGTGACCAAGGATGGCGTGTCGGTCGCCAAGGAAATCGAACTGGCCGACAAGCTGCAAAATATCGGCGCGCAACTGGTGAAGGAAGTGGCTTCGCGTACCAGCGACGCCGCAGGCGACGGTACCACTACCGCCACCGTGCTGGCTCAGGCTATCGTGCGTGAAGGCCAGAAATACGTTGCCGCAGGTCTCAACCCGCTCGATCTGAAGCGTGGCATCGACAAGGCCGTGATCGCCGCCATCGACGAACTGAAAAAGATCAGCAAGCCGACCACCACCAGCAAGGAAATCGCCCAGGTGGCGACGATCTCCGCTAACGGCGAGGAATCGATCGGCCAGCGTATCGCCGAGGCGATTGACCGCGTCGGCAAGGAAGGCGTGATTACCGTCGAAGACGGCAAGTCGCTCGAGGACGAACTGGAAGTGGTCGAGGGTCTGCAGTTCGATCGCGGCTACCTGTCGCCGTATTTCATCAATAACCCGGACAAGCAGGTCGCCGTTCTCGACAACCCGTTTATCCTGCTGCACGACAAGAAGATTTCGAACATTCGCGATCTGCTGCCGGTGCTCGAGCAGGTCGCCAAGGCGGGCCGCCCGCTCCTGATCATCGCCGAGGACGTCGAAGGCGAAGCACTGGCGACGCTGGTGGTCAACAACATCCGCGGCATTCTGAAGACGGTCGCGGTCAAGGCGCCCGGCTTCGGCGACCGCCGCAAAGCATTGCTCGAAGACATCGCGATCCTGACCGGCGGCCAGGTCATTGCCGAAGAAACCGGCCTCACGCTCGAAAAGGCCACGCTAGCTGAGCTGGGTCAGGCCAAGCGCATCGAAGTGGGCAAGGAAAACACCACGGTGATCGACGGCGGCGGCGACCCGAAGACCATCGAAGCGCAAGCGAAGCAGATTCGCGTGCAGATCGAAGAAGCCACCTCCGATTACGACCGCGAAAAACTCCAGGAGCGTGTTGCGAAGCTGGCGGGCGGCGTGGCCGTGATCAAGGTGGCGGTGCGACCGAGATTGAAGTCAAGGAAAAGAAGGACCGCGTCGACGATGCGTTGCATGCAACCCGCGCGGCTGTCGAAGAAGGCATCGTGCCGGGTGGCGGTGTAGCGCTGATCCGCGTACGGAACGCGATCGTCAATCTGAAAGGCAGCAACGCGGATCAGGACGCAGGCGTAAAGATCGTGCTGCGTGCACTTGAAGAGCCGCTGCGCCAGATCGTCTCGAACGCCGGCGAGGAAGCCAGCGTGGTGGTGGCGAAGGTGTCGCAAGGCAGCGGCAACTTTGGTTACAACGCGCAGACTGGCGAATACGGCGATCTGGTGGAATCGGGCGTGCTCGATCCGACCAAGGTCACGCGCACGGCACTGCAGAATGCGGCTTCGATTGCGGGCCTGTTGCTCACGACCGATGCGACGGTGTACGAAGCACCGAAGGATGCCGCGCCGGCAGCGTCTGCAGGCGGTCCGGGTGCCGGCGGCCCGGGCTTCGATTTCTAGGCGCCTATGCTTGCACGCCGCTGATTCCGCGGTCTTCAAGGACGAACATGCCCGCCTCGTGCGGGCATGTTCGCATCGATTCGCTCCGAATCGTCTATAACAGCTTACTAGCACTTCATCTGCACTGGCTGAGCGATCCGATCCGTGGCAGCGCCTCTGTCGCCCAGCCAGCTTTCGTTTCTTTCTGGATAGAGCCATGACGACACCGAACGCCCGTACTGCGGACCATCCCATCGACAAACAGTTTCTTAGCCGCTGGTCGCCTCGCGCGTTCACGCCGGAGACCATTCCCGAGTCGACGCTATTGACGTTCTTCGAAGCGGCGCGCTGGGCGCCCTCCTCCTACAACTCGCAGCCGTGGCGATTTGCCTACGCCCGGCGCGACACGGAGCATTGGACGCGCTTTCTAGGCTTCCTCAATGAGTTCAATCAGAGTTGGGCCCAACATGCGGCGGCCATCGTGATCGTGTTGTCGAAGAGCACCTTTACGCCGCCCGGTGGGAGCGCTGAAGTGCCCGCGTCGACGCACTCATTCGACACCGGCGCGGCATGGGGCTATCTCGCGCTGCAGGCCAGTCTCTCGGGATGGAATGCTCACGGTATGGCCGGTATCGAGCACGACAAGATTCGTCAGGGACTGGCCGTCCCCGACCTGTATTCGATCGAAGCGGGGGTTGCAATCGGACGGGCCGGCGACAAGAGCTTGCTGCCGGAGGGGTTGCAGGCCCGTGAAGTGCACACCCCGCGCAAGCCGTTGGCTGAGTTCGCTGCCGAGGGCCGTTTCGTTCCGTGATGGTGCAGTCGCCATAGGCCTGCGTCAGTGCTTGAGCCGGCCGGTCGCCTTAACCGGCCCTGTTGAACGAAAGCGGAATACGCTGGCCTGTGCGATCCGATTCGACGATCTGGTCCATCAGTTCATGCATGCGAACCGCGTCGACGAAAGTGGGCGCGAACCATCGCCGTAAACAAGACGTCCAGGAAGTGGCCACCATAGATTGAAAGCAAGCTGGAGAAGTTCTCTTCGGGAATCGTGTAGTACAGCGAAGCAGGCCGTTCTCGCTGAAAGTACTCCACACTCACGTGCAGGCGCGCCGAGCGTACTTCGCCAATCTCGCCTCGCTCCAGCAAATCACGCACATAACGGTAGCCCGGATTCAGGCGCCGTTGCAGACCGACGATGGTGCGCACACCCACCTTATCGCCTAACTCAAGCAACTCCTTGCACAACGCCGTGCTGGGCGTCAGGAGCCATTCGCAGTAGACGTCCTTACCTGCCTCGATGGCGGCGCGGATGCCCTCCTCGTGCTGGAACGCAGGCGTCAATACGAGTACGAGATCCACTTCCGGATGCGATACCAGTTCCTGCAGCGAGCTTGCCGCGTATCTGTAGCCTTTTGACCTGTGACGCGCTGCGGGGCGCGCCAGTCCGGCCTGGTACGCCACAATTACGGACCTTTCTGTCCTATATATTCGGAACCTTAGCCCATTTTTCTTCTCTCGGTCCACCCATACACTGCTCCTCAAGGTCGAAAGCCCGCTGTCGATCAAGCGTCACCGGCCACTACTCTCGAGGAAATCATGTCCAAACTTCATTCCGCAGTCAAAGTCGGTCCCTACGAATTTAGCCATCGCGTAGTACTGGCGCCGCTCACGCGCATGCGGGCCGAAGAAGGCGCCAGGCCCGGCCCGCTGATGGCCGAGTACTATGCGCAACGTACATCAGAAGGCGGCTTCCTGATCAGCGAAGCCACCATCGCCGCGCCCAACGGCAACGGCTACCTGGGTGCGCCCGGCCTCTACGACGACAGCCAGATCGCCGGCTGGAAGCAGGTAACCGACACCGTGCACGCCAAGGGCGGCCGCATCTTCCTGCAGCTCTACCATGCCGGACGTCAGTCGAACAGCCAGTTGCAGCCGGGCGACGCCGCGCCTGTGGCACCGTCCGCCGTACCCCATGGCGGTGTTGCATACACCGAAGCTGGCTGGATTCCGAACACGCCCAGCCGCGCGCTGACCATTGCTGAAATCGCCGAGCTCGTCGAAAGCTTCCGCACTGCCGCGATTCGCGGCAAGGAGGCCGGCTTCGACGGCGTTGAATTGCACGCCGCAAATGGCTACCTGTTCGATCAATTCCTGCAGGACGGCAGCAACAAGCGCACCGACATCTACGGCGGCTCGTTCGAAAACCGCGCCCGCTTCCTGATGGAAGCCACGCAGGCCGTCATCTCGGTGTGGGGCAGCGACCGCGTGGCTGTGCGTCTTGGCCCGAGCGGCACATGGGGCGACATGTCCGACAGCGATCCGGAGGGCCTCTTCGCTTATGTCGCGGAGGAACTGGCCACAATGAAGCTGGCTTACCTGCATCTGATTGAGCCGCGTGTGCTGGGCAACGTCGATGACGACAGCAAGGACCAGAACCCGGTTGCAGCGCAACTGATCCGCAAGCACTACAAGGGCACCATCATCGCCGCCGGCGGCTTCAAGGCCCATGCGGCCGAAGCCATCCTGCAGGCGGGCGACGCCGACCTGGTCGCATTTGGCCGCGACTTCATCGCCAACCCGGATCTGCCCGAACGCCTGCGCCTGCAGTTGCCGCTGAACCCGTACGACCGCCCCACTTTCTTCGGCGGCACCGATGTCGGCTACACCGACTACCCGTTCCACAGCACCGAAACGGTGGCTGCATAAGCGGAGCACGCGATGAACTCCATCATCCGGCCTACTTCCCTCGCGCCGCTGTATTGGCTGGCGCTGGGGACATTCGCAGTCGGCACCGAGAGCTTCATGATTGCCGGCCTGTTGCCCAACATTGCCACGGACCTGCATACCAGCATTGTCGCCACGGGCCAGCTAGTCACGGTGTTTGCGCTGGCCTACGCGCTCAGTTCACCGGTCCTCACAGCAGTGACCGGCGCGTTCCACCGGCGCACGCTGATGATCCTGTCGCTCTGCGCGTTCGCGGCAGCGAACATCATCGCGTGGGGCGCCCAGAATTATTGGGAATTGATGGCGGCCCGCATCCTGCTCGCCGCAGCCGCCGGTCTCTATGTTCCCGGCGCGAACGCGCTGGCCGGCGCGATCGCCGGTCCAGAACGGCGCGGCACGGCGCTGGCCGTCGTCAATGGCGGCATTACGATCGCGGTTGCCTTCGGCGTGCCGCTGGGCGCATTGGTGGGTGACCGGCTCGGTTGGCGCATGACCTTTGCGGGCGTCGCCGCCCTGTCCGCTGCAGCGACCGCGGGCTTGCTGTTCGGCCTGCCGCGTAACATCGGCGCAGGATTGCCGGTCGCCACGCTGCGCGAGCGTATCCATGTCGCCCGCCAACCGGTCATCCTGATGACCTTGCTCGTCACCACGCTGTGGGCGATGGGCGCCTATACGATCTACACGTACCTGGCGCTGTTCGTTGCCAGCACCACGCCGTTGCATGGCGCACAAATCGGCTACGTGCTGTTCACGTGGGGCGTTGCGGCAGCCGTCGGCGTTTTCATCGGCGGCAAGGCAGTGGACCGCCTGGGCCCCAGCCGCGTGATCATCCCCTGCCTCGCCGTGTCGATCCTCGCTTTCTCGCTCATGTCGGCGAGTGCGCACTGGCTGCCGAAGACGTTGGCGCTGGTCCCTATTCTGATCGGCGTGGTGGCCTGGGGCATTGCGCACTGGTCGTTTTATCCCGCACAGCAAGCAGGACTAATCAATCTGGCTGGCCTGCGCGGCACGCCCGTCGCCCTGTCACTGAACGCTTCGTTCATGTATCTCGGCTTTTCTCTAGGTGCCGCGCTCGGCTCGCTTACCTTGACTATCACGTCCGTGGACAACCTTGGCTGGACCGCCGCTGCGTGCGAAGTCGCAGCGCTGATCCTGAGCGCAAGCATCGGCAAGCATCTGGTACGGGCGCAAAAATGCGCGGTCACTGCCGCGTAAGGTATCGCCACTGTGCGGCTGACGAGTCAATCGCCGCGCCCATTTCATTCGACACTCAGCAAGGTTTCACCATGACCCAACTCTTCTCGCCGCTTCAACTCGGCCCTTACACTTTGAATCACCGCGTGGTGCATGCGCCGACCACGCGCCTTCGCGCCAACCGCGACGACCGTCCGAGCGACATGATGCTCAAGTACTACATGCAACGAGCTTCTGCCGGCGGTCTGATCATCACCGAATCGACCCACGTGTCTTACGACAGCCGTGGCTACCTCGGTGCGCCCGGGATCTGCGAAGACTCGCACATCCCGGGCTGGAGGAAGATCGCGGATGCCGTCCACGCGAAGGGCGGCCGCATCTTCATGCAGTTGGGCCACGACGGACGCCAGTCACGATCGCTCGGCGTTCTGGGGAGGCACACATGTCGGCCATACGGACTACCTCGACTATCAAGAGGAGGAAAAGAAACGCGCCGCCTGATAGCCGAGCGGGTCTACACGATCTCCGCCGTCCGGCGTCGAAAACTCGCGGCCGCATGCCGTCCGGGCAACAGGTCACCCTCACCGAACAGCTTGTTTCTTAAGGTACCCTCACCATAGGCCGTCTTGTACAGCCCGCGGTTTTGTAACTCAGGCACCACCAGATCGATGAAGTCCTCGTAACTCTCCGGCACGACGGTGCGGCTTAGATTGAAGCCGTCTACGCCGGTTTCCTCGACCCATGCCTGCAGTTCGTCCGCGACCTGGGCGGGGGTACCGACGATAGCCGGATAGCGGCCACCGAGTTCGAACATTTCGAGCAGCTTGCGACGCGTCCAGCCATGCTGCTTCGCGGTACGCGTCGCCGATTCGATGGCGTTCGTCGGCGCATAGTCGACCGGCGCGTCGAGATCGTACTGCGCGTAGTCGATGCCGGTGCTCGCCGCGAAGTGCGCGAGCCCTGCTTCGCGGCTCGCATAACGCAGATAGTCCGCGTATTTCTCACGCGCTTCGCTTTCGGTGGTGCCCGTCACGACCGCGGCCCCTGTGAACACCTTGACGTCGTCCGGTCGCCGCCCGGCCTGCACCAGTTGCTCGCGCAACGTACACACCGTCTCGCGTCCGACTGCCCGGTTCGGCGGCGAGATGAACACGCACTCGGCGTGCCGCGCCGCAAACTGCTGGCCACGCCCGGAGCTCCCCGCCTGAAACAACACCGGTGTGCGTTGCGGCGACGGCTCGGAGAGGTGGTAGCCCTCGACGTTGTAGTAGCGCCCCGCGTGCTTCACCTGATGCACCTTGGCCGGATCCGCATACACGCGCCCCACCTTGTCGCGCAGCACCGCGCCCTCTTCCCAACTGCCTTCCCACAGCTTGTAGAGGATGTCGAGATACTCGTCCGCACGCTCGTAACGCTCGTCGTGCGGCAGTTGCTCGTTGAGCCCCATCGCCCGTGCCGCGCTGTCGAGATAGCCGGTCACGATGTTCCAGCCAATGCGCCCTTGCGTCAGATGATCGAGCGTCGAGAAGCGGCGTGCCAGCAGATAAGGCTGCTCGTAGGTGAGATTGACCGTCACGCCGAAGCCGAGGTTCTCAGTGACGGCTGCCATCGCCGACACCAGAAGCGTGGGATCGTTGACCGGCAACTGGATCGACTCGCGCAACGTGACGTCCACGTTGTGCTGATAGACGTCGTACACGCCCACGATGTCGGCCAGAAACAGGCCGTCGAACAGTCCGCGTTCCAGCGTGCGAGCGAGATTGGTCCAGTACGGCAACAGCCGATAGTCCGTGGAGCGGTCGCGCGGATGCGTCCACAGGCCATGGTTGATATGACCCACGCAGTTCATGTTGAATGCGTTGAGCAGAATCTGTTTCTTCGCCATCACAAGGCTCCATGCCGCGGCGGCAGCTTGTCGTTGAGGTAGAAGTTACCCACCGCATGATACTTCCAGCGCACCGGGTCATGCAGCGTATGGGTGCGCGCGTTGCGCCAGAAGCGGTCGAGTCCGAGGCCATCGAGTGTGGCAGCGGTGCCGGCCAGTTCGAACAGGCGCGAGCCCGCGTCCAGCGACACGGTGGTAGTCAGCGCCCGCGCCTCGGCCACGGCGACTGAGGCCTCTGCCACCGAACGATCGGTGGAATTAGCCTGGGCTGCGTCGACGAAGCGGCCGGCGCGGCGCAACAACGCTTCCGCCGCACGCAGACGCACGGCGAGATCGCCGAACTGCGCGATGGTCAGCGGATCGTCGGCGGCATGTTCGACCTTCGCGTCGATCCATGGCCGCGAACGCTCGCGCACGAACTGCAAGGCGGCGTCGAAGGCGCCGCGAGCCTGGCCCAGGTCGATGGCAGCGTGCATGATCTGCGCGACCGGTCCGATCGTCGTCGCCTGCTCGAACGACACCTGAAACGGCACGACCCATTCGGGTTCGACACGCACATGCTCGAACTGTACCGAGCCGCTGCCCGTGACGCGTTGGCCGAAACCGTCCCAGTCATCCGTTACCGTGACACCCGGCGTGTCGCGTTGAACGAAGGCCAGGTAGGTGACGTCGCGTCCTTCGTCGTCTGCGACCACCAGCGTGGGTATCCAGTGCGCGTAGAGCGCGCCGGTGCAATAGAACTTGCGGCCGTCGACATGCCAGCCGTCCGCGGCCCTTGTGAGGCGCGTGCGGCGCTTGAAGTCCTTGTGGCCGATTTCGGCAAGCGCATTGCCGAAGCGCTCGCCCGCCAGCACGCGCTCATAGAAAAAACGCTGCTGCTCGACGCTGCCGCCGACGCGCAGCACTTCCAGCGCGTAGAAGTGGTTTTGCGGAATCTGCCCGAGCGAGCCATCGGCCGCCGCGATAATGGCCGTCACTTCGGCGAGCGTACCGTTGCGCACGCCTGCACCGCCGAATTCGCGCGGCACCGTTATACCCCACAGGCCGCTCGCGACGAACGCGTCGAGTTCGGCCCACGGCAGGCGTCGTTCACGATCACGTTGCGCGGCTTCGGGTGCGAATTTCTCGGCAAGTCGCCTCGCTGTCGCCAGCGCCTGCTCGTCGTCAGTAATCAGATCGGGCTTCAAAGGTGGGCGCAGTTCGGGAGGCAACGGATTCGCCGCCACGGCGTCGCTTGTTTCTACGGAAAGGTCGAGAGTCATGTTTCAATTCCACGAATGACGCGCGGGCAGCACGTGATTCAGGTGATAGTTGCCAAGCAGATGCAACTTCCAGCGAACCGGGTCGTGCAGCGTATGGGTACGTGCGTTGCGCCAATGGCGATCAAGGTTATGCGCTGCGCGCGTGGAAGCAGAACCGGCTAGCTCAAACAGCTTTTCGCTCGCTTCCAGTGCGATACGGGTGGTCAGGATCTTAGCTTCGGCCACCGCGACTGAGGCGCGTGCGCTCGCCTCGGCGTCGATTGATGGCGCGACGGCGATGGCGTCGAGTGTGTGGCCCGCCTCCTGCAGTACCTCATGCGCGGCGTGCAGGTCGATCTGCAGACGGCCGACATCGGCAATGATGTACGGGTCGTCGGTCGCGTGCTCGAGGCCGGAATCGACCCAGGGACGCGCGCGTTCGCGGACGAACGCGAGCATGTCGGCAACTGCCGCTTGCGCGATGCCCTGGTCGATTGCCGCCTGAATGAGCTGCGAGGTGGGTCCAAACAGGCCCGGACGATCGGCGAGTTGCCAGATCGGCAGGACGTCCTGTGGGTCGACCGGCACGTGCGCGAAGGTCACCGTGCCGCTTGCCGTTGTACGTTGACCGAACGAACTCCAGTCGTCGACGACCGTCAGTCCTCGTGCATCGCGCGGTACCCAGACCTGCACGGCGCGGCCTTCGTCGTCGGTTGCGCGCGTGGGAACGCGATGGGCGAAGAGCGCGCCGGTGGAATAGAAACGCTGGCCGTCGAGGCTCAAACCGTCAGGCGTCCTGGTGAGCCGTGTCGTGCCTTGCAGAATCGTATTGACGCTTGCGGAGCGGCGTTCCGGGCCGGCATTGCCAAGCCGCTGGCCCGCCAGCACCTCACCAAACAGACGCGCTTTCTGCGCCGGCGTGCCGATCTCACGCAGTACGCCCAGTACGCCGAAATGGTTTTGCGGAATCTGCCCCAACGCAGGATCGGCCGCGCACAAGATCACAAAGACTTCCGCCAGCGTGGCATACGACACGTCGGCGCCGCCGTATTCGCGCGGCACCGTGATCGCGCCGAGGCCACTTGCCGACCAGAGATCCAGTTCGGCCCATGGAAGCAGACGTTTGCGGTCGCGTTCGGCAGCGTTGACTGCGAACCCGGCGGCAAGTGCGTGCGCGGCAGCGATCGCTTCTGCATCGCTGGCGATGCGGCGCACACGGGCTGGGTCGGGACGCCGAGGCAGAGGTGCCTCGGCAGGGGAAGATTCGAGAGTGGACATGATGTTTCGTACCGACAGAGGTGACAGCTGTCCGCCCGCAGCGCCTCACCCTCTTTTGACGGAGAAGCGCACAGCCTGCGTAACGCTTGTGGCGAACAGGTTGAACCGTCTATTGGACCAGCCGAGGCTCGCCACGCCTACTATCGAATTGGAACTTGCTTATCAGGAATCCAGATTTCCCGATCGAGCCGCTCAGGCGAGCGTCGCGTCCTTGGTGACGATCTTGCGCGGAATCAGTTTCAGTTCGTAGAACGTGTCCGCAATGCGCTGTTGTTCGGCAAGCACTTCGGCGTCGATCGGCTTGTAGACGTGTGCGTAGTGCTCAAGGCTCGTCTGGATGATCGACGCGTCGAGCCCCTGAATGGGCGCGAGTTCCGCGGCCGCGGCGGCCGTGTTCTGCTTCACCCATTGCCCTTGCTTGTTCAGTTCTTCCATCACGATTGAGATCACGTTCGAACGCTTTTGTGCAAACTCACGCTGGCTCAGAAAGAACTCGTGGTGACTGGCGACGCCCTGCGCATCGGCCAGCAGACGCGCGTTGCCTTGCGCCTGCGCTGCGGCGAGAAACGGGTCCCAGATCGCCCAGGCGTCGATTGAGCCCTGCACAAGGGCCGCACGCGCATCGGCGGGCGCTAGATAGATGGGCTGGATATTGCCGAAGTCGAGACCGTGCTTGCGTAGCAGTGCAACGATGAACCAGTGAACGTCCGAACCCCGATTGAACGCAATCTTCTTTCCCTTCAGCTCGGCGACGGACTTGATAGGCGAGTTCTTTGCGACGACGACGCCTTCCGCAAGCGGCGCCGGAAGTTCATACGCGGTATAGACGAAGTCCGCCCCTGCGGCCTGCGCAAACACTGGCGGCGCCTCGCCCACATAGCCGAAATCGATCGCGCCGACGTTCAGTCCTTCCAGCAACTGCGGTCCGGCCGTGAATTCATTCCACGAGACCTTGACGCCAAGTGGCGCAAGCCGCTTTTCCAGCGTGCCGTGCGCCTTTAGCAACACGAGCGTGCTGGCGGACTTCTGGTAGCCGATCCTGAACTGATCGGCTTCGTACTTGGCCCAGGCCGGCAACGCAGCGCCTGCGAGCGTTGCGCCCACGGCGGCAAGAAAAGTCCGGCGGCCCCGGAATGTTGAGTGGTTCATCGTAGCGTGTCCATGGTTGATGGTTCGCGTTGGCCTCGGTTGGGGTCAACGTCATAGGTATGAAGTTTGGAACACGGATGCCCGCACCGGCAGACTTCGCTCACCCCGGCCGCGCTGCTTGCGTTTCCAATGGAGCCGGAAATCTTACGCGTCGTATGCGAGGCATCGAAATGATCTTTCGCGGTAAGCAAATATCTGGTTGTGGATAGCGCGCGTTTGCGCTTTTCATATATGCCTCAGCGGATTTAGCAACCAACGGAAAAGTATTTGCCAGCGGCCTGCGTTGTTACATAGCATTCGGCCATCATCAACCACATGACTACCGTGTCTCATGAATAAAAGAAACCTGCTGAAAACCGCGCTGGCCACCGTTGTCTTCGGCCTGGGGGTCGCCACCTCGCAACTCTCACTGGCGGCTCCTCAAACCCTGCGCGTCGGCATCATGTCCGGCGAAGATGAGGACGTCTGGCGCGTCGTCGCCGCAAACGCTGCCAAGCAGGGTCTCACCATCAAGATCACGACTTTCTCCGATTACACGCAACCGAATGAAGCGCTTTCGGAGCACGACCTGGACGCCAATTCGTTCCAGCACAAGCCGTATCTCGATGCGCAGATCAAGGCACGTGGCTACAAGATCGTGCCGGTGGGTTTTACCTACGTGCAGCCGATTGGCCTGTACTCGCGCAAGGTGAAGTCGGTGGCCGATCTGCCGGATGGCGCCACCATCGCCGTGCCGAACGATCCGAGTAACGAAGGACGCTCGCTGCTGTTGCTGCAGGCACAGCACCTGATCAAGCTGCGCGCCGATGTTGGCCTGCTGCCGACTGCCCGCGACATCGCGGACAATCCGAAGCACATCCATATCAAGGAACTCGACGCAGGTATCGTGGGTCGCGCGATCGGCGATGTGGATGCCGCTGTGATCAACACGGACTGGGCCGTCAAGGCCGGTATCAAGATTCCACAGGAACGGATCGCACAGGAGCAGGTGACGGGCAATCCATATCGCAACTTCCTCGCCGTGAATGACAAGGACGCGAATGCGCCTTGGGTCCACGCGCTGGTTCAGAGCTATCAGCAACCTAACGTGGCCGCTGAAATTCTCAGCGTGTATCACGGTGCAACGTTGCCGGCGTGGAATGACGCTAGTCACTAAGTACTACAGCGTAAGTGTGTGATTGAACCGAACGGCGCCCGGGTGCGATGGGTATATACATCGGGACGTCGGGTAAAAAAGCTGGAGCGGGCCTCGTTATGAGAACGGCGCCCGCTCCAGTTTGCATTGTGGCCCGTTCATTCCGAACCAACGCTAAGCAGGCCTATTCTATTGACCGGCTGGCTCCGCAAGGTGGTAGAGGCAATCGCCCCGTTGAACCATCGCGGGCACGCGTTTGCAGACCACTTCCCCCGCGCTTGCGAAATGCTGCGTGACGGGCTCGCGCAAGGGAGTATCGGGAAAATGGATACGCGCGGCCGCCTGCCCTTCGACGACCTGTTCGCCCAATTCGACCAGTGGTTCGTACAGCCCGCGATCGTAAGCGTAGACATAATGGCGCGAGCCCGAAACGCGCATGAAGCGGGTAATACCCGGTGCGTTATCGGGCACGAGCGCGCCGTGCAGCACGCCAATGAAGCCCAGCAGATGCAGCAGCCCCTGGCGCCCCTCGCGCAACAGATTGGCCTGCACCGTGCCGCCACCACCCAGTTCGGTCAGGATCGAGATTGCTCCCTGACGCCGTGCGGCAGTCGCCGCATGGACCGGATTCTCGGGATGCAGAAACGCTTTGGACAAGCCAAACGCGGCGAGCAGCGCGCGAAGCCGCGCGTCCTCGTCAGCGTCGCGTGGCTCGATCGCCAGCATGTTCGCACCGTGGTACAGCAAGGAACTGCCGCCCGAATGCAGGTCGATCAGGTAGTCCGCTCGGGCGAGCAGCGTATGCTCGATGTAATCGGCAATCACCTCGGTTGGCGTGCCGGCCGGATTGCCGGGGAAGGTCCGGTTCAGGTTGCCACCATCAAGCGGTGACGTGCGCAAGCCCGCTTCCGCGGCCGGGAAATTGGCCATCGGCAGCAGGATCAGCTGGCCTCGGACCATCTGCGGCCCGATCTCGCGGATCAGTTGGGAGACGATCACCTGGCCTTCGTATTCGTCCCCATGATTGCCGGCCATGATCAGCACCACCGGTCCATCGCCGTTCCGAATGGAAGCGATGGGAATCGGGATCCAGCCATACGCCGAGCGGTGTACAGAATGTGGCAGCCGCAGGTATCCGGTCTGTTTGCCGCTCGAATCCAGATCGATTTCACTGCGGATGGGATTGGCTGCTTGCGCGTCTCGGGTCATCGGTCGTGGCTCTGGGATTGAGGTTACGTTGCATAGGAGGCGAACCTCTCATTCTCGACGACCTCGCCTGCGGCCGTTACCAAGTTATACAACGATCCAAATCCACAGCAAAGCTAAGACCGCTTAAGCAAGCGTGGCCGGGATCCTGCACCCCAGCCTTTGTGCACCAAGGAAGGTATCAGCGGTTCGGCAAGGGCGCGTGGTTCGGAGCGCCTGAGGAGCGCATAAGGAGCGTTTGCGGAAGGACAAATCAGCGACGCGTGTCGAGAAACGCGTCAATCTCGTCGGCATCCGGAGCCGTCGCCGGACCATGGCGCGTCACGGCCAGCGCCGCCGCTGCGTTGGCCCGCGCGGCCGCTGTGCGCGCATCGGCGCCACTCGCCAGCATGGCGAGGAGTACACCGGTGTGGGCATCTCCGGCGCCGTTGGTGTCGACCGCGCCCACCCTGAAACCAGGTACATGATCGCGCTGCCCCATCACACGCATCTCGCATCCGCGCGCGCCGTCGCGCACAACAGTCAGCGCATCGGCTGGCAAGCGGGCGGCGATGGACTCGAACGCTGCGTTGAGGTCCTCCGTCTTGGCAAATCGCGACGCTTCCACGCGATTGCTCGTCCAGATCGATACGCGAGCCAACACCCGTTCGAGCAGCATGGCGTCAATGGCGTCTACGAGTGGACCCGGATCGAACGCAACACGCGTCCCTGCAGGTAGCTGTTCCAGCCAGGCCAGCAGCACCGTAGCCTTATCCGCGAGCATCAGACTATAACCGCTCACATAGACGATATCGTCCTGCGTGACCTGCAGCCCGTCCAGCACGCTCCGTTCAAGCACACCTTCCGCACCGATATGCGAGACGAAAGTGCGCTCGGCACGCGCGTCGACGAGGGCCACACAGAGGCCCGTGTCCTCGCCCGTCACTTGCGAACCCGCGATCTCCACACCCTCTTTCTCCAGTGCCGCACGGGCCATATCGCCGAAACGCCCGCTCCCATGCCCCCCGGCATACACCACATGCATGCGGTTGCGACGCGCCGCAGCCATCACATTGAAGCCGCCGCCCACTGCGAAAAGCGCGTTGGCCGCGAGCACGTCGCCGCCAGGCGCAGGCAGCGCGTCGATCTGCATGACGAGATCAACGATGACCTGGCCGGTATGAATCAATCGGGATACATTTACGGGAACTGCCTGATTCATGCTGTTTTCCAGTTTTTTGCCGAATGGCGTGCGCCGCCCAGGCTCGCATAGACGCCTGCTGCGATCACGAAAGTGACAATCCAGCCCAGACCATTGCGGCCGAGCCACGAGTTGGCGAAGACGCCATGTATCGCACCGGTCGACAGGAAGCAGAAGCCGAGCACGATGGCGAGCGCCCACGCGCTCAATGCGCGCCACTCGACGCCGCCTTTGTACCAGTATGCGCTACCCGGCGAGACGTCCAGCAGATCGCTTGCCGAGTACTCCTGACGATGAATCAGATCGACCACAAAAATTCCGACCCATGCCGTAATCGGCACCGCCAGCAGCGATATAAAGCCGATAAACGGACCGTAAAAGCTGCCGGCGATCAGCATGAAGTAGATCGAGCCGGTGAAGATGACCACCACGTCCACCACCACCGCCTGAACCCGTTTGACTTTCAGGCCCAGCGTCAGCGTCGTCAAACCCGCCGAATAGACCGACAGGTAATTGGATAGCAACAGGCCGCCGAACGCCGTGATCAGATAAGGGATCGCCATCCACGTGGGCAACATGTCGCGAATCGTGGCAATCGGATCGGAGGTCGAGGCGAGCTGGTCGTTGCCGACCGCCAGCAAGGCGCCGAGCGTGACCAGCAGAATCAGCGGAATGCCCGCGCCGAACGCCGCCGACGCCACCAGAGCCGGACCTTTGACCGACGGCGCCTGATAGCGCGACATGTCCGCGCCCGCATTGGCCCAGCCGATGCCGGTGCCCGCGGCAATCGTGCCGATCCCGATCACGACCGCGCTCATCGGCGCCGGTGCGACATGGAAGACGCTGTGCCAGTTGATGCGCGTCGCCAGAAAACCGGCCACGATCAGATTCAGGACCCCGAACACATAGGTGGACCACTTCTGGATCACCAGCAAGGTGGCGTGACCGAAGCCCGAGACGATCAGCGTCAGCACGACGAACACGGCAATGAACACGAGCGTGAGCACCGGCGCATGGCTCGCTTGCGCCGGCGTGCCGAACAGGATCGTCGCGAGCGAGAGCAAAACGTAGGCGGCGGTCGTTGTGTTCACCGTTTCCCAGCCGAGCCGCGACAGTAGCGAGACGATGGTCGGGCCAATATTGCCGCGCACGCCGAAGATCGCCCGCGAGAGGGTCAGACTCGGCGCATGCCCGCGTCGTCCGGCAATGGAAATCACGCCAACAATGGCGAACGATCCGGCCGCGCCGATGATCGCCACCAGCGCCGCTTGCCAGATCGCAAGATGCTGGAAGGCGACGAGCGTTGCGCCGAGCGGCAGGCCGAGAATGCTGATGTTGGCCGCAAACCAGACCCAGAAAAGCTGGCGCGGATGTCCACGGCATTCACCAAGCGGTACGGGTTCGATACCGCGCGTCTCGACTTGGCGAGCGCTGTTTGACGGGCGTGACGAAGCCATCTGAGTCGAATCTCCAGATTGAAGGAAACTACCGGAACGGACCTGCGCACTCAGTCGGTGCGGGCGCGCAATCCAAGCAAACTGTCGACCAGCGGATCGAGATCGAGCGCATTCACGCGTCGGATCGTCGCTACTGGTTCGGCCGGGAGCGCGTCATAACCCGAGCACGCGCCGAGAATCGCGCCGAGCATCGCCGCGATCGTGTCGGTATCGCCGCCCAGACTCGCGGCCGCGCACAAGGCGGCCTCGATCGAGCCGCCGCGGCGCTCGGCGTCGAAGGCGAGCGCAAAGGTGGCGACCACCGATTCCTGCGACGCGACCGAGGTGCCGACCACGTCGTAAATCACATCTACAACTTCGTGTTCCGAACAACCGCGCATCAGGTCACGCGCGTGACGCAGACGCGGCGCAATCTTGCCTCCGGCCACCCAGAACCCGCG
This sequence comes from Paraburkholderia sp. EB58, assembly GCF_050436665.1. Classification (NCBI taxonomy): domain Bacteria; kingdom Pseudomonadati; phylum Pseudomonadota; class Betaproteobacteria; order Burkholderiales; family Burkholderiaceae; genus Paraburkholderia; species Paraburkholderia sp. EB58. Next base: position 19,123 of record NZ_JBNDMQ010000045.1, on the reverse strand, counting down.
ACTCGCAGCCTGTTCCGCCATCTCTATTCCCGCTTCGAGCGCTGCGGTCAGGCTCGCGCCGTTGACGCCCGCCGATACCGCGGCGGCCACCGCCGCCGCGCTCGCAATGCCAAGCGTGGTGTGGTGCGTGACGACGCACGACTGGACCACCGCGTCGATAAACCCCTCGCGCTGTCGCAGATCGAATGCAATACCCACCGGCGTCACACGCATGGCCGCACCGTTGGTGGTGCCGAAGCGCCCTGTGCGCAGCGGATCTTCACCGGCAGCGATGCGTTCGATCGCCTGTTTGGTCGAAGGTCCGAGCAGGTCGAGCGAGCCGCGCGCCTTCATTGCCGCTTCCCATTCCATCAACGCATGCGCGAACGCCTTCGGCTCGATCGTGCCGTTGCCTCCGACCAGCAGCTCGGCCACCAGCATCGCCTGCTCGGTGTCGTCGGTAATCGAGCCGGCCGGCAGATTCGGGGCGATCGGCTGATCGGCAAACGCGTTCTCCAGTTTGCCGATCCGTCCAAACTGTTCAACGATGCGCTCGCGGCTCAGCGACTGCGTGGGCATGCCATACGCGTCGCCGAGGGCGAGACCATAAAACGCGCCACGCGCACGTTGCGTCCATTCAGGGTGAGTCAAATGCAAAGACGAAGACATCAGAATTCCAGATGTAGTGCAAAAAACGCCGGATCCAGCAGACTCACGACGTACTCGATGATGCGATCTTCGCGGTCGCGCGTGAGCCGTCGCGAACGCAGAAACGATGTACCGGCGCGGCGCTTGAGCAGACGCGCATCCGCCGCCTCGAGGCCGACCACTTCGGCCCATTGCTCGCCGTGATGCGGCACCATGCCGTGCTCGATCAGCGTGCGGTTCAACGATCCGCCTACCAACCCTTGCAACGGCAGCGCGGCCAGCTCTTCGCTGAACGGCAGACGGCTGCGCTCGAGCGAGATACATTGCGACTCGGCGCCGACGACCCGCATGCGGTCAATCGCCACAAACGTCGAACTCTTGAGCTTCAGCTCCTGCGCAAGCGGCTCGTCTTCGACCAGCGCAATCTGCAGCAGGCGGGTCTGCGCCCCACCCTCCGCTTTTTCGATGGCGGTGGTCCAGCCCAGCGTGCCGTCGAGCGTCTGGCCGTTGAACGTCACGAACGACCCAATGCCACCTTTGCGCGTAATCAGCCCGCCGTTCGTCAGCAGATCGAGTCCCTTGCGCACGGTGTTGCGGCTCACCGCGAAGCGCTCGACCAGTTCGTGCTCGCTTTCCAGTTGCTGCCCGAACGGCAAGCGTCCGCTCAGAATCTCCTGCTCGATCGTGGCGGCTACCATATGCGCCTTCGAGCGCCCGACTTCCGCGCTCTTTACTGCCCGTTTCACCATCTTGCGGCTCCTGTGCCTGGGAGGGCCCGGCCATCGCAGCGGCCAGCCCTTCATTCGAAAAGCACAAGTATGCACATGTTTTCCTTAAAAACGCTGCACGATGCCCAACTGAAACCCACGCGCGTCCGCGCCGGGGTACGCAAGCGGCAGTCCGGCATTGGCCGACCCCGCCAGCCGGTATTCCGCCTGACCACGGTTTTGCAGGAACGACAACGCGCTGTACAACGTGGTGCGTTTGGACAGCGTATAGGTGTAGAGCGCGGCCACCTGGCTCGCGTTGTCGCCCTGTCCTGTCTCGTCGTGCAGATAGGTATAGCCAAATGCGAGGGCGCTCGACGGCGTGAACTGATACAACGCCGATGCGCCGTATACGTTCACATCCAGATCGATATCGGCCCACTTCGAACCGCTCCATCCTGCGTAAAGCGTCGTCTTGCCGATCTGGTACGACAGCCCGGCCTCCTCGGTCCGGTCCGTTGCGCTGCCATCCGCACTCTTCACGGCTTGCGCGGCGAACACGGCTGCAAACGGTCCATGCGAGTAGGTGACGTCACCCTGATAGCTCGAGCCCGGCGAGCGGAACCCGCCCGCATCGCCGAGACCCGCGTAGAGGCTGAACTGCAAGCCGGCGAGCGTGGGCGACGTGTATGAAACCGTGTTGCTCGTGCGCACCGTGAAGGTCATGAAGTTGCTGAAGCCGGATGCCTGGGTCGACGCGCCGAACGCGTCGAGGCCGCCCTGATCGTTGAATACCGGTGAGTTCTGGCGCCCGGCGCGCAGTTCGCCCCATCCACCCGATACGCCAACCCACGCGGCGCGATTGAACAGGCTGCCCGGCGTAGCGAACGTGCCATCGTTGGGGTTGAAGCCGTTCTGCAGATCGAAATTGATGTGGTTGCCACCGCCGATATCCTCCGTGCCGCGCAGGCCGAAACGGCTCGCCCACTGCCCTGACGAACCCACTGCACCGGTATAGCCGCTGCCCGTATTCACCACCTGGACGAATTCGTCGAGGATGCCATACAGGGTGACGCCCGAATCCGCGTGCGCGGCGGGTGCAAGGCAAATCAGCATTACGGCGGCCGGCAGGCGAATGTTCATGATGAGCGATGTCGGGTGGGCAAATCGCGGGCGCGATTACCTGTTCCTTTTTGCGCGCCTCAAAAAGTACATGTAGGAACATGTACGCAATCTAAGGCGCCGAATCGCGCTGGTCAAGCAGGATCGAATCAGGGAAAACCCGTGCGGGAATACGCGTGGAGCGAAGTTTGGCGTGTCCGTTGATAGCCTAATCTGGCACAATTTACCCCCGCTATTCACCCCACCGGCCTTCTCGCGAAGGGTGTAGCGTCATATGCTTGGATTCATCGGGTGAAAGCGCCTTCGAGTGCCGTTAAGTGCTCTTGAGGCAATACCCACGTATCAATTCGTCAGAGAGACATCGAAATGGCCACTGTCACGCCACGCACGAACAACGCAAACCTGTCGGGCTTGTTCAGCAGCGGCCGAATCACACTTGGCGCACGCATCGTGCTGAGCTTCGGCGCGCTCTTCCTGCTGATGCTGGTGATGGCCGTGATTTCATACTCGCGGCTGCGCAACATCGACGACGAGGCGGTCAGCTTGCGCCGCGACTCGGTGCCGGGCCTCTACTTCGCGACTGCGCTGCGCGCGGCTTCCAACGAAAGCTATGCGACGCTAGAACGGGCCATTTTCCTGGACCCTGACGCGGCCAGTATGAAGAACGACCTCGATCGCCTGCCGGATACCCTGCGTGCCTTCGACAAGGTTGCGGCCGACTATCAGGGCACGGTGTTTCGCGAGGACGACCGCGGACGCTTCGACACCTTCAAGGCCGCCTACGATCAGTATCTGGCGCTCTTCAACCAGGCCGCGACCCAGGCGCGCACCTCGAAGTCCGCGGCGCAGGCCACCTTCATCCAGCTCACGCCCGCGTGGAACAACGTGATTCAAGGCGCGAACACGCTGGTCGCGGAAAACCATACGCAGGCCGACGACTCGGCGGAACTGATCCGCTCCTCGGTGACAGGCACCGAAGTCACGCTGGCCACCGCGCTCGGCGTCGTCCTGCTGGTTGCGCTCGTGACCGGTTACACCCTCTTCAAGGCAGTCACGGTGCCGATGGCGCGGCTCGTGGAAGTGCTCGACATCATGCGTACGGGCAATCTGGCGCAACGCCTGAACCTGCGCCGCAGCGACGAATTCGGCACGCTGGAGAATGGCTTCAACCGGATGGCCGAGGAGTTGACGAGCCTTGTGTCGCAGGCGCAAAAGTCCTCGTTACAGGTCACCACTTCGGTGACGGAGATCGCCGCGACTTCCAAGGAACAGCAGGCCACCGCGAGCGAAACGGCCGCGACCACCACCGAGATCGGCGCCACCTCCCGCGAAATCTTCGCAACCTCACGCGACCTGCTGCACACCATGAACGAAGTCGCGGGTGTGGCGGAACAGTCGGCGACGTTGGCCGGCGCCAGCCAAAGCGGCCTCACGCGCATGGAAGATACGATGCGCAGCGTGATGGAGGCTGCCGGCTCGGTCAACGCCAAGCTGTCGATCCTCAACGAGAAAGCGGTCAACATCAACCAGGTTGTCGCGACCATTACGAAGGTGGCAGATCAGACCAACCTGCTGTCGCTGAACGCGGCTATCGAAGCCGAAAAGGCCGGCGAATATGGCCGCGGTTTCGCGGTGGTGGCGACAGAAATCCGCCGTCTCGCAGACCAGACTGCGGTGGCGACCTACGACATCGAGCAGACAGTCAAGGAAATCCAGTCGGCGGTGTCCGCCGGTGTGATGGGCATGGATAAGTTCTCCGAAGAAGTGCGCCGTGGCATGCGCGACGTACAGCAGGTGGGCGGCCAGCTCTCGCAGATCATCAACGAAGTGCAGACACTCGCGCCGCGCTTCCAGATGGTCAACGAGGGCATGCAGACGCAAGCCACCAGCGCCGAACAGATTACCCAGGCGTTGTCGCAGCTGTCCGAGGCGGCACAGCAGACCGCAGAGTCGCTGCGCCAGTCTTCGCAGGCGATCGACGACCTGACGCTGGTCGCCAATCAATTGCGCACCGGTGTGTCGCGCTTCAAGATCGACGCGTGACGCGCGCTTCACGCTAAACACGGACCCCCGCGATGCTCTTCCTCCTGTTCGATCTGGACGGCGACCGCTACGCGCTTGATGCGGCCGGGATCGCCGAAGTGCTGGCGCTCGCGCCCACCAAGTCGATTCCCGGTGCGCCGGCGTGGGTTGCCGGGATGTTCGAGCGGCATGGCGAGCCGGTGCCCGTGATCGACGTGTCGCAACTCGCGCTCGGACGCCCAGCTCGTCAGCTCCGTTCGACGCGCCTCGTGCTGGTTCGCTACAGCCTTGGCCCGGACAATACCTCGGCGCAAGCGGGGGCACGCGGCGACAGTGACGCGCCCTCACATCTGCTCGGTCTGATCGTGGAGCGGGCGACGCAGACGCGGCGTATCGAACGTACGCAGTTTCTCGATAGTGGCATTGCCACGCCGCATGCACGCTGGCTTGGACCCGTCGCGAACGACGGCGTGGGCCTCGTGCAATGGGTCGAGGTACAGCGCATGCTTAGCGACGAGGCAAAAGCCCTGCTGTTTCCGCAAGCGGCTCCCACGCAACCGTCGCCCTACTACTTGTGACAGGCAGCCTGAACCGCTCCATGAACGCCACCGACCCCTGCTTTGCAGCCTGGCTCTCGAAAGAGACGGGGATCGACGCGCACTCGCTCGGTATCAATGCACTCGAGCGCGCCGTGCTCGAACGCGTGCGCGCCACACGGGTGGGCTCCTCGGCCGCCGACGCCGCCGACGGTGCGGTGGACCTGTACTGGCAACGGCTTAACGACTCGCCGGACGAACGGCTCGCGCTGGTCGAAGCGTTAGTGGTACCCGAGACCTGGTTCTTTCGCGACCGCGAGGCCTTTGTCGCGCTGGCGCGGCTTGCCAATGAAAAGTTGGCGCGCGATCCGGCGCGAGTGCTGCGCGTGCTGAGCGTGCCTTGCTCAAGCGGTGAGGAACCGTACTCAGCGGCGATGGCTCTCCTCGACGTGGGGATCGGCGCGGAGCGCTTCACCATTGACGCAATGGACATCAGCGCTCGCGCCATCGAGCTGGCGCAAAAAGCCGTCTACGGACGCAATTCGTTTCGCGGCGGCGAGTTCGGATTCCGCGAACGCCATTTCAGTTCGAGGGACGGAGGATGGGTGCTGAACGAACGCATCCAGCAGACCGTGCGTTTTGCGCAGGGGAATCTGTTCGAAACGTCACCCAACGCCGGGGGACGCTACGACTTCATCTTCTGCCGTAACGTGCTGATCTATTTTCAGCGGGACGCGCAGGATCGCGCGATTCATTTGCTCGACGCTCGACTGGCCGAGGGCGGAACGATCTTCGTCGGCCCTGCCGAAACCGGCTTGATGATGCGTCACGCGCTTAGCTCCGCACGCATTCCGCTGGCGTTCGCGTTTCAGCGCACGCCGCCCGAGGAGACCGGGACGCGCAGTTTCGCGTTGTTTGGGAAGGTGCCGGATGCGGCATCGGCTTCGGCTAACGCCACAGCGCTGCACGGTGTCTATGGGACGCTCAAGCCTGCGGTGGCGCGTGCTATTGCGCCGGTCTCCGTGCCCTCGCCCGTATCGAGCGCTTTTGTCCCTGCGGCTTCCGTGGCCGCTCCCGCAATTTCGCCCGCTTCGGCAGCGCGAGCCACGGCCACTGCGCCTCTGCTACGCGCGGCGACGCCCGCGCACGCCCAGGCCAATGGCCATGGCAACACGCATGCACATGCGCAGACACATGCACATGCCCGCGCGAAGCCTTCCGCCGCCGCCGCACCCGCCGCGTCGCTTGCCGAAGCACGGCGTCTCGCCGACGCCGGGCAGTTCGACAAAGCCGAACACGAGGCGCAGAGTTTCGTCATCCTGGACGGTACGGACGCCGAGGCCTTTCATCTGCTCGGCCTGATCGCCGACGCGCGCGGCCGCACCGCCGACGCGAGCGATTATTACCGCAAGGCGCTCTATCTGGCGCCTGCTCACTACGAGGCGCTCACGCATCTCGCGGCGCTGCTCGACATGACAGGCGACACCGCCGGCGCCCAGCAACTCATGCGACGCGCCCAGCGCGCCGCCGCCAGGATGCCGGCGATGGCGGACGCTCCCCTGAACCCACCGCGAGGCGCAAATGGCACACGGCGCCATTGAGAATACTGACGTAGTGACGCGCATCGACGATTGCTGGAATCGCATCGGCACCCGGGGTGACGGCTCGTGTCCCAAGCTGGCTGAACATTCGCGCTGCCTGAACTGTCCCGTGTTCGAAGACGCCGCAGCACGGCTGCTCGATCGGCCGGTGGGCGATATGGAGCTTGGCCAGTCTGCGGCTTCAGTGCCGAACGCGCTGTCTCGCGAGCCCGCCTCCGCAGCCCTCAACGAGCCCGTTGCGGTCGAAACCAGCGCCAACTCCGGCGCAACCCAATCCGCGCTGGTGTTTCGGATTGCCGAAGAATGGCTCGGCCTGCCGACCGCGGCGCTGCGGCAAGTCGACGATATCCGTCCGATCCATTCCCTGCCGCATCGACGCAATCGTGTCGTGCTCGGCCTCGTCAACATTCGTGGCGCACTGACGGTCGCCGCCTCGCTCGGCGAGCTTCTACATCTCGATCGTACGGTTAGCGGCAAGTACGAGTCGAGCAATGGCTACGCGCGCATGCTGGTCGCCGCGCATCGCGGCGAGCCGGTGGCCTTTCCGGTGGATGAAGTCGAGGGCGTCGTGCGCTTCCCGGCGAACTCGTTGCTGCCGGTGCCGACCACCCTCGCGCACGCCAGCGCCTCGCACGCCCGTGGCGTGCTCGCGTGGCGCGACCGCACCATCGGCCTGCTCGACACCGACCGTGTCTTCGAGTCGCTCGCCCGGAGTTTGCGATGAGTATCGACGACGATCTGAGCCGCCGCTCCTTGCTCGACCTGTTCCGCGAAGAAGCGCAGACGCAGACCCGCGTGCTGTCCGATGGACTGCTGGCGCTTGAACATACGCCGACGGACGCCTCGCAGCTCGAAGCCTGCATGCGCGCCGCGCACTCGCTGAAGGGTGCGGCGCGCATCATCGGCTTGCAGGATGGTGTCGACATTGCGCACCTGATGGAGGAATGCTTCGTCGCCGCGCAAACTGGCGCGCTCCGCCTCTCTACGGCACATATCGACGAACTGTTGCGCGGGCTCGACCTGCTGCTGCGCGCGGGCAACGCGGACACGGAGACGGCGCTCAGACGAGACGAAGTCGACGCCTTCATCGCGCGCCTCGCCGCGTTCAGCGATGCGGCGAACGATGCGCACGCGCTGCACACCGACGCCTCGGCCACGTCACCTTGGGGGACCACGTACGGCGCAATCGAAGACCCGGACGACGACGCAACGATGCGCGCCGCGCTCGCCATCCTCGGCGCCGACGCTGCAAAACTGCCGCTGAGCTTTGCCGAGCCAACGCCGGACCTTGAAGGAGCCGCTGCGGCCGAAACGTCCACGGTAGAGCAGTCCGTCACGCCAAGGACAGCGCCGGCCCCGAGGCTCGACACCCCGATGAACGTCCACGCCGCGCGCGACCCAGAGCGCATGCTGCGCGTGCGCGCCGACAACCTCGACAGGCTGCTGAGCCTGTCGGGCGAGTCGCTGGTCGAATCGCGCTGGCTCAAACCGTTCGCCGAGTCGATGCTGCGCGTCAAGCGCACGCAGCGCGATGCGGCACGCGCGCTCGACACCTGTTTCGAAACGCTTGCGGAGCGTCTCGACCCGCAAGCCCTGACAGCGCTCGATGCCGTGCGGCAGACGCTCGGCACGATGCAGCATCTGCTCGCCACGCGCATCGACGAGCTCGACCGGTTCGACCGCCGCAGCTCCAACCTCGCGCAGCAGTTGTACGACGAAGCGCTGCAATGCCGGATGCGCCCGTTCGGCGACGCAACGCATGCCTATCCGCGCATCGTGCGAGATCTCGCCCGCTCGCTCGGCAAGCGGGTGCGTTTTTCGATTGTCGGCGAGTCGACCCAGATCGATCGCGACATCCTCGACATGCTCGACGCCCCGCTCGGCCATCTGCTACGAAACGCACTTGACCACGGTGTCGAAGCCCCTGAGCAGCGTCTCGCGCAGGGCAAGCCTGCCGAAGCCACGCTGACGCTGGAGGCCCGCCATAGCGCGGGCAAGCTGCTGATCAGCGTCAGCGACGACGGTACCGGCGTCGACCTCGAGGCCGTGCTCGCTGCCGTGGTGCGACGGCAACTCGCCGACGCGGAAACCGCAGCCCGCATGTCGGATCAGGAACTGCTCGACTTTCTGCTGCTGCCGGGCTTCTCGATGCGCGCCCACGTGACCGACGTATCCGGTCGCGGCGTCGGACTCGATGCGGTGCACGAAATGGTCAAGGCGGTCCGCGGCACGGTGCGTATCGTCACGGAACCCGGCCAGGGCACGCGCTTTGTCCTGCAACTGCCGCTCACGCTCTCGGTGATCCGCAGCCTGCTCGTGCAGGTAGGTGGCGAGGCCTATGCGTTCCCGCTCGCGCACGTGCGCCGCACGCTGGAACTGGCGCGCGGTGAGATCGACATGCTCGAAGGGCAACAGCATTTCGCCTTCGACGGCCGCCCCGTGGGACTCGTCACCGCGCATCAGTTGCTCGGCACCGACACGCCGGACGAAGCACGCGCTAATGTCGCGGTGGTGGTCATCGGCGACGAACGCGGCACCTATGGCGTGGCGGTTGACCGTTTCCTCGGCGAGCGCATGCTGGTGGTGCAACCGCTCGACAGCCGCCTCGGCAAGGTCAAGGATATCGCGGCCGGCGCGCTGATGGAAAATGGCGAAGCAGTGCTTATCATCGACGTCGAAGACCTGCTACGCTCGGTCGACAAGCTCGTGCGCGGCGGACAGCTTGACAAGGTGCAGCGCGCCCAGGGCGTCGCGGCCCGGACCCGCAAACACGTGCTCGTGGTCGAAGACTCGCTGACGGTGCGCGAACTCGAGCGCAAACTGCTGGAAAAGCGCGGCTATACGGTGACGGTCGCGGTGGACGGCATGGATGGCTGGAACGCGCTGCGCAGCACCCATTTCGACCTGGTGGTGACCGACATCGACATGCCGCGCATGGACGGCATCGAACTGGTCGCGCTGATCAAGCGCGACGCACTGCTCAAAACCGTGCCGGTGATGATCGTGTCGTACAAGGATCGCGACGAGGATCGCCGCCGCGGGCTTGATGCAGGCGCCGATTATTATCTGGCCAAGGGTAGCTTTCACGACGAAGCACTGCTCGATGCGGTGCATGACCTGATCGGAGAAGCGCACACATGAACATCGGCATCGTCAACGACTTGCCGCTCGCCGTCGAGGCCATGCGCCGCGCGATCGCATTGCGGCCGGAGCATCGCGTGCTATGGGTGGCCACTGACGGCGGAGAGGCCGTGGACTTCTCCATCGCGCAGCCGCCCGATGTCGTGCTGATGGACCTGATCATGCCGAAGTTCGACGGCGTCGAAGCGACCCGCCGCATCATGGCCCGCGCGCCCTGCGCCATCCTCGTCGTGACGAGCAGCGTGGGCGCAAACGCATGGCGCGTCTACGAGGCGATGGCCGCCGGCGCGCTCGATGCAGTCGATACGCCGACCCTCGCCGACAACCGGCTCAACGACGCGTCGCAACCGTTGCTCGCCAAGATCGACCAGATCGGTCAACTGTTGGAAAAGCCCATACTCGCGCCCGCACCAAGGCCCAGTGCCGTGGTGTCGCGCGGCACCGCGCCGCTGGTCGCGATTGGCGCATCGGCGGGGGGCCCAGGCGCGCTCGCCGCGATACTCGGCAAACTGCCGGCCGACTTCGGCGCAGCCATTGTGATGGTGCAGCACGTCGACAAGGCATTCGCCGAAGGCATGGCGCAATGGCTCGACGGCCAGACCGAACTGACGGTGCGGGTGGCCATCAGCGGCGACCCGCCCAAAGCGGGCGAGGCTTTGCTCGCGGCAACCAACGACCATCTGTTTATGACACACACCGGCTCGCTCGATTACACCTCCGAGCCGGCCAGCACGCCCTATCGTCCCTCCGTCGACGTGTTTTTTCACAGCGTGGTGGAGCACTGGCGCGGCGACGCCATCGGCGTGTTGCTGACCGGCATGGGCCGTGATGGCGCGATCGGCCTGAAGGCGATGCGCGCCAAGGGTTACCGGACCATCGCCCAGGACGAAGCGAGCTGCGCGGTCTACGGCATGCCGAAGGCCGCCGCCGCACTCGACGCGGCACGCAGGATCCTGCCGCTCAGCAGCATCGCCGCTGAACTGGTGGAGAACATCAAACAATGAGCGAAAAGATTGGACATGAATGGCATAACACGCGAGACGCGCGTTTCCGAAACAGGTACGAAAATGGCAAATGATCAAACCGGCTCGCCTGACCAGCGAGCCAACGCGCCGGCTGCGCAGGACGGCGCAGACGCGACGCTCGAAGCAGCACGCGCGGCGCTGCAGACGCTTGCGCCGGCCGACCAGCCGGTGATGGTGTTGCTGGTCGACGATCAGGCGATCGTCGCCGAGGCCGTGCGTCAGGCGCTCTCCGCGGAAGACGGCATCGACCTTCACTACTGCTCGCGCGCCGACGAAGCCATGAAGGCCGCCGTGCACACCCGGCCGACGGTCATCCTGCAGGATCTCGTGATGCCCGGCATCGACGGGCTGACGCTCGTGAAGGCTTATCGCGCGACGCCGGCGATCCGCGACGTGCCCATCATCGTCCTGTCGACCAAGGAGGAGCCCGTCATCAAAAGCGCGGCCTTCGCGGCAGGGGCGAACGATTACCTCGTCAAACTGCCGGATCGCATCGAACTGGTGGCACGGGTCCGCTATCACTCGCGTTCATACATCAACCTGCTGCAGCGCGACGAGGCTTACCGGGCGCTGCGCCAGTCACAGCAGCAACTGCTCGAAGCCAATCTCGAACTGCGGCGTTTGACGCATTCGGACGGCTTGACTGGTCTGTCGAACCGGCGTTACCTCGACGAGTATCTGAGCGCCGAATGGCGGCGCGGTACGCGCGACAAAGCGGAAATGTCGCTGTTGATGATCGATGTCGACAATTTCAAGCTGTACAACGACACCTACGGCCATGTGGCGGGCGACGAAGTGCTCAAGCGAATTGCCGCGACGGTGGAACGGTGTCTTGGACGGCCAGGCGACCTGGCTGCGCGCTTCGGCGGCGAGGAATTTGCGGTCGTGTTGCCGGGCACGCGGCTCGAAGGCGTGCGCGCGCTTGCCGAAAAGATCCGCAGCGAAGTGGAGGCCTTGCAGGTGCCGCACGCGAGCTCGTCGACGGGGCAATACGTCACGATCAGCATTGGCGGCGCGTCGGTGATACCCACCGCCGACTCGCCGATGACGTCCCTGATCCAGGCAGCGGATCTCGCGTTGTATAAGGCAAAGCGCGGTGGCAAGAATCAGGTGACGCTGACCGGAGACTGATGTCGCGCGCTTATTTGACCGCTTATTTGTCCGCTTATTTGACTGCTTACGGACCGCGCATTTGACGGTCTACTTGACCGTCTGAATGACTTCGAAACCCTCGAATTCGGGGTGTCCGAGATAAAGCGAGCGGGTTTCGCCCCCGGCGTTGCGATGCGCCGCACGGAACGCGTCCGAGGTGGTCCAGCGCTCGAATGCCGCATGATCGGCCCAGACCGTGTGGCTGGAATACAGCACATGGTCTTCTTTCTGCGGCCCTCTCAGCAGATGAAATTCGATAAAGCCCGGCACCTCTTTCAGATGCGTGTCACGGCTAGTCCAAAGCGTTTCGAATGCGCTCTCCGAACCGAGAGCGACTTTGAAACGGTTCATCGCGATGTACATGGTGAATTCCTCACATCAAGGCCCGACTGCCCGCCTGCCCGATGGTCCGGTGAAGCGGGTAGCCCGGAGACAGGCTCGCCGCGCCGGCCTGGCGGCGCTGAGAGCCCGTAAGCGCCGCGCAGCGCCTCCGTAAATGGGGTGGGGCCGCGCGGGGATCGACGAGGCGATCAGGAGGCGTTTACCGCGTCCTTGAATGCCTTGCCGGCGGTGAACTTCACCGTCTTTGCCGCAGCGATCTGGATTTCCGCGCCGGTTGACGGGTTACGGCCAACGCGCGCAGCGCGGGCGCCGGTCGAAAATGCTCCGAAGCCGATCAACTGAACGGTTTCTCCTTGAGATACCGCCTTCGTCACCGCCTCGATGATCGCGTCGATCGACTTGCCGGTGGCCGTCTTGCTTTCGCCCGTCGCAGCCGCAACTGCGTCAATCAGTTCCTGCTTGTTCATTGCACATCCTTTCTGTATTTGATAGAACCGGCACCCCTTAAACGGCGCCAGACCCGCCACCCTACCTCATTCAGGCGCTTCTGCGCAAACTCGCGGCGTCGTGAATGCCTGCCCGGATGCCCCGGCCGCACGCCTTGACAGGCCCACGACGGCTCACATTCCGGGCGCCAGAAGCCCCATTCGAGGGCACTGAGATGCCACAGGGGCGCCCGCCACGAGCCCTTATCCTACCGCGCATTGGCCCACGGAAGCACGATAGGCACGGCTTTGAGGCGGTTGATGCGATACTTTGTCTTACCGTAGCGGAGTCTGACGGCTGCCGCCTGGGGGCTCCCTGTAAGGGTGCGTCAATACGCCCGCCCCCGTCAGATTGACAAGTAAAATAGACCGATAGACAGGTTCGTAAAGGTTGCAGTGTGGTTCAACAACAGCAGGGTTTTCTTCTTACCCGACATTGGCGTGATACGCCAGCTGGCACAGAAGTCGACTTCTGGCTGGCCACCGAGAGCGGTCCGCAGCACCTGCGCCTGCCGCCCCAGACCTCGGTAGCGTTCATTCCGGCTGAACAGCGCGAACGGGCCGAAGCGGTATTGCGCCACGAACGCCAGTACGAACTTCGCCCGCTCGGGCTGACCGATTTTCATCAACGCCCTGTCCTCGGACTGTATTGCAAGCAATATCGCCAGTTGCTCAAGCTGGAAAGGCTGTTGAAGGAATACGGCGTCAACGTCTACGAAGCCGATGTCCGTCCGCCCGAACGCTACCTGATGGAGCGCTTCATCACCGCGCCGGTCTGCTTCAGCGGCGAACCGGCTGGCGCGGGGCGCTGGCTCAACGGCGAGATGAAGCCCGATACGGCCTACCGCCCGGCGTTGAAACTCGTCTCGCTCGATATCGAAACCACCGCGCACGGCGAGTTGTACTCCATTGCGCTGGAAGGTTGCGGGCAGCGTCAGGTCTATATGCTCGGGCCGGCCAATGGCGACGCCAGCGGGATCGATTTCGATCTGGAGTATTGCGAGACCCGCCCGCTGCTGCTGGAAAAGCTCAATGCGTGGCTGGAACGGCACGATCCCGATGCGATCATCGGCTGGAATCTGGTGCAGTTCGATCTGCGCGTCCTGCAGGAGCACTCGCAGCGTTTCGCGGTTCCATTGCGTTTAGGTCGCGGCGGCGACGTGATGGAGTGGCGTGAGCACGGCGGCAAACAAAACCACTTTTTCGCGGCTGCCGCTGGACGGCTCGTTATTGACGGGATCGAGGCGCTGCGCTCGGCCACCTGGAGCTTTCCGAGTTTCAGCCTCGAATACGTGGCGCAAGAACTGTTGGGCGAAGGCAAAGCCATCGACAACCCGTACCAGCGCATGGCGGAAATCGACCGCCGCTTCGCCGAAGACAAGCCAGCCCTCGCGCGCTACAACCTGAAGGACTGCGAACTGGTCACGCGGATCTTCGCCAAAACCGAACTACTGACGTTTTTGCTGGAGCGCGCAACCGTCACCGGTCTCGCCGCGGACCGCAGCGGTGGTTCCGTCGCGGCTTTTACGCACCGCTACATGCCGCTGATGCATCGTCAGGGCTATGTGGCGCCGAATCTCGGCGATATGGCAGAGGAAGCGAGTCCAGGCGGCTTCGTGATGAATTCGCAGCCTGGGCTGTACGACTCGGTCCTGGTGCTGGACTATAAGAGCCTCTACCCTTCCATCATCCGTACCTTTCTGATCGATCCCGTGGGACTCATCGAAGGGATGCGCGATCCCGACGAGAGCACGTCCGTCGCCGGTTTTCGCGGCGCCAGTTTCTCGCGCAGCAAGCACAGCCTGCCCGCCATCGTCGGGCAGATCTGGCAAGGGCGCGAGGCGGCCAAGCGGCAACAGAACAAACCGCTGTCGCAGGCCCTGAAGATCATCATGAACTCGTTCTACGGTGTGCTGGGGTCGAGCGGTTGCCGCTTCTTCGATCCACGCCTCGCGTCGTCCATTACCATGCGCGGCCACGAGATCATGCATCGCACGCGCGAGCTGATTGAAGCGAGAGGCTACCAGGTCATTTACGGCGACACCGATTCCACCTTCGTGTGGCTCAAGCAGGCACGCAGCGAGGAACAGGCGGCGCATATCGGCCGTGCGCTGGTCAAATATGTGAATGAATGGTGGCGCGAGCATCTGCAGCAGGCGTTCGGTCTCGAGAGTGCGCTGGAATTGCAATTCGAAACGCACTACCGGCGCTTTCTGATGCCGACCATCCGCGGCGCCGAGCAAGGCAGCAAGAAGCGCTATGCCGGCCTCGTGGTGAAGGCCGATGGCAGCGAGGACATGGTCTACAAGGGGCTCGAGACGGTACGCACCGACTGGACGCCGCTCGCTCAACAATTCCAGCGGCAACTTTATCTGCGTATCTTCAAGCAGGAGCCCTATCAGGACTATGTTCGCGACTACGTTGAACGCACCTTGAGCGGCGAGTTCGACGACCTGCTGGTGTACCGGCGCAGGTTACGCCGCAACCTCGACGATTATCAGCGCAATGTGCCGCCGCATGCGCGTGCCGCCCGCATGGCCGATGAGTTCAACCAGCAGCAGGGGCGGCCCTTGCAGTATCAGAACGGCGGCTGGATTACCTATGTGATGACCGTGGCCGGCCCCGAGCCACTGGAAACGCGGCGCTCGGCGATCGACTACGACCACTATCTGACGCGCCAGCTACAGCCCGTGGCTGATGCAATTTTGCCGTTTTTGAGCGACGATTTTTCTGCCTTGATGACGGGGCAGAAGGAGTTGTTTTAACGATGCTGCAGCGGGTAGGCGCCCGCCGCAGCACTGGCAATTCAACTTCTACCGCTCACGCGTCCAGATACGCTACCTCGCCATGCAGCGCTGTATCGAGTCCGCGCTGCTCGGCAGCGGCGTCGAGCTTCACTGCAGTTACACGGTCGATCAGCCACAGCATCGCCCACGTAAACACGAACGCCCAAACCCCGGAGACGACGACGGCCACGCACTGCTTGACGAAGAACGCCCCGCCGCCCAGCAATAGACCGTCGGCGCCATTAGGATTCCAGGCTTTCGACGCAAACACGCCGAGCAGCACCGTGCCGGTCAGACCGCCCACGCCGTGCACGCCCCAAACGTCGAGTGCATCGTCGAGACCAAGACGGTTTTTCAGCGCGACCGCGTAGTAGCAGATCAGGCCCGCAGCAATCCCGATTATCGCCGCCGTGCTCGGCGACACATAGCCCGCAGCGGGCGTGATCGTCGCGAGACCCGCAACTGAGCCGGTCAACAGCCCGATGAACTTGGGCTGCCGGGCATTGAGCCATTCGATCAGCAACCACGTCACGGCCGCGAACGATGCGGCAATATCCGTGTTGAGAAACGACGAAGCGGTCACGGCATCGACGCGCAGCTCGGAGCCTGCGTTAAAGCCATACCAGCCGAACCACAGCAGGCCCGTGCCCAACGCGATCAGCGGCACGTTGTGCGGCTTGTGGGACATTACGCGACGGCGTCCCACATACAGCACCGAGGCTAGCGCAGCGAAGCCCGCCGTATTGTGCACCACGATCCCGCCGGCATAGTCGAGCACACCCCACTTCGCAAAAAGGCCCTCCGGACTCCAAACCATGTGGACGAACGGGAAGTACACGAGCACGAGCCAACCGGTCAGGAACAGGAAATAGGCCTTGAAGGTCACACGGTTGGTAAAGGCGCCCGTGATCAGCGCAGGCGTGATGATGGCGAACATCATCTGGTACGCCACATGGACCACCAGCGGAATGCCTGCGTCGTTGCCCGTGTACATGGTCTGCAGCGTCACGCCATGCAGGAATGCGTAGTAAGTCGGATCGCCGATGATGCCGTGCCAGGTCGGCCCGAAGCACATCGAGTAGCCGAAGGCGAACCAGAGCACCGTCGTCCATGCCAGAGAAATGAAACTCTGCATCATGATCGACAGCACGTTCTTGCGTTCTACCAGACCGCCGTAGAAAAACGCGAGTCCCGGCGTCATCAGCATGACGAGGCTCGCACACAGCAGCATGAAAGCGGTATTGCCGACGTTGATCGGCAGGGTTGCAGGAAGCACAGCTTGTCTCCTTGATTGTCTTCGCGCGGAACGATTAAACAACGCTTGTTTTCGTGGCTGTCGAAAAGTAGTCCCCCGCTGGCGGCAACACAATACGCGCGAGCGCTATTGCCGGATTCAGCAAGCCGATATGAGTACGCCAGGACGCGCTTGCGTCGAGATGCACAGGGGTAAACCACAGCGCCGAAACGTCACTGTGTCGAAGGATGTTCAAGAGACACGCAATACTGAGTTGTGGAAACGAAGGGAAACTGGAATTGCGGCGCAATTAGACTGTAATGATGGCGAGCGTGCTGAACGGCTTGTGCCAGTTCCCCGGTATCTCATCACGAACCAACTTTGGAGGGAGTGCATCATGAAAACGCTAGCCTATGCCATCGCCGCAGTATCGCTTTTGGCTGGGCCGATCACCTCCTCCGCGCAGTCGTCCAACGAGCCGGTCACGCGCGCACAAGTGCGCGCCGAACTCATTCGGGTGGAGCAGGCGGGATACAACCCCGCAACGTCGAACGATGCCTCCTATCCGGGAGACATCCAGGCCGCTGAAGCACGCCTGGGAGCGCAACAGCACATGGCCCAGGCGGGCGCAACCAGCTATGGTCCGGCAATGAATGGTTCGGCACAGTCCGGGGCGCAAGGCATGCAGCCGGCGACGAATCCGGCAAACGCCGGTCAATGACCGGGTCCGTACGATTCGTTCCCCTCATTACAGCTATCTCGAAGCCGGCCTTCACCGGATGCCTGCTTGCGCGCAAACTACAGACCATTCGCTCAACCTACGGAGAATGGCATGTTCGCAATGCAGTATTCACACCGGTTGCCCACCGATTACGACATGGAGATCATTCGCCGACGCGTTGCAGAGCGCGGGCCGCTGTGGAATGACACCGAAGGCCTCGTTTGCAAGCTGTTCGTCACGCAGCAGCGTAACCGGCACGGGGCAGCAGGCAACGTCTACGCCTCCATCTATTTGTGGCTCGACTCCGATGCAGCGGTCCGTTTTCTGATGGGGGAGCGGTTCCAGGCGGTGATAGATTCATTCGGCCGTCCGCAGATCGAAACCTGGTTGCCACTCGACGCGCGTCGCGGCAACGCGAAGCAAGCGCTGTCGATCTACCGCGACGAGCGTGTGCTGTCCGCCGCGACGGATCGCACGGCTTTGTACGCCGGTGAAGTTGAACGCAATCGGGAGATCGCGGTGCAGCCTGATACGGTCGCAGTGTGGGCGGCGCTCGATCTCCACGCGTGGAAGCTGATCCGGTTTACCGTCTCCTCAGTGCCGGCCGATCCGGCGCGAGGCGGCGAAGTGTATGACGTCCTGCACCTCGCGCAACCGGAGATGGGACGGCTTGCGTAGTATTCGACACGCGGCCCGCGCTCGTCAGACGTCGCGTGCCCCACTGCACGCACATCGCCAGCAAGGCGGCTTCGGCAAAGGCGGCAAGCGTGGCCTCGCGCGGCAGTGCGAAGGCCAAAAACAGGCAGAACGCCGCAAACGAGAAACGCCCCAACACCATCCCGCGCAACAGTGAAACGACGAAGTCCGGACCGTGAGCCCGATGCGACGATACCGACAACACGATACCGAGCAACGGAAATACCGCGAGCAGGCCGCTCCATGTCGCGCCCAATCGTCCGGAGAGCGACGTCACCAGTACGGTGAGCACCGTACCTGCCAGCATGCGGCTGAGCAGGTCGGTGCGGGTGAGCGGCGCCCCAGCCGCCACCGCGGCACTGCGCGGCAAGAAAGACTGCCCGAACAGCACCGCCGCCAATGCGACACCGAGCGCCCAGACTGGCGAGGCCGGCAAGAACGACAGCGCAGAGGCGGCCGCTAACCAGGTGACGAGCCCGGCCGCCAACGCGAGCGGCCACGCACGGATGCGGCAGGCCCATGCGTAGGCAAAATTGAATGCTTCGGAAGCGAGAATGGCGGACAGCGAAAGCGTTGCGGCATGCGCGCCGAACACCGGCCCGTGGGCCAGGACGAGCAGATAGAGAATCGGCCCGGCCACCACCGGCAGGCCTGCTAGCCACCCGGCGATGGATGGCCCCCACCACTTGCCCGACATCGACACGATCAACAGAAAGACGGGAACAAGCGTGAGCTTGAGTGCAAGCATGACAGGATCGCCCGGGTATAAAGCCGGATATTACCAAACCACCCTGCCGCCGTGAGACTGCTCATGAATCACGAAGCCTGACGATAGTAGAGATTCTGCGGATGCCGTGCTTCAGCGAAGAAAAACCAGCGCTCCGCCACCAGCCCCGCGTATTGCACGGCGCAGGCGGCACACAGCA
>NZ_JBNDMQ010000044.1:0-67406 GCF_050436665.1 Paraburkholderia sp. EB58 | reverse complement strand
TACCAGAAGAAGTACGGCTCATGGCCGGACGCCTTGAACCGCAACGCGACAAATTCCGTCGTGCCGCCGAGGATCGCTGTCGTCAGCGCGTAGGGAAGCCCGACTGCAAGTGCCCTGATCCGCGCCGGAAAAAGTTCCGTCTTCACCAGCATGTGGATGGAAGTGAAACCGCTCAACATGACTAACCCGAGGAAGCATAGGATGACCGCCGTCACCGGGCTTGTCGTGTGGCTGATGGCCTCGAAAAGAGGAACGGAGAACAGCGTGCAGCTCAAACCGAAAAAGATCAGAACGGGTCGACGCCCGATCAAGTCCGACACCAGACCGAACAACGGTTGTAGAGGCAGGTACAAGAGCAGCGCGCCAGTCGTGACGAGCGTCGAGGTCTCCTTGCTGAGCCCGGCGGAATTGACCAGGAACTTTTGCATGTACACGGTGTAAGTGTAGAAGGCGACCGTTCCGCCTACCGTGATGCCGATCGCGAGCAGAATGTTGCGCCAATGCTGGAGTAGCTGAAGCGCGACGGGCGATGAAGACTCCCGGCGACTCGCCTCGAAGTCCTGCGTTTCGCTGACGTGGCGTCTCATATACATGGCGAAGAGCGCGAGAAGACCACCGATGACGAACGGAATACGCCAGCCCCAGCTCTCGAGCTGGCTCGAAGTGAAAAGCAGTCGTTGCATGAGCAACATGAGGCCGAGGGCAAGAAGCTGTCCTGCGACGACGCTGACCTGCAGAAAGCCGAGATAGAAGCCGCGTCGATTGGCAGGGGCCACCTCGCTCAGATAGGTTGCGCTCGTGCCGTATTCACCTCCCATGCTTAGCCCTTGCAAAAGTCGTGCGGCAATGAGCAGCGCAGGGGCGAATACGCCGATGGTTTGATAACCCGGGGCTACAGCGACAATCAGGGACCCGAAGCACATCCCTGCAACCGACCACGTTAGAGCCAGCTTGCGGCCCTTGCGGTCCGCGTAGAGTCCGATCAACCAGCTTCCAAGAGGTCGGGCAACATATCCCACCGCAGCGATCGCGGCAGTGTTCATCAGCTGCACTGTGGGGTTTTCGCTCGGAAAGAACGACGAAGCGAAATAGATGGAGAAGATGCTGTAAGCGAGAAAGTCGTACCACTCGATCAGGTTGCCCATGAGCCCGCCGATCAATGAGCGCAGGCGCACCGCCTCGGCGCGTATCTCCTCCGCCTCTGAACCGGCGGTCGCCGGGTCTTGTCGCATAGCGTGATCGGGAATCCTTGTCATACCGATGTCTCCTGCGTCGCCGTCTTTTGGGATGTATTCGTCGTGGTCAGCCGGCTTTGTACCGTTCTTCGAGCTGGTCGTACATCGGCTTCTTTACGAGCCGCTGGCGCTCGCCAAAGGGGGCGACAATCGTCGGGTCTTCGTCGAGTTGGCCCTTCGACTGCAATCGGCCGAGCGCCTGCTGCATGCCGTGCACAGCGCCCTGAAGTGCAGCGTTCGCATAGAGCACTAGTCCATACCCGAATCGCTCGAGCGTGTCGCGGCTTTGAACCGGGGTCTTCCCACCAATCACGATGTTGATCAACAAGGGCACTTCAAAGAGAGCAGGCAGGCGTTCGACATTCGAAAGGCCTTCCATCGCCTCGATAAACAGGATGTCCGCGCCGGCCTCGACGAAGCGGTGGCCGCGTTCGATGGCGTCGTCGATACCGTGCACCGCTGCGGCGTCGGTGCGCGCGATGATCTGGAAGTGCTCGTCTTCGCGCGCGTCGGTTGCCGCTCGAATCTTGCTTACCATCTCCTCCGTGCTGATGACATGCTTGCCCGCGAAATGCCCGCATTTCTTCGGCATGACCTGATCTTCGAGCTGGATGGCATCTGCCCCCGCGCGTTCAAGCGTGCGTACGGCGTGATGCACATTCAACGCATTGCCGAATCCCGTATCGGCATCGACAACCAGCGGCAGGTCGACGGCATCCCGAACCCGCGCGGCATGTTCTGCCATGTCGCTTAATCCGATGAAGCCAAGGTCGGGAAGACCTAACGACATGTTCGTGACGCCGGCACCTGTGAGATAGATGGCGCCAAAGCCAAGGTCCTCGATGATCCGGGCGCTCATTGCGTTAAATGCTCCGGCGAGCAACAGTCCTTGTCGTGCGGCGACGTGTTGGCGAAATGCTGCTCTGCGAGAGGTGGTGGTGGAGTTCATGAGGGCTTCCTCGATCGGTAGTGAAAAGGTTTACGGCACGCGCCGCGTTAGTCGAAACGAAACAACTCCTTGGCTGACCGACTGAGAATTGCAGCTCGGGTCGATTCCTCCGGGACCCAGGTGGCGAGCGCATGGACCGACGCCGCATAGTCGATGCGGTCCTGATGCTGGGTATGCGGCCAGTCGCTACCCCATACCAGGCGCTCGCTGCCGAAAGCGTCCAGCAGGGCACCGGCGAGTTCCGTGCCGAGGCCAAGCCCGCTGTTGCCTCGCGTACTTCGATAAGCGCCCGAAAGCTTCACCCATACCCTGCCGGTGATGGCAGTCGAAAGCAGATAACTGAACCCGGGATCCGACGCTCCGGCTTCCACGTTCGGTCTGCCAAAGTGATCGACGACCACCGTGCAGCGCTGCGCAAGCAGTTCGCCGACGACCATCGGCAGATCGCTTGCGTCACGATGGACTTCGACGTGCCATCGCAGGCTATTGGCGCGCGCGAGAAGACGTGGCCAGTCGCCGCTTCGAAGGTCCGGCAGCGGCAGCCCCAGCAGGTTCAGCCGCATGCCGACAACGCCCGCATCGGCAAGTGACTCCAGCTCTTTGTCTGATACGGCTGGGTCGACCACTGCGACACCGCGAAACCGCTGCGGGTACCGTCTACATATCGCGGCAAAGAACGAGTTGTCGGTTCCGAGGAAACTGGGTTGCACGAGAACGGCGTGCGACACTTCATTCCCGGCGAGATACCGGACATACGAATCCAGCGTTGCATCGTAGTCCGGTGCGTGGCGCCGCTGCGGAGCGAGTGGCAACCCTCGCACGAACACGTGCGCATGTGAATCGACAGCGGAGACACGAGGTGCTGGGTCACGGAGCCACTCGGCTACGTCGGCTCCTGCGTCGGCAGCGTGTATTGCCGCATCGGTACTACTGAGGTCAAGAGCACTCATGGGTTCTGGCTTTCCGTTTGTTGAATACACGTCACTTGAGCGACGGCGCCGGCGTTTCGGAGACGACGACCGACGCGCGGCCGGTAGCGCGTTGCCTGCTCGTCTCGGGCAGCAGCAAGGCGGCGAGCACGACCATGCCATACGCGATTCCCGCGTCGATACCGAGCGCCGCGCCGAGCGGCATGGAGTTGCTCATGTGCCCGATCAGCACAGGGAAACTTGCAGACACGATGCGGCCGAAGTTGTAGCAGAATCCGACGCCGGTGCCCCTGATTCCCCGCGGATACAGCTCGTTGAAGAGCGCGCCAAGCGTGGCGGGGATACCGGCCGCGAAGAGGCCGAGCGGAAAGCTCAGAATGAGCATGGCCGTGTCGCCGATCGGGAGGAAGACGTACAGGTTCACGGTCGCGGCGCAGCAGACCGCGAAAAGAATGACGTTGCGGCGACGGCCTATCCGGTCCTGCAGCCACGCGCTCAGGAAACAGCCCAGAACGAACGCGACGATGACCACCGCCAGGTAGCTGCCGGTACCGAGCACGGACAGATGGCGCTCCGTCTTGAGGTAGGTCGGCAGCCAGGTCGTGATCGCGTGGTACCCGCCATGGGCGCCCAGTCCGATCAGGGCGCCGACAATCGTCGTGCGAATGACGGATGGGTGAAAGATGCCCGCCAGGGTGGCGAAGACACCGTGCTGGTCGCTTGGGTGCTTTGCGCGGCGTGGGTCGCGAGGCGGCTCCACAACGTTGCGTCGCAGATGGATGACGAGCAGTGCGGGCAGCACTCCGGCGGCGAACAGCACGCGCCACGCCCATGCGGGAGACACCCACGAGAAGACGACCGTATAAAGGATGACGGCGCCCGCCCACCCGAAGCCCCACGCGCTTTGCACAATGCCCATGGCTTTGCCTCGATGCCTGGCATTGATGGCTTCGCTCAGAAGCACCGCACCAGCCGTCCATTCGCCGCCAAAACCTAAGCCTTGGAGCGCCTTCAGTACCAGTAGCTGGTCGAAGTTTTGCGCAAAAGCGCTCAGAAACGTGAAAAGCGAGAACCACATGACCGTTATCTGCAGCGTGCGTACCCGGCCGAACCGGTCGGAAAGCGTGCCTGCGAGCAGTCCCCCAAGCGCGCCCGCGACCAGCGTGGCACCGCCGATCAGGCCGGCTTCGTCCTTGCCGATGCCCCAGGTAGCCAGCAACGTGGGAATGACGAGGCTAAAGAGCTGGGTATCCACGCCGTCCAGCCCCCATCCCGCGAAGCAGCTCCACAGTGCTCTCTTCTCGGCTCGAGAGATTTCCGCGTACCAGCGCATAGTCCGTCTCCTTGTCCGGCGTATCTCGCCTTGATGTATCGATCGTTGCCGCCAGTCTAGGATGCACAGTTGATCGCGGGTACTATGGAAACGATCTTTATTCATAACGCGGCAATATGGAATCTGCACGAAACCTCAAGTACTTCGTGGCGGTCGCGGACGCGGGAAGCGTGACGGGCGCCGCCCAGGCGCTGGGCATTGCGCAGCCGGCGCTAAGCCAGGCCATTACCCGAATGGAGCGCGAACTCGGCGTCAAGCTGTTCGAGCGCACACGGCGTGGCGCCGCGCTGACCACCGCTGGCGCGGCGATCGTGGACGACATTCGCCTCGGCGTTTCGCGTATCGACGCCGCAGAAAAGCGGGCCCGGGACATTGGCGCCCAACTTGGCGGCAGACTGACGGTCGGGTTCGCGTCCGCGGCGTTGTTCGACGTGCTGCCGAGAGCGATCGCGGCGCTGCGGGCCCAGGCACCCGGCGTCGAGCTGGTGCTGAAGGAAATGAGCAACGCCGAGCAGGCCGCCGCACTCGAGGAGGGGAGCGTCGATCTGGGCCTGCTCCATACGCCAGTGGCCGTGGGCGGCAAGATGCGCGAGAAGCTGATCGCCCGGGAGCGGCTGCTCGCGGTGATGCCAGTCGCACACCCGGTTTCGGATGACGGCAAGGTGAGTCTGCGCGAGCTTGCCGACCTGGGGCTCGTCTGGTTTCCGCACGATCAGCTTCCCGTGATTCGAGCGGGGATCCTGAGCGCCTTCAGGAAGGCGGGATGCGAAGCGAACGTCGTCCAGCACGCAAACCGCTCGCTCACGGTGCTAGCCTGCGTCGCCGCCGGCTGCGGCGCGTCCTTGTTGCCGCAGTCCGTGCAGGCCATTCAGTTTGCTGGCGTCAGACTGTGCGAGGTCCGCGATGGCGCCTCGCTCCCGTTCTTCGAGCTGAGCGCAATCTGGCCGCACCGTTCGAAGCCGGCCCTCGCAGATAAGTTCGCATCGTTGCTTCGTCCGAATCTCTCGAAGTCTGGGTCCGCCAGGCGATCGTAACGGGATCGAGGTGGTTTCGACGGCGGCTGCCCTGAGTTGTGGATTACCTCCAGGCTTTACAGCATCCGAACGGTACTTGAAGCGTTCGTTGCCGGCTTGCTGTTCGGACCGTGCCTTTGATTTGTGGCGAAGTGGATCGAGCGCGCCCGCGATCCCGAACTCGAAAGCATCGAGAGACAGCGGCGGGAGGAGGACCGTTTGGGCCGCCTCCGAAGGCGGTCCCGGCGTCGAATCCAGTCTTCATGCGCCCGTGGATATCTCCATTTGCCTCGTCTCCTAGATATTTGAGCACGATCTGCGGGATTTCCCTAGGCTCGGATAGGTGGGGCGCCACGGGCTGAAAGCACGCTGGGCTCGCCATGTCCTCAACCTTGCCGAAGGACGCGAGCGTCGGCGCGCTTCAGTCGCAACTCCTTGTCTCTGCGTGAGAAATTGCGGAAGCATAGGCTGCCGTCGGGGTGGTGAGTTCAAACTTAAGTGAACAAAGTTCAAAGTTAAGTGAATTGTCGAGATTCATTTTACAGGTTGCTGAAATGCCGGCGGTATCGCGTCGTCGCGGCAGGCCCTTGAAGCGTTGATAGCAAGACTTCACTGGCCCTCTGGAGATCACGCGCGGCGCCGATACGTTCACCAACATCTCGGCGATGGAATGGGCCGTCTCCCCGGCGAACCGTGCCAGCGATTGGAGCTCGCTGGCGATCCGGCCAAAGCGCTGCTGGCTAACCCGGAACACGCCCTCGTACAGGTCGGCCGGGTCTTTACAGACCTCACTGTGTGCAGACCGTCCATCAGCATCGTGGCGTGCACACTATGCCGTGCAAAAAGGGTTCTAAGGAAGGCCAAGTCAATCAGCACCAGCACGGCTACGTGGCCAAGGAGGAAGCGCACTAGGTTGCCGGGGTTCAGCGACAACGTGAACGGGTACGCGGGAAGCCTGCCTGGTGACGGCAACAGCCCGCAGGGTTGTGTGGTGGGCGAGACGAGTTCCCCTGGCGATCGCCAGGACCGTCGCTGGTGAAAGCGACGTGGTGCAGGCGATCAGCTCCTTTTCGAGCCGGACGTCGAGATGGTTCGGCAATTCCCCCTCCGCAACGTTTCATCTGCCCTTGATCGGCTGATCGTCGTGCAGCTGACTTCGGGCGACAGCCGAAAGTAATGGCACCCCATATGGATCCGCAGCGGTGCTGCAGGCCCGTGCAGCACTTCACTGACAAACGCGGCGGTCGACACTGTCGGAACTGGTTCGGTTACTACTCGGTGGCCGTCTGGACTATAATCCTGACAGTTCTAGCGGCGGTGGCCTTCTCCACCCCGCACTTTTGGGCCGAATAGGAGAAACCTGATTACCTCACTTGCACGCGTGTTGTTCCCGCAAGAGCGGGGCACTCGGGCGATCATGTCCACTGTGGCTGCTATTGCGACGGCAGTGGCTACCGTAATGACCATTGTTATGGTGGTCATGGCACATAATTAAGCGCCCTTTGAATTGACAGAACCCCGGCCATGGCGCCGGGTTTTTTGTTGCTCGTCCGGCGCGAAGACGGCGTGCAGCTTTTTACGCTCGATACTGCATGGATGTGGTCCTTCCCCAATTACGGTGGGTCAGAATCGCATGTCCAACTTCCCATACAGGAACAGGATAGCGTGCTTGAAGCGCTGCTTGTTGCGGTACCCTCGCGCCTTGACCCGCATTGCGCGAATCTGGCTATTCAAACCTTCGGCACTCGCGTTGGAAGCACGTTCCCTGATGGCGTTCGGATGCCCCACAGCCGGTTTCCTATCTGCGTGGCGACCCGGGTTAGCGCCGATATTGCTGCTGCTCGTGCCGCCGCTATCCAGCGCTTCCACTTGGCGCCGGTATGGGAAGTGTAGGGCTTGTACCAGAGTCCGCGAGCGCGTTCATTAAACGTCCAGACAACGGCGGATCAAGGACATAAATGCAGCGTGGCGAGTGTGGGAGTTCAGGCAGCGACGTTTCTCTTCTACAGCCCGGGACACGCGCGGCATCATCTTGATGTCGGCAGACTGGTCGAAGTGCAGCCGCGAAATCCGTCTTGTCAGGTCCACGTTGTTGACGCCGACGCAATATCGACCCGCATGCCGGTATCGGATTGACCATGTCTGCAATTAGAAAAATGGTTCAGCTGCAACGATTTACGGCCCACTCTGGCGGTCCAGCGGAATTCGGGCATCTAGGCAGACTGACGCCAGCGACAACGCTCGCTGTCCTCAACAGTTACTCGAGACGGCGCTGTCGTTTTCAGGGCAGGCAAACATTCTCCGTGGTGCACACGGTGAATACGATGGCGGGCGAGATTTGGCGCTAAATGCACAGGGGCTGATGTAAGCAGCCCGCATTCTCGACTGCCGCTATTACCTCGTCGTCGCTAACGTTAGAATCTCGCGCGAAGGGAACAATCCGACGCGCTTAAAGACTATTGCGCACGGCTTTACGCACCGGCCACGAACGACCCCGCGAACGTATCTTCGGAAAGCCTATTTGTGGACAACCGCCTGAAGCGGCAAAGAAACAGCTGTCTGCGACGTTTGCTAACCGGTCGGCGGCCTGCATGGACCATGGTGCGTCGTACCGCAAATCCGCATGGTCGTCGTCGATAGGGTTGGCGACAACTCGGTCACGCCATTGCCGCCGGCGCACACCAAGATGCCGGATTGGTCCAGAACGCGCCGCGAAGCTCGGCGGTGCCGGTGGCTTTGCAGCCGTGGCGCCAATCCGGCCGCGCAGCGAAATTTTGCGACCGCTGGTACCGAGCCGTTTCACTATTTCGGCAAGCGTCCCGTCGGCTTGCCACTCTTCAAAGCGGCGGCGGCAGGTCGGCGGCGACGGATAACGGTCCGGCAGCTTGGCCCAACCTTCTCCTGACGCCAGAACCCACAGCACGCCGTTGGCAACCGCGCGTGCTTCTGCGCGGGGCGGCCGCGTCGTTCACTGGTTGCGGGCTGCGCATCGAACAACGCCCCAACCAGCGCGGTGACCATGCGCCTCTTGGAAAACGAAATTGCGTTCCGGACATCAAGTTACTCAATGTGTGCAAGAGGGCCCGAAGATGACGCAGCTTCAGCGGCTTTGACGAACTACCGGACTAGAAATCGCATCTGTCATCCGCCCACGAATCGAGGAAAGGCGCCGATTCCCTCGGCGGGTGCCGGCCCCGTCGACAAACGGATGGCCGACGTTTCGCCACCGTTGCAACCTGACGCGCACTGTCCTTCAATCCCGGGACGTCCAGGTATCGCGCTTGCTGTAAGGTAGTTGTATTAAAGACGCGCCGCACGTTGCGCCGCATCGGACTGGGGAGTACGTCATGAAAACGCTGGATGGAACGTCGCGCGCGGGCGGCGCCGTTGCGGTGGTGGTCCTGTCCGCAATTTTGTCCGGTTGCTATTCCTACGTGCCCTACGGCTACGTTTCGTATGACGAGTTGCCGGCTACGCAGCCGTATCTGTTCACAGTACCCGACGCAGCCGCGTCCGGCGCAGCGGCATCAGATGCAACTGCATTGACGGGCACCTCCGCTGGAGCGGTTACGCCCGTCTTCGTTGCACCTGCGTATTACTCCGTCCCGTATCCGTACTACGGCTGGCCCGCATGGCGGGGACCGTCGGTGTCATTGGGCTTCGGCTATTGGGGCGGCTGTTGTTACGGCTGGCGCGGCCGAGGCTACTGGGGGCACCGCGGCTATTGGGGCCACCACGGCTATTGGGGCCATGGATATCGGGGCGGTTGGGGCGGTCATGGCGGTTGGAATGGGCGCGGATACCCGGGCAGTGGTATGGGCGGCGGTCATCACTGGGGCGGTGGCGGAGGCCATGGACGTTCGCATTGAACGCCAGGCGAGATGCGCACGGGCCGCTGCCTCTCTCACGGAGGAAACCATGACGAATCATCGAAAGAGACAGACGCGCGACTTGAACCACAACGATGATAAGGATGCGCGGCCAGGCGATGGCGCGAACACCTCCGGCTCGCCAGTGCCTGACAGCACTGCCCCGGTCTTGCAGTCGGAAGACGATGGTGCATTGGTCGACGAAGACGCGCCGGGACGAGGCGTTGCGCCGAAATAGAGCGCTTCCCGCCACGCACGCAACAAGTGGAATAGCTGGCCTTGGCCCCAGCCTGGGTCGACGTCCTGAGGCACTGCCACTCCTGTGTCCACTGCGGGTTCAAGATTTCCGAGTGCGCTGGGTGTACCGATAAAGCTGGTCGAGGGGGAATTCAATCGCCAGGTGCGGGAATTTTTCGATTCGGCGGCATCATACGACGCGACTGCAATCGCGACGCGGAAACGCGGCAAGTCTGGACGCGCATTGAAACCGCTGAAGGTGTCGGCGTCGACGCCGGGCTGCTTCCCAGCAGAACGACGTCCGGTCAATCAGTTCCTATCCAGAATCAGTTGCTTCTGCGGCATACGATAAGCCGGGGTCGTCACGCGTTGTCCTTGGCCGAAAAGCGCGCCGATAAAATTTGATAGGGTTCAGGCTTGCCTAGCAGGTATCCCTGAATTTCATCACAATTTGCCGACCGCAAAATTTCCAACTGGGCCTCCGTCTCTACCCCCTCAGCAACAACCACTATGTTGAGTTTGTGCGCCAGCTCGATGACAGTCTGGACCACGGCGTTGGCCGCATGGTCGGTAGCTACCTCATCCACAAACGACTTGTCCAGCTTCAAGACATCCGGTCGGAACCTGGTGACGTAGCTCAAGCTTGAATACCCCGTGCCAAAGTCATCAATGGCGATGCGCACATTCAGGAGCCGGAGCTGCGCGAGGATTTCCTGTGCGCGTTCGAGACCCTCCATCAACGTAGATTCGGTGATTTCAACCACAAGTTGCGAGCCATCAATGCCGTTCTTTTGCAGAGCACTCCGGATGGCATCAACAAGCCCCGTATCATGAAATTGTCTGGCCGAAACGTTAATCGATAGAGAGATGTCATGCGCACCTGTCCTTCGAAACTCGGATAGCGCGCCGACAGCCTCCACGACTACCCAGTATCCGACAGGGATGATAAGGCCCGTCTCTTCGAGAAGCGGAACAAATGCACCAGGAGACACCTGACCCCGCTTCGGATGATTCCAGCGAAGGAGGGCTTCCATCCCTGTAAGCCGTCCGGACCCGACGCAGAACTGCGGTTGATAGAAAAGCACGAACTGCTTATGCCGCACCGCTTCGCGCAACTCTCTTTCAAGTCGCAGACGGTCACGGTCGCCTTGTTCCTCCGCCCCAAAAAGCCGATACGCGTCACGGCCGGCCCGCTTCGCTGCGTACATCGCAAGGTCCGCACTCGTAAAGAGCGCCTCAGGCGAATCTCCATGCTCCGGGAAGAGCGCCGCTCCAACCGAAATTGTTACGGAAACGGTCTTGCCCGCTACTAACAATGGGTGGCGGGCGGAAGCGACGAGGCGCTGACACAGGCCGTCAATATCCCGGCGCTCCCATTCACCCGGTACGATAACGGTGAATTCATCGCAGCCGCCTGGTCGCGATGTCACTGCATTGTCAGGGAGGGTCTCGCGGACACGCTTGGCAAGTTCTCTAATTACGCTATCGCCCCAAGAGTGACCGGCCGTATCATTGAGCTCCTTGAAACGGTCCAGATCGATGTACAGCAACGCAAAGGGCAATGCGCCCTGGCAACGCTCCGATAGTGCTTCCAACATCGCGCTGCGATTAAGCAGCCCGGTCAACCCGTCGCTTTGCGCCAATGTATCGAGTTGCTGCAGGCGCGTCCGCTCTTCAGTAACGTCGACGCATACAGTTACGAGACGCGCAACAGTTCCCTTTTCACCCTTTACCGGATAAACGTCCGCGCGAATCCATTTCAGCGGGCCCTCCGGCATCACGAGCCGGAATAACCAGTGTGCTTCCGATTTCGAGCGTCCCACCGCTCTCATCCGGATGAGCAGCGACCTCAAATCGTCCGGATGGACACGCATATGCCAGGCTGCCGGGTTCTGATGCAGTGCGGCAAGCGGCATCTCCCATACGCTGGCGAAACCCGCACTGACATGATGCAGAATCTGGAAATCGCTGCTCGTCAGCCAGAATACGGCCTGTACGTGGTCCTCCATCTGCTGCAGTATTCCAGCACTTCGCCGAAGCTCAGCGTTCGATTCGACCTCAGCGCTCACGTCATGTGATGCACACAGAATCGCCGTCGTTCCGCTTTTTCCATCCTCAAGCGGAACAAGGTCCGACTTCCACCACTTTGTTTGACCCGATAAGGTAGGGCAAGAAGCGAAAAACGACGTCTGCAATCCGGTGCACGCTTCTTCAAAAGCTTCCCGAGCCTCACTGCCTGTCCAGAATCCGAGCCAGTCTGCGTTAAGTAGTTGTGCCGGAGTATTCGCGTGCATCAGTTGTTGACCGACATCGGATATCCAGCGTATGCGTCCGTCGCAGTCCAGCAGCTTCAGGCAGTCCCGGTTTGCTGCTAACAATCCACGCGTCAGTTCTGCTGTCGTATGAGTCATGCGCCTGCACAGCTGCAGCCGGACCACCACATAGCCCCCGGCGAAAAAGCCGAATGACGAGAAGCCCACAACCATGGCAGGTCCCCCGCAAAGCGCCACGGCGACGCCTGATATGGCGCATGCGGCCGTCGTGGCCGATGCGGCGAGCATATCCATATATCCAATCCACCTGCAGGGCTTCGGTGCGCGCATCAAGCGCTCAATCAGGTCCTTCAATAGGTTACGCCTCAGATATAGCACTCGACTTATCCCGTCTTTGCAGCCGCCCCGTATCGGTCCGCCGATTAGGAACGGCCATCTCCCAAATGTTGCCAACATTGAAGGTCGCGCCGCAGGCAGATATCTCTGCTATTTCTTTTCCGCTTTGCACAACCGTTTACGACGGCAAATAAATTAACTTGAACGCATACGCCTGGAAAGATATGCGACGCTGCATCGCCGGCCCAGAAGCAACGCTTATCGACATCGGTCGTTGCGGCTAGCCGCGCAGCAGTTTTCCTTTTTGGCGTCTTGCTCGCGGTGGGCTCCGGATGTCGGCTCTGTTAGCGACTCTCAGCAGTATTGTCGGTCGTCACAGACTCCACGGTCGAAAAGCAAAACGTTCCTTTACCCGCCAGCTTTGCGTCGTACAGGGCCGTATCAGCCCGCTTCATCAACGACTCGAGAGAATCGTGATTCGTGGCAAACGCAATGCCGATGCTAGCACCAACGCTTACCGTCGTCCCAGGCGAGAACGAATACGGACTGGAAACCTGCCGGATAAGCCGTTGTGCCATTGCCGCACCGTCAGCAGTCGTTGCGCTCTCAACAACCACGACGAATTCGTCGCCACCCAGGCGTGCCACCAGTTGCCTACCTCGCAACGTCTTTCGCAGGCGGTCTGCAACGGCTTTTAATACCAGGTCGCCGGTGTGGTGGCCCTGACGGTCATTGACCTCCTTGAAGCCGTCCAGGTCGAGGTACATCAACGCCAGGGAGGACCCTTCCCCAACGGCGCCACGGGCCAGCATCTGTTCAAGCCGGTCGCAGAGGTCTCGACGGTTGGCAAGACCGGTAAGCGGATCGTGATGCGCGAGGTGAAGAATTTTCGCTTCTGACTCCCGGCGTTCCGTAACGTCTTCGATAATGATGACGGCGCTACCATCGGGAACTGGATTCCTGGTCATCTCGAGCCGACGGCCGTCATTGAGTTCGAGGTCGAGGGGGCCGCGTTTCGCGGACAACCACTCGGTGCACCGCTCGACCAACTGTTGCCTGAGCGTTTTTCCAAACTTGTCCAGTCCCACATGGCCAATGAATTCCGGCAGCGGCACATTGAGCTTCAGCATCTCGACGGTTGCGCCGAACAGCTCCGCCGTCCGCCGGTTGGCAATAATCACCTTTCCCGCTTCATCAATCGTGCACAATCCGTGCGGCATATGGGACAACGCCGCGTCGAATCGCGCAGCGAGTTCTGCATTCGCCTGTTCGGCAGTCATGAGTGCCACAAGCCCCTGATAGTGCCGGCGAACAACCGAAACCATCGCCGCGATATAGGCGAATAGCGGAGGCACCAGAATCCACGACCCGGCGCGTGGCGCAAGTAGCGCACCTAGTGCGATAGGCAGGGCCCCTAGACAAATCTGTGTAATTGCAAGCCGAGGCAAGGCCGCGTTTCTTGACGCAATTCCGCCCAGAATCCCGGCCGTCACCATGACAGCGAGCGAGGTCACTTCGCCGTCCGGACACATGACGCATGCCATCGTGCCGGTGCCAAGCACGAGGCAGGCGAGCAGCGAGGCCGCCGCGTATCCGGGAGCCGAGGGACCGGGATGAACGACATCGGTACGGCTACGCGTAACGAAAGCGTGAACGATGCTGAGCCGCGCGGTAAGGATGGCTATATCAGTCACGAGCCATAGCGCTGCCCACACCACATGCAGACGGACGAAGACGACGAACGCAACGAATGCGCTGGCGGCACCTGCCATGAACACAGGCCGCACGTTTTCGAACAGCGAAGAAACCAGCGACGACCGGATGGACACCGTGACGTCGCTATCGCCGAGCGTCGGAGTCGCAAGCATGCAATCGAGGATGGATGTCTTGCCTGACATGATGTTGCTCATACGATGAGCGCTACTTTTCTGGCCACCTTGAGGGCGGGCGTTCATGTATATACGGAGAACAAACCGATTTACTTGATTGGTGTAAACACGTGCCGCGGCCGCGGTTTATCCGTCCCTTTTTTATCGCTAGAATGCGACGTACCGCCCACCCTCTCGCTCCGCGAAAGTATTGCGAAGCGCCGACTCCAGCGGGAATTCGTTGCACGGGGGCTGGCCGCGCGAAACGAAGCCCATCGCACGGGTGAGTACGTCGACGCTGACAATATGCATGCAGAACTGGCGAACCTGCTACAGGCGGCAAGGATGGCAGGAAAATACGTTGACGTACCGCGTCCGCTACACCGTCGGCGCCCGTCGTGTCTGCTGCGCCTTTACAGTTATCCTTTGGACCCGATATAGCGATCCCGGTTGGGGTCCGTCTGTAAAGCAGGGCAGGTCGGTAGCTGCAGAATCACACCTCGTCGGTCGGATCGAGCAGTTCGAGCCTGAACTGCCTTCCTTGGAACGCCATCAGGATTGCGCTGAGATCGTGCCATTCCACACGCCCCACCGTCGATGACGACACAGGGTAGGCGACCGTCTTCAACTCCATCCCGCTCATCTTCTGCACAAGCTTTCGGAGCAGGATGAGGGGTGACCTACTGCGTGGTCTGGCCCGGTAGTCTGACCGCGAGATGAAACGCAACTAACGGTCTTAATTTATCCTTCCCATGGGACCGCTGCTACGCAGCGGCAATCCGGCTTTGAATGAAAGGCCGAAGTTTACGCTTGCAGAGCCGGTCGGCACGAAGTTCAACTCGACGGCGGGCGGCGTCGAGTTGAAGTTCGCCATATCTCGACGCCGGGGGCAATCAGCGCACACACGGCATTCTGGTTATTCCCGAAGTAGGCGCAACAATGCGGATGTCTACGCGAACGCCGGCCGTTGTTGGCAAGACTGAGGGGAAGCGTACCCATCGAAAAGACAACCATTCCCTCTCGGGCCGATATCAAGGGCCAGCTTTCGGCGTTCGATCGTGCCGGCTTGCCGCGCCTGCTTCAGAACCTGTACGCCGCAAGCAAGAACAACCCGGCGTTCCTGCACGTGCGCTTCGGGATCGGCGACGATTTCCTGAAGCCTTACAAGAGCATAATAGGCAGGTACCTGTGGCCGGATGCTCGTGAGAATCAAACCCCGTCAGTCTCGAAGGCGAAGCAAGCGATCTCGGGCTACAGGAAGGCGATCGGGCGGCAAGAGGAACTGGCGGAGCTCCAGGTGTTTTACTGCGAGCGGGCTGATGACATCGGGATGGACGTCGAAGGTTTCCTGGTGGCGCTGGCGCGCATGTATAAACAGGCGCTGAAGTCGGCGGTCGCGCTGCCATATGATGAACGCGATGCTCCTGTTGCGCGGCTCGACGCGGTACGCCGTGTCAGCTGCAACTTCGGCTACGGCGTCAGCGATGACATGAACACGCTGTTTGCGGAGTACGTTTCCGATGACCGCTGATCGCGAACTGGACCAACTGCGTGCGGAGAACACCCGGCTCATAGCACTGCTCGCGGCGCACGGAATTGACGCGACTCCCCCGGACCTCGCTTCGCACACGGCCGAGCCGTCTCGATTGAGCACGGATGAGAAAATCGTGCTTTTCAGACGCCTCTTCCAGGGGCGAACCGATGTATATCCGATACGGTGGGAAAGTAAGGCAGGCAAGTCAGGTTATTCGCCAGCGTGTGCGAACGAATGGCGCGCCGGGGTCTGTGAGAAACCGCGCATCAAGTGTTCGGACTGCGGCAACCGCCTGCTGATTCCGCTATCCAACCAGGTCATCTATGACCATCTCGCGGGCCGGCACACCGTTGGGGTCTATCCGTTGATGGCCGATGACACCTGCCACTTTCTCGCCGTGGATTTCGATGATGCAGACTGGCGGGACGATGCGCGCGCTTTTCTCCGGTCTTGCCGGGAGCTGGATATCCCGGCGGCATTGGAAGTCTCGCGCTCGGGAAACGGCGCGCACGCATGGATTTTCTTTCAATCGAGGGTCCCGGCCCGGGAGGCGCGACGCCTGGGCACCGCAATCATCAGCCACACCTGTGCGCAGACGCGCCAACTGAAGCTGACATCCTACGATCGGTTGTTTCCCAATCAGGACTCGATGCCCAAGGGCGGATTCGGGAATCTGATTGCGTTGCCCCTGCAAAAGAAGCCTCGTGAGCAGGGTAATAGCGTCTTTGCGGACGACGCATTGCAACCGTACGCGGATCAGTGGGGATTCCTTGCGGCACTCCAGCCTCTTCCCCCCGAGCAGATCGAATCGGCAATCCTTCGTTGCACCGCAGGGGCACACCCGCTCGACGTAGCATTCACCACTGACGATGATCAGGCAGAGCCGTGGCGGACGCCGCCTCTGGTCCGGAACAAGCTGCCCGGTCCGATGCCGAAGTCGCTGTCGGTTACCCTGGCGAATCTTGTGTACCTTGAGAAGGAGCGGATCCCGCAGTCACTGCTCAACCGGCTGATTCGATTGGCCGCTTTTCCGAACCCGGAGTTCTTCAAGGCACAGGCGATGCGTTTTCCTGTTTGGGACAAGCCACGTGTAATCGGTTGCGCGGAGAACTATCCAAGGCACATCGGATTGCCACGAGGTTGTCTGGACGCAGCGAAGGACCTCCTTCGCGAAAACGATATCGACTGCGAGGTTCATGATGAACGCATTCCGGGCGAACTGCTCGATGTGTCGTTCGCCGGCACCTTGCGCCTCGATCAGGAAGCCGCCGTGTCGGCGATGCTGCGCTACGACTACGGCGTGCTCTGTGCGCCTACTGCGTTTGGCAAAACTGTCACGGCAGCGGCGCTGATAGCCCGCCGCGGCGTCAATACGCTGGTGCTGGTCCATCGTACCGAGCTGCTGAAGCAATGGCAGGAAAGGCTACAGGCGTTTCTGGGCGTCGGAAAAGGAATGGTTGGCACTATTGGCGGCGGCAAGGCGAGGCCGACCGGGAAGATCGATATTGCTGTCATGCAATCCCTGTCACGCCAAGGCAAGACGAGCGAGCTGGTCGAGAATTATGGGCACGTCATCGTCGACGAGTGCCATCATCTTTCAGCGGTGTCATTCGAGGCACTGCTGAAGCGGGTCAAAGCCCGATACGTGCTCGGTCTGACGGCGACACCGATACGGCGAGATGGCCAGCACGCGATCATCTTCATGCAGTGCGGGCCGATTCGATTTACCGCGGCCAGACCCGACACGGCACCTGACGATCTGGAAGTTGTGTCACAGATTCGATCGGCGCGGATAGAGCTTCCCGACGACGCCGGGATTCAGGATGTCTTCCGTCATATCGCGGGCGATGCCGACCGGACAGAGGCGATCGCGAAAGAAGTTGAAGTGGCTTTCTCGAATGGTCGAAAAATTCTCGTGTTGACCGAACGCACCGACCATCTGGAGGCCATCGCGCACGCATTAGCGGGGAAGGTCGAAAAGATTTTCACGCTGCACGGCCGCATGTCAAAGAAGCAGCGCGCTCTGGCAATTGATGCGCTGAACGCGCTGCAGACAGATAGTCCGCGAGTGTTGCTGGCGACCGGGAAGCTGGTTGGCGAGGGGTTTGATCACCCGGCGCTCGACACGCTGATACTCGCGATGCCAATCTCCTGGAAAGGCACACTTCAGCAGTACGCAGGCCGCCTTCATCGGGAGCACGCGACAAAGACGGATGTCCGGATCACAGATATTGTCGACGTCGGACATCCGGCATTGCAGAGAATGTGGGAGAAGCGGCAACGCGGCTATCGCGCCATGGGCTACAGAATTACCGACGTTGCTTAAACCATATCCGACATCGCAGACCTGGCGTGTCGCGCTTTGACGGGCGCGGATCAAATGGCGAGATCCTGCGTCCAAACGCGGGCCGCAAGGATGACGGCCAGGGGCTCGTGCGACTCTACGCGCGGCGCCGTCGCTCTTCATGAGGCAGGTGCGCCTCGGTCAACTCATAAAAGTGGTCGAACATCGAGCGCTTGCAAAACTGCGCAAGTTGGATCGCGACCTCTTCAGTCACGCGTACGGAAATCTCGACCCACTTCGGTTCAACGGCGTTTTCTTCGCTCGTTGGCTTTCCATGTCGTCTTCGTGACCAGCTCGTCGCGGAACACCGGCGCTCGGCACATTGGGGAATCTCTTCGGGCCTGAATACTCCGGTGATCGCTTGCTCCCGCGCTTTGGTGTTATCTAGGTACCCGGCCAGCGGCTTCGCTTCTTCGAACAGTGCACCGAATTCCGTCGCTGTAACAGGCGGGTGATTCGGGCTGAAAGACTGGGGCGCCGAGATCGCGCGCAGCGCACTGGTGTCGACGCCGAGCATTCCGGCACGGACCGCATGGCCACTTCGCCAATCGTCCACGCCTCTGTCTTTCTAAAAGTCCGCTTCGCGACCGGATCAGCACACTGCGCCCTACGGCATCAAGAACGATTTCAAGCCCGACCGAACCGCGTCAAGTTCGGCCTTCGTCACGCTCTGGCCGCGATCGTCGGAGCGTCGCGATCCATAGTCGACGGCGACTATCTGATCGAGCACCGCCACGCAAGGGCGAGGCAAAGATGCGATTGGCACCTCGGTCGCGAATCCACGCGCTTTGTTCGTGCAGGGGATTCCTGACACTCTGCCGGTCACGCGGTTATGCGTTTCATGTGTCAGCACAATGATCGGTCGTAGATACTCACCACTGAGTTCATGACCAGCCACGGGTTCCAGATCCACCCAAATGACGGAGCCGGGAACCAGTGGCCGACTCGGTTTCTTGCTCGTTACCAATCATTCTCTCCGGTCGGATTTCCGAGTTCTGATCCGATTGCCTTGCCGCGCGTGATGGTGGGATGCACCGCATCGGGCCGTTCAGCGAGCTGGGTCAAATACTCATCCCAATTAAACGTCTTGATCTTCGGTGTCGCGGTGAGAACACCGTTCAGCACCTCGACCTCGACTTCCTGATCCTCCTGCAGATTCAATTCTTCCGCGATGCCCGCGGGAATCCGCATGGCGAGGCTGTTGCCCCACCGCTTTACCGTCTGCGTTGTCATTCCGGACTCCATTGCGTTGGCGCTCAGGTTGCCTATCTGAAGACCGGCAGGTTCTACCGGCGCCTACACACTGTAGATACATTCCAGCCCCCCTTACTGGCAGCCATGGTTGATCTTCTTTCTGCGGCGCCTCCGGTTTTTTTGGACACAGATTTGGGGTAAAACGTGTGTTCCAAACGGGAGTGGTTGATGGTGAAGAAGCTGATACTTGGGTTGCGCCAGAGGCGCACAGTGCGCCGGGTCCAGCGCCAGAATCGTCGTCATCCGGGCGCTTCAGCCCCAACGGCGCGCGTGCCTGCTGATAAGCAAAAACCTTGAATCAGGACGGTACTCAGGCAGAGCATCGTTTTTGTTGCAAGGGTGTGGAGGGTCGTTGCCCTACGTGCTGATCTCGGAAAAGTACCGTGCTTTCTCAAATGCCGGGGTCCGGTGGGAACGGCCGATTTCGTTTCGAACCTGACCATGCCCGACGCGATCGACTCCGCCGAAACTTTCCTTTGCGCTAGCTCGGCTGCAAGGCGACCTGGAACCTGCAATCTGCGACCAACAACAGCAGGGCTGAAGCTGACCTTTCCGGCAAAGGCAATCCCGGACGCGCTCGCGTATCGCGGGCGTGGGTGCGCAACGGTACGACGACGCTAATTGCGCATGGAGACCTATTCGACTGCATGACGTTGGTCGACGAAGTGGAGTTGCCCCAGCAACAGGGTGGCGAATCAGCGGATCTCGACCGCCTCGTTCGACGACTTCAGGCCGTGTATAGGCGACAAACAGCAGCTAAAGGCTGTGTGTCAGTGAACCGTAAGCAGCAAGCTATGGCTGCCAAAACCGGCCTATGCCAGCGCCCCACCAATTTGACACACTCGGGCGATTGGCTACCGGTTTTCATGAAGCGCTCGATGACGTAATTTTCCGCAGTCGGCAGGCCATTCCATTGCACGATGATTTTCATTGCGTGTCTCCAGGATGAATTGACGGTGCCGGTTCGTGGCGCGTCGTCATCGCCGCTCGCATTGTGCGACGCGCTTGCATACCGGGCGGCGGCCACCCTCCCGCGCCAGGATGCTGTCTGGATAGCCGCGTGCTATCCGCGAACGGCATAAAACCACGAGGCGTCCTAACCATCATAGGTGAGCGCATGGTCGCTAACGTCGCAGCGTGCGGAGATTCACCAGGTCAGTCGCACGATCGCCTTTGTAGCGATGACGAGCCACTTGACATAAAAACCCGATCGCGGCCGGACACGACACGACATTCGCGTGTGTCGCGCGCCCAGCCTCCGAAGCCCGGTCCCGCCCGCCCAGAGGGAAGCCGGTGACCTCATCCTGTGCATCGACCCCACGCCTGGTTTCAGCCTGGCTGACCTCGGCGGCCGGGTCGCGGAGCTCGTAGCTCCGCCGGGCGCCGGTCGATATCGGCATCGGTTTTCATACGCGGCGAATTGCTGACCGCTGAAAAACGCGGGGTCGGATAGTTGCAGCTATCCGACCCTTCGTTTCTGGACATCTGGCCCGTCGCCCCTTCATTCGACCGTTTGCGCCTCACGGCGCCCTCGCCGGTGACACGCGTGCAGGGGCATCGAGGTAACTGTGACGGAATCCGACCCGCTGGCTGCCCCTACCACGCACGGCGTGCCGCGACTCTTCAGCACTGGCACCGGTGCCGGCGATGAAATCCCAAAGGTGGGCGGGTACGGGAGGCGGGGCACCTGCGCCCCCCTCCGATGAGCCGCAACGCCCGCGCGCTCGTTGCGCGACCCAGTACTGATTGGGTAGGGTAGCCTTCTAAACTAGACGAGGGGTATTCGAAACTGCTCTGGGACCGACTTCGGGGGAATACACGATCGGCCGAAGTCGACCCGTTGCCGACCCTGGACCGATCACGGTGAACGACGGCTTCACAGCCGATCGCGGCCATTCAATTTGGGAGCGCAGGCTTCATCCTTGACGAACCAAGGGCACTACCGAACACGGCGGGATCGCGTTGATCGCGACCTGAACTGCGCCAGTTCTTTGTCGGCGAGCACGTAGTCGCTGCAATCATGCAGACGACCGAAGGCGAGGTCCAGGAACGCTCGTACTCGCTTGGGCTGAGCAGCCCGGCTGCCGTAGTACATGTGCAAACCGATGTGCGCGCTCATATGCTGCAGGAGGACTGGCTCCAGTCGGCCCGCCCGGATGTGGGTCGCCGCCGAGAAGCCCGCGAGCTGACCCATGACTTGCCCCGCGAGCACGGCTTGCAATTCCAGCTCCGTATCGTTCGTCGCGAACGCTGGGGACAACTGCCGATGTTCGAGCTTGCCATCCACGGTCAAGTACCAGGGCGCTACCTTGCCGGTGACCGGATGGCGGAACACACTGCAGCGATGCGTCGCAAGATCATCGGGTGTCGATGGCGCGCCGTATGCTTTCAGGTAGCTGGGCGCGGCGCACATGATCATCTGTATCGGGAAGAGTTGCCGACCGATCACGCCCTCGCTGGGCGACGCCCCGATCCTGAAGCCGACATCGACGCGATCCAGCACCCAGTTACCGATACCATCATCGAGCTGGACGTCCGGCTGGATACCGGGGTGCTCCCGACAGAACTCGTCGAGCAGCGGCATGAGGATGGCGGCGAACGACGATTTCGGCCCAACGATGCGCAGCGGCCCAGCGATCTCATCCTTGGACTCGCGCGCCAGGGCCAGGGCCCTGTCCAGCGCCGCCAGGGCGGGCTGCGTGTTCTCCAGGAACCGTTGGCCCTCCTCGGTTAGGGCGAGGCTGCGCGTCGTCCGATGCAACAGCCGCACGCCAAGATGCTGTTCCAACTGCGCAATGGCCTGACTGGCAGCCTGGGGCGTGACACCCTGGGCCAGCGCGGCTTTCCGGATGCTACCGAGTTCGACGGCTCTGGCGAACGTCGCGATGGCCTTGAAATCATTCGTGGGCATGGTCGATTCTTCTGCTGAAGTGCGGCGGAAGCGTCGCACGACCCATCCAGTATCAACCTGAGCTTGTTACTGGTGCAAGGGGTAATCGACTAGTCGCTTGAAACTGCGACGCCTAAAGTAACGGACATCGGGCCACCGCCCTCGTCGTCTACTGTAAGGAGCGCATCTTGGACAAGCGACAACTCGGCCGTTCGGGACTCGAAGTTTCGGCGATTGGCCTCGGATGCATGGGACTGAGCCACGGCTATGGCCCGGCCACGGATCGAAACAAGGCCGTGGAGTTGATCCGCACCGCCTTTGACCGAGGCGTGACCTTCTTTGATACCGCCGAGGTCTACGGGCCGTATCTAAACGAGGAGGTTGTCGGAGAGGCGCTGGCGCCCGTTCGCGACCAGGTCGTCATCGCCACCAAATTCGGTTTCACCTTCGGCGACGACGGAAAGCAGCAGATTCTCAACAGCCGGCCGGATCACATCCGGTGGGTGGTCGAGGGCATGCTCAAGCGCCTGAAGACCGACGTTATTGACTTGCTGTACCAGCACCGCGTCGACCCGGACGTGCCCATCGAGGACGTCGCCGGCACCGTCAAGGAGCTCATCCAGGCGGGCAAGGTGAAGCACTTCGGCCTGTCGGAGGCCGGCGAGCAGACCATCCGGCGGGCGCATGCCGTGCAACCCCTGACGGCGCTTCAGAGCGAGTATTCGCTGTGGTGGCGCGAGCCTGAAGAAAGAATCCTGCCCACACTGGAGGAACTCGGCATCGGGTTCGTGCCGTTCAGCCCGCTCGGCAAGGGTTTCCTCACGGGCGCCATCGACAGGAACGCGACGTTCGGCAAGGACGATTTCCGCAGCATCGTCCCTCGTTTCGCGCCGGAGGCGCTCCAGGCGAACCAGGCACTCGTCGACGCACTTGGGGCGATCGCCAGGGGCAAAGGAGCGACGCCGGCTCAGGTTGCATTAGCATGGCTTCTCGCCCAAAAGCCCTGGATCGTTCCGATTCCCGGTACGACGAAGGTGCATCGCCTGGACGAAAACCTGGGCGCAGCATTGGTCGAACTGACTGAGTCTGACCTCCAGCACATTGCCCAGGCGCTCGCAAACGTCGAGATACATGGTGATCGCTACCCGGCCGCCCTGAAGGCTCGTGTCGGCCGTTGACTGCGACGAACATGCTGACCACCGACGAACGAAAGCGCCGAGCCGTCGCGGCGGCGGTCGCAGCACTACCTCTGAGCGGCGCGCTGGGCAAAGAGGGCGGCAGCGACACCGTTCGGATGACGGGTTCGCGGGTTCTGGTCGCCTACTTTTCGCGCTCGGGCAACACGCGGGTTGTCGCTGGACTGTTGCAGCGGGCATTCAAGGCGGACAGGTTCGAGATTCGCCCGGCCAACCCGTATCCCGAGGAGTACCTTGCGACCGTCGAACAGGCCCGGCAGGAACGCTACAGTCGATTCGAGCCGGCGCTGGCGGCTCGTCCCTCAGACATCGGCACGTACGACACCGTCTACCTTGGCTTTCCGATCGGGGAAGAGACGGCGCCACCGGTGGTTCGTTCGTTTTTGGTGGGCGACCCACGACCTCACGGGCAAGACGCTCACGCCTTTCGTAACCCATGGTGGATAAGGCCTCGGCAACAGCCTGTCCATGCTCGCCAGCCACGCGCCGCGGGCAAGGACAAGCAGCCATTCGTCATGGAGGCGGAACAGGAGCGCGGGACAATGAATCTCGTAAACGAGTGGCTTGACGAGACCGGCTTAAACAAATTGTCAGGCGTACCTCGAGCAGACCTTACGCCGCCATCGACTTTCAACATGAAGGACTGACTATGCAAGACGTGACACTCAACAACGGAATCAAGATGCCGATCCTCGGCTACGGTGTCTTCCAGATCGCCGACGAAGCGGAATGCGCACGCTGCGTCGTGGACGCGGTGCAGGCAGGCTACCGTCTCATCGACACCGCTGCGTCCTATAAGAACGAGGAGGCGACCGGGCGTGGCCTCAAGCGTTGCGGGGTCCCCCGCGACCAGCTTTTCGTCACCAGCAAGCTGTGGGTTGAGGATGCTGGCTATGAACGTGCTCGCGTGGCCATCGACAAGTCGCTGAAGCGACTTGATCTGGATTACCTGGACCTGTTCCTGATCCATCAGCCGTTCTCCGATGTTCACGGCGCGTGGCGAGCGATGGAGGAGGCACATCGCGCCAGCAAGCTGCGTGCGATCGGATTGAGCAACTTCCAGCCGGACCGCCTCATGGACATCACGGCTTTCAACGAGGTCACACCAGCCGTCAATCAAATCGAGGTCAACCCCTTTCACCAGCAGGCCGCGAGCGTGGAGTTCATGCGCGGGCTTGGCGTGCAGCCGGAGGCGTGGGCGCCCTTCGCCGAAGGACGGAACGATCTGTTCCAGAACGAACGTCTCGTGGCGATTGCCGAGCGCCACAGCAAGACCGTGGGGCAAGTCGTTCTGCGATGGCTGGTTCAGCGCGGCGTCGTTGCTCTCGCGAAGTCCGTGCGGAAAGAGCGGATGCTGGAAAACCTGGCCGTTTTCGACTTCGAGTTGTCCGAAGAGGACATGCAGGCAATGGCAACG
This sequence comes from Paraburkholderia sp. EB58, assembly GCF_050436665.1. NCBI lineage: Bacteria > Pseudomonadati > Pseudomonadota > Betaproteobacteria > Burkholderiales > Burkholderiaceae > Paraburkholderia > Paraburkholderia sp. EB58. The sequence continues at coordinate 42,729 of NZ_JBNDMQ010000044.1, read as the reverse complement.
CTGGAGACTGGCAAGAGCAGCTTCTTCTCCCATCGCGATCCAGCGATCGTGAAGTGGATGGGCGAACGAAAGCTTGGCCTTTGACGCGCGTATCTATCTTGAACAATCGCGTTCGTCATGCACAAGGCCTCATCAGATACGGAAACCGTACTGTCCGATACGGTCGGGTCTGGGCAGATACGCCGGGCGCGCAAGACGAAGGGGCTGGCCGCGCATGCTGGTTTCATCGGGGATCGGTCGGAGCGCCGTACTCGGCGGTGAACCGGCCGGGGTCGTAAAAAATACTCTTTTCACGGTAAAAATGAAGGGGTAGATAGTTACGGCTATCTACCCCTTCGTTTCTGGACATCTGTATCGATCCCGTCGGGAAGGGTACGAAAGTTGTGGCTTTCATCCCCTTCATTGGCCGACAGGAGCGACAGGTACGGGATCTAATTCGCGGTGAGCTGGCCGAGCTGCGGGTGGGGAACCGAGGGGCCGAGCAGAGTCTGCTTTCCGGCGCTTCCCCCGTCGTCCCATCTGCAGCCGTTTCGATTGCGCAACCGCGCATCGATGCGGTAGTGTGGCGCCATCAACAATCACATGGAGGAAATCGCGATGAACAAGCAGGAACTGGTGGATGCCGTCGCCGCGACAACCGGCAGCAGCAAGGCGGTCACCGCCGAGACGGTTGATGCGCTGATTGCCGCGGTCACCGGCGCGGTGAAGCAGGGCGACACCGTGCAGCTGATCGGCTTCGGCTCGTTTTCAACGGGGGCTCGGGCCGCCCGGGTCGGCCGCAATCCGGCGACCGGCGCCGAGATCCAGATCCCTGCCGCGAAGACGGTCAAGTTCACGGCGGGCAAGGCCTTCAAGGATGCGGTGAACGGCGCCTGAGACCGGGCACACGCCGTCGGCCGGTTCGCGCCGACGGTACGGACGTATCTGTGCAGAGGCCTGGACCCGGGCTATGTCCGCTTGGAAGCATCGGTGGAGTACTGCCGCGACGTGCCGCGGCCTCTACGATTCGCGCCAGTCATACACAAAAAAAGCGACTCATGCGATATGAGGAACGCGGTGAGCTGTGCATCCGCAACGTAGTTTTTCCGCACCTTGCAGGCCTCGCGAATGGCCGCCATCGGGAAGACCTTACGCCTCTTGTCGACCCACAAGAGAGTGTCATGACGGCGAAGCGCCACCGACTCTTACGATAGGCGAAGCGGACGTTCACTTGAAGAACATTGCGAGCGCAGCCTTTACGACATGGTGCCGATGCGCGGACTGCACTTGGTCTGGATTCAAATGCTCACATTTGCGGCGAATCGGCGCGTGGCTTGCTCTTGCGGTACGGCAGCGCCTTTCCATTCTTAAAGCTCGTTTTCGACGAATAGTCAGTAGGCCGACCACGCGCCTTCCCGAGCGTCGCAGAAAGAGCCAGATTTGCCAGCTTACCGAACGGCGCATGCAGCAGTCTCGCAAAGCTCCATCGCCCCTGGATGAACACCCCCTTCGCATGGGCTCATCGCACGAAAGCCCTCCCGGCCGTGGTAAGCCCCCATTCCGCTCGCCCCAACGCCGCCGAACGGCAGATCGTCCTGCGCCACATGCATGATGGTGTTATTGATACCCACGTTGCCGGATATAGTGCGTTCGAGCAAACTTTCGCATTCAGCGTCCCTGGCCCCGAAGTAATAAAGCGCTAGCGGGCGGGGCCGCTTATTCACATAATCGATGACCTCCCCCATCGTCCGGTACGTGCGCACTGGGAGAATCGGACCAAAAATCTCCTCCTGCATAACCATCATGTCGTCGCGTGCTCCGACAATCAGCGTAGGAGGGAAGGTGCGCGGCCTCCCAGCGGCGCTTTCCGGTTTGACGCCCGCCGCGATCACGCTCGCCCCCTTGTGCCGGGCATCTTCAACAAGACGTGTCAGGCGCTCATAGTGTCCGTCACTGACAATCGACGTGTAGTCATCCGAGGCGGGTCCGTCCGGATAGAAGCGAGCCACCGTCGCCTCGTACTGCGCGACGAATGCCTCTCTGTCGTGCTCATGGACTAGGGCGTAATCAGGCGCGACGCACGTCTGCCCAGCGTTGGCGAGCTTGCCGAAGACGATACTGTTCATGGTTCGATCGTCGACATGGCCGCGCGCCACTATCACCGGGCTCTTGCCGCCGAGTTCAAGGGTTACGGGTACGAGGTTCTCGCTTGCCGCCTTCATAACCTTGCGCCCAACCTGGGTGCTGCCAGTGAAAAACAGGTGGTCGAAGGCCAAACCGCTGAACGCCGCGCCGACATCCGGGCCACCGATCACAACCGTTACTTCTTCGAGCGGAAAAGTGTCTGCAAGCATGCGCTGGATCACGTCACTGGTGCGAGGGGTCAGTTCCGAGGGTTTTAGCATCACGCGGTTGCCCGCAACAAGGGCCGTAGCGAGCGGAATGAACGTCAGGGAAAAGGGGTAATTCCACGGTGCCATCACACCGACGACGCCCTTGGGCTGGTACTCGACATACGCTCGACCTGAGCGATAGATAAAACCGACCTGCCGGCGTTCGGGTCTCATGAAGCGACGCAGGTTACGCGTCAGATAGTCAATTGCCTGAATGACGCCGACGAGTTCCATGATGCCCGTCTCGTGTCGCGAGCGATGCGCGAAATCCGCGCTTATCGCTTCTTCCACTTCACTGCGGTAAGCCAGTACGGCCGCACGCAACCGCGCAAGGCGCGCCTTGCGCTGGCCATGGTCCGGTCGCGCCTCCGTCAGGAAGGCGGCACGCTGACGGTCCAGGAGCGCCTGTGCGTCGGCGCCGTGAACGGGTTCTAAATCGAGGTCGAAGTTGTGACGTCTGACGCCATTCAAAGTGGACACAATGAACTCGCTGAGAGAAGGATTCAGTTATCAAGAAGTGCTGCAACCCGGCTTGCCGTCGCCTTGGCCGATTGTGGATTCTGACCGGTCACGAGGCGCCCGTCGGTGACCACGTTCGAGACGAACGGCACCAACGCCTTCTCGTACAATGCGCCGCGGCGGACCATTGCCTGCTCAGCGTTGTAGGGCACCTTGCTGGCGACCCCCGCAAGCACTTCTTCGATCCAGGAATAGCCGGTAAGCCGGCGTCCGGCCACCAGCAGCGCGCCGTTGGAGAGCTTTGTGTTCAGCAGACCGCAATAACCGTGACAGACGGACGAGACGATTCCGCCACGCTCGTAGATGTCGGGCGTGATTCGTTGCAGAGGCTCGTCGTCGGGAAAGTCCCACATGACGGCGTGGCCGCCTGTGAAATAGATCGCATCGAAGTCCACCGGATCGATCTGGTCGGGAGGCGTGGTTGCCGAAAGCAGCGGCTGCCGGCTCCTGTCGTTGAGCCATTCCTTCACTGAAGCATCGGCAAGGGGCCACTTAAGGGAGCGCGGCTCGAGCGGCGAAACACCGCCTTTCGGACTGACGATCTGCTGCTCATATCCCTTTTCGCCGAAAACGTGCCATGCATGCGTCAGCTCCGACAGCCACAAACCGGTAGGCTCAGTCTGGTCGGCATAATTGGCGACGTTGGTGACGACATGCAGTATGCGTTTTGTCATGTTGAAACATCCTTTCACTGTGCGGCGAGGTGACGCTGACCTAGCGGGACCTTACCGGTCGCCGGCGGTTTGCTTATCCCAGCGCCTTGACATCGTCGGACAGGAGGGTCGGGCTTGCCATCTCGCCGCGGCGCATTCTCGACAGCACTCTCGTCGCGTTAGTCGCGCAATCGATCTCTGCTGGCTTGGATTCGATCTCCGCGATCAACGAGACGAGATGCGCTTTGCTCTGCGCCAGTCGTGCTTCCAACGCTTCGATGTCCTGCACCTTGAGGCGAAGCGTTTCGGGCAACTTCCCGTGTTGCCACTGCGTCGGATCGGGCGGCAGCAGCATGCCAATTTCATCGAGGCTGAAGCCGGCCTTCTGCGCCGTCGCAACCAGATCGAGTACCAGTAGGGCCTCGGCCGGATAGGTCCGGTAGCCGTTTGGCTGGCGTTGGACAGTCTTCAGCAGTCCAATGCGCTCGTAAAAGCGGATGCGTGACGGGGTCAGTCCCGTGCGCTCCGAGAGTTCCCCGATCTTCATAGGCTCGATACTCCATCGTGATGTCGAAATCCGCTTCTGCGTGACGCTCGTTGCGGATCTCCGCAGACCTGCATATTGCTTCCAGCTCAATCAAAGGCCCTCAGACGCACGGGCAGATTCAGAACCACTTGCGCGTCCTTGACCACGTCGAAGCGAACAATTGTCGAGACACCCAGTCCGTCGAGAAGCTGGCTCAACGGGCCGCCGCTACGCACCAGCTTTACGTTGCGCGGGAGAACGCGTTGAGCGAACGATAATGCGTTGGTCTGGACCGAAGTTTGATGCCATTCACCGTCGATGACGTGCACCATTGTTGACGTTCCCATGTGAGATTGCGGCGTGACGCTCTGCAGTGCGGGCAGCGGCGCGCTCAGTACGAGATCCGGCTTTCCGTCGAGGGCGGATATGCTGGCTTCGGCGCTCGTACCAAGATCAACGTTGATGCCAGCCAGCCATTTGGGAAGCTGATAACCATACACCCCACGCACTCGCGCTATCTCGGTGGTGACCGGGAGGGCCAGGACGTGCGCGAAAAAGCTGCGACGCCGCATCGAGTCAAGCAATTCGATCAGCTGCGCCCCACGCGCGCCCGGGCGGCGGATAACGACTGCAACCGAGACCTCGTCGTAGGGATCGTTATCGCATACGGAGTACGAGAAGAAAGTCAGCGCCACTAACCCGTAGCCGGGAAATGCATGCAAGGGCTCAAGAGGCGTCGGCAGCGCGGACCGCAATCGCTCCAACGGGGCCAGCATCAGGACCTGGACACTGCTCGTGCGGTAGTAGAAATTCGGCGCCCATATCGGGCCGACCCGTGACTCGACCTGATGCTTCGGAATTCTGCGGAAAAAATCGATGTTCCCGGCAGCGGGATCGCGCGCCACTTCGTCGAGGTTCGGATTCATGCGGAAACGGTCGTAGTATCCACCTTCGATCACTTCAACCTTGTGTGATCCAAACTCGATCTGTGTGAACCGCCTGTCCATATCCCTTGACCTTTCTAGATGGTTGACCTGCGCAAGGTCGTGATAAACGGATCGCCCCTGCAGGACATACTCTAAGATTCAACTCAACTTCAAGGTCAAGCATTTCAGCGCAGCTAATTCATCACGACCTCGTAATAGCCGACATACGTCCGGCGGGAAACGTCCCGCCCGTTCATCAACGTGAGTTTTTCTTTCGCTCCGGCACGACCCCGCTTTCGCGAAGCCGGCCCAGAACCCACTCCTTTCTGTCTGGACAGTTCAGACCTGCTGGTCTGTTTTCGATGCTCTCAATGGCGACGAGTAGCTGCGCCCTGTTCTGATTCAGGCGTTCCTGCATCTTTTCGATCTCGGTCACTTTATGCCTCAGCGCATCGACCAATTCGCCATGCTGCCACGAGCCCTGGCCCGTTGGCAGCAGTTGCCGGATCTGTTCGAGAGAGAAGCCCGCGCGCTGGGCACTGGCGATGATTTCGAGCATCGACAGCGCTTCCGCAGGGTAGTCGCGATAGCCGTTTGCCGTCCGCTCGACGGCCGCGATCAAGCCCGTCGCCTCGTAGAAGCGGATGCGGGACGCGGTGAGGCCGCTGAGTTCTGCCAGTTCGCCGATCTTCATGTGGCACTTTTAAAAAGTGTTGACCTTGAAGTTCACTTTAATCCTACAGTTAAAAGACGGTCAAGCAAGGCGTCGATGGATTTCCGCAGACTGAAGAGCCGTACGATAGCCTGACCGGCCGCGACCAGGCGCACGTGGTCAAAACAGCAAGTAATCCGGGCGGCCTGCCCAAACAGGTCTTCGACGATCTTCAGGCGCAGCTCGCGGCTAACCGGGCGCAGTTTTACTATGACGTTCCCGCGGGTCCTTTTTACGGTTACAACCGGCCCAATGCGAAGCCTTCTGATGGAATTATCTGGAACTGGTGGCGGCAGGGCATGATGGGTAGCGCGAAGGCCCACTACGACGGTATCGTCGCGTTCTCGCAGACGGATTTCACCGAAGACCTGAAAAGCACCACCATTCCTGTTCTGGTGATGCATGGTGACGACGATCAGATTGTTCCTTATCCGGATTCGGGGCCCCTCTCGGCGAAGCTGGCGAAAAACGGTACGCTAAAGACCTACCCCGGTTTTCCTCACGGCATGCCGACGACCAACGCCGACGCGATCAATGCCGATCTGTTCGCGTTCATCAAGGAGTCGTAAAGCCGTCAACAGCGTGCGATCGCGCCGCTGCTGACGCGTACAGGCAAATCAACGAGCTACCCACGGGTGGCTCGTTCCGTTTTGAACCCATTGTCAAAGACGCACGACGCTTCCCGGAAACCAGAGGTCTTGCACGCCCGCCAATCGCGCGCCGGTAAAACTCGTGCGAATCAAAAATTGCTTGACCTTGAACTTAACCTAAAACTTAGAGTTGCAACACGATCAATTGAGGTGTTCCTATGAACGTGTTCGACAAGCTGATTCTCCCCAACGGTTCGGTCGTCCCCAACCGTATCGCCAAAGCCGCCATGGAAGAAAACATGGCGGACGCCAGCCAGGGTCCATCAGAAAAATTGATGCGGCTCTACGAGGCGTGGGCAAACGGCGGCGCAGGCCTGCTGATAACGGGCAATGTGATGGTCGACAGCCGCGCCATGACGGGACCGGGCGGCGTCGTCCTGGAAGACGACACGCAACTGACCAAATTCGCGCGATGGGCGCAGATCGGCAGATCCAGAGGCGCACAGTTCTGGCTGCAGATCAATCATCCCGGTCGTCAGATGCAAGCCAATCTTGGCCAGCAGACGTGGGCGCCTTCTGCCATACCGCTCGACCTGGGCAAGCTGTCCAAACGTTTCGCTACGCCGCTCGCGATGACGCAGGAAATCATCGACGACGTAATCGTACGATTTTCCCGTACCGCGCGACTCGGAGAGCAGGCGGGATTCACAGGCGTAGAAATTCACGCTGCCCATGGCTACCTGTTGAGCCAGTTTCTTTCGCCGCTCACGAACCGGCGAACGGACGAATGGGGAGGAACGCTTGCGAACCGCGCGCGTCTGCTACTGGAGGTTGTCAAGGCGGTTCGTGCCGTGGTTTCGCCGCACTTCTCCGTTGCTGTCAAGCTGAACTCAGCCGATTTCCAGCGCGGCGGCTTCACTGCCGACGACGCCCGGCAAGTCGTTAAACTGCTCAACGGTTTGAAAGTGGATCTGGTTGAACTGTCCGGCGGCAGCTACGAAGCGCCTGCCATGCAGGGGGAAGCACGTGACGGTCGCACGTTGGCACGCGAAGCCTATTTCGTTGAGTTCGCACGCGACATCCGGAAGGTGGCGGAGATGCCAATCATGGTCACGGGAGGCATCCGCCGCCGGCAGATCGCAGAACAGGTGGTCAACAGCGGTGTGGACATGGTCGGAGTGGGCACCGCTCTCGCGATCGAACCCGATTTGCCCCGGGCCTGGCAAGGCGGAAAAGACATGGCTCCTGAACTTTCACCGATCACCTGGAAGAACAAGACACTGGCTTCGCTGGCGAACATGGCCACCGTCAAGTTCCAGTTGCGCAAGCTAAGCCTTGGCCTGAAAACCGATCCGAAGGTGTCGCCGCTGCGCGCGTTGATTCTGCAGCAAACAACTGATGCATGCCGAACTCGCAAGTACAGACGCCTGATGGCGCAACGGGTAATGTGACCGAGCTGACTGGACCAACTAATACCTATGACTGCGGGCTGGCATCGTCAGGAACCGTTCTTGCAATGCTCTTTCCGACTGGCCGCTAACCGTCCGCTATCGGACTACCGGATGGTGCTGCGAGAATAGGGACGAGTGGCCGTAGTTGGCCGAAAAATGAGCGGACGTATGCCTCTCTTACCTTGAGAGAAAACCACCATCTACCGTTAGCGCGTGTCCGATGATATATGTCGATGCAGGCCCGCAAAGCCAGAGTACTGCGCCCGCGACTTCTTCCGGCTCACCGAAACGTCCGATCGGTGCACGCGTCAACATTCTCCCAACAATCTCCGGATCATAGTGATGGGTGACCTCTTCACACATCGGCGTCCTGAAGATGCCAGGGCAAATCGCATTGATGCGAATATCCTGGGCTGCATATTCATGGGCGGCGCTTTTGGTGAGCCCGATCACCGCATGCTTGCTTGCACTATAGACCGAGCGGCCCGGGCTACCCACGAGGCCGCCAATCGACGAACAATTGACGATGGTCCCGTAGCCTTGGGGCACCATGTGTGCGAGTTCGCATTTCATGCAGTTCCAGACTCCGCGCAGGTTGACGCCCATGATGCGTTCGTACTCGTCATCGCTGGCGTCGAGCAAGGGAACGGCGTCGCAATTCACGCCCGCGTTATTGAAGGCCGCATCGAGTCGGCGGTACGTTTTGATTGCCTGCTCGAACGTTGCCTTGACCTGTGACGCATCGGAGACGTCACATGTAAATCCGCACACATTGTGTCCGGCCGAGCGCAGGTCATCGGTTGCGATGCCGATCAGCTCCTCATTCCGGTCGACAAGGACGACAGATGCTCCGGCCTCTGCAAAAGCTTTGGCTGTCGCCCGACCGATTCCACCACCAGCGCCAGTGACCAATGCCACTTTCCCACCAAAATCATCAGACATGCAATTCCCCTTCCGTTCTGGCAAAGCGATTCCCCCTCAGGGGTTCTCACGCCACGGCTCGCTCCACTAGCAGAGGGGATCGGAGCCATGCGATTGCTCAATTCACATGAGCTCAATGCGCGACGAAGCCTCCATCGACTGGTAACGCTACACCAACGATCAGGCTGGCCCCGGGACTGCATAACCACAGCACTGCTGCTGCGACTTCCTCGGGCCTGCCCATTCGACCAATTGGCTGATCTTTGAGGAACACTCTCATCGCCTCGGGATCAATCTCCTCGCCCATCGGTGTGTCGATGCAGCCGGGGCAGATCGCGTTCACCCGTATGCCGCGTGCGGCGACGTCCAGGGCGGCGCTCTTGGTCAGGCCAATCACGCCGTGTTTGCTGGCGTGGTAGGCTGCGCGTCCCGGCAGGCCGACAAGGCCACCGAGCGACGAGCAGTTCACGATCGCGCCGCTGCCCTGTTTCTTCATCTGCAGCAGTTCGTGCTTCATGAAAGTCCAGATGCCGCGCAGATTCACAGCCTGAACCTCGTCATAGCCGTCGGCGGATTCGGCGGACATTTCGCACATCGGGCCCAGGATTCCGGCGTTGTTATAGGCCATGTCGAGGCGACCGAATTCGGTGACGGTGCGCTCGACTGCGGCCCTCGCCTGCGCTTCATCGGATACGTCGCAGACAATGCCAATGGCGCGATGCCCGGCGGCCGTCAACATCTCGGCAGCAGCATTGAGCGTCTTGGCATTCCGGTCCACCAGCGCAACGGCAGCGCCTGCTTTGGCGAACGCTTTTGCGGTTTCCAGCCCCATTCCCGAGCTGGCGCCCGTAACAAGCGCGACCTGACCTTTGAAATCGTAAGTGGGGTCCATATCAAATACTCCTGAAGGTTGAGGGTGCTGTCAGCACAATCGGTGTTACCGTCCCCGATGGCCTGGGCGGTGCGATATAACGACCAATAACCACCCGGACGATGTACGCCTCGTCGAACTTTAGCGATCGGCGCTTGACGCGAAGCTGTCTGCTACACGCTGCGGACGGTGTTCTGACCCAGCAGAAAATCAAGCATCATTTCCTGGACCGCATTGACCATCTCGACGCCGCTCGCGGTCTTGCAACCTGCTGACTGAGCCGCCTTCAAGAGCGGCGTCACGCCGTGCCCGGCAATCACGTCACCCACGAACATGGATGAATCCAGCAGGTCGGCAGAAACCGGAAGCGGATCGGTTTCGGCGAATCCCATCGGAGTCGCGTTGAATACCAGAGTGCATCCAGCTGGATCCGCCGGGCCGACCCGCATACGGCCCTGGTCAAGGCTGGAGGCCAGAGCCTTTAGATGCGTTGCGCGAGATTCGTCTGCATCATGAATGATCAGTTCGCGTACCCCCGCGTTGAGCAACGCGATGGCGATCGCGCTGCCCGCCGCACCGGCACCGATCAGCAACGCGCGGCCGTCCTTCACCCGCGCGCCGTGATCCGTTTGCGCTTTCACGAACGCGAGGCCGTCGAGCATGTCGCCGTGCCATGTACTGTCCGCATTGCGACGCATGACACTGACGCAACCAAGCAATCGGGCAGTATCGGAACTGGTGGCACAGCAGGCGAACGCCGCGACTTTGTGCGGCATCGTTACCAGCAGGCCGTCGACGTTCCCTGTCAACGTCAGCGCCCGCATCACCTGCTCAAGATCGGATTTGGCCACCAGCATGGGTATGCATAGACCGTTGTAGTCTCGTGCCTCGAAACTGCGGGTCAATTGCTGCGGCGATTTCACAAACCTGATCGGGTCGCCGATGATTGGGAACAGACGCGTGGCGCCATCGAGCTTTTCAGGCATCCGGTTTCTCTCGCATTGATTCAACAGGGTTTCCGGCGTTCAGGCGCGCGGCAGGATTTTGACGGTCGCGGCGCGTGACCGTGTGCCTGTCATTGAATTCAGATAAGCGCTGGTGCGGTATTTCGCTCGGTAAGCAGCGTCGATACGTACATTGAGTTGATCCACGACAGGCTCGAAGCTCACGTCTCGCGTCATTCCGGCGATACTGATCCGGCCGCCCCGTTGCCGCATTGCAGCCTGATACCAGCGGGAGGCGTGGCCGTTGTACGCGCGCACGTAAAGGTCGCCATCGACGACAACCGACCAGATCCACGTCGGGGTTCCACAGGTGACGCCATCGTCGCGAAACGGCGAGACATGCAGGTCGTCGCTCACAGCGATCGCTTTGATTTCATCTTCAGACCGCGATGTCATCCGTCTACATCTCCAGGTTCTCAATCGGCCGCCGCAGTGCTGGGGAGCGGATCATCCGGGGCGCTTTTCAAACACGTCCTTGACGACTGGAAGTGCTGTAAAGACATTCGGCCAACCTGCATAGAACGCCAGTTGCGTCATGACTTCCGAGGCCTGTTCTTTCGTCAGTCCGTTATCCATTGCCCGGTTCAGGTGGTAAGTCAGCTGTGCGACCTGACCGGTGGCAACCAGCGCGCTGACCGTCACGAGACTCCGGTCTCGCGGCGCCAGCCCTGGCCGCAGCCACAGGTCGTTGAACAGCGTGTCTCGCGTGAATTGAACGACGCCTGGCGAGACCGCGCCGAAGTTGTGTTGCACCGCGGTCTCGCGCTGGGCTTCTGCTGCCTTGTCGAGTGGTAGAAGTTCAACGGACGCCGGCGGGAGCTGCGCTGGCGTAATTCCACGTCTTTTGAATACAGTGTCAGTTATCTTCACAGCTGCGGTCGCGTTGGCCCAACCGGTATAGAACGCAAGGTGCGTGTTGATCTCCGAAATCTCGCTGGGCTTGAGGCCACTGTCGAGCGCGAGATCGAGATAGAACGGCAACTCAGTGCTCTGATTGCGCGCGATCAACACCGAGAGCGTAACGACGCTTCGGTCCCGCGCCGAGAGTTGCGGACGCTTCCAGAGGTCGCCCAGCACGACATCGGTCGTATAGTGCTCAAGGGCGGGCGAAACGGTATGCATTCCGTCGACCATGTTGACGAAGGAGGAGTGATCCTGACCTTCCATATCAGTTTTCCTTTCGATTTGCGAACAGGCAGCGACGCCGAACGAGAGCGCCAGTATCGCTGCGAGTAATCTCATTGGTCGGCTCCTCACCGGCGCTCGCACGTTTGAGAGTCGCCGCGCTGGGTTGTGTTGTTCCGAAGGCACGTACCCGATCGGCGGCCTGTCTGCAAATCTGACTTCCACGTACGGCGCCGATCATTTAATTTGCAATGTAATGCACTCACTCATATACGACTAGGCGTTAGAATCAGCAAACACATATGAAGCGAGTTCATTAATGCGTCGCGAAAGTTATAACGATTTACTGGCGCTGATCGCGGTCGCGCGTGAGCGCAGTTTCACCCGGGCGGCCGCACAACTCGGCGTATCGCAATCTGCTCTGAGCCACACCATTCGCTCACTCGAAACCCGTCTCGGGATGAGACTACTGATCCGAACCACGCGCAGCGTCTCACCGACCGAGGCGGGCGAGCGCCTTCTTCGGACCATCGCTCCCCGCTTTGAGGAAATCGATGCGGAACTGGCTGCCGTCACCGAATTCCGGGACAAACCCGCAGGCACGATTCGCATTACCGCGACTGACTACGCGACAGAAACGGTCCTGTGGCCCAGACTGTCGAAGGTCCTACACGACTATCCGGATATCAAGGTCGAGATCACAACCGACTATGGCCTTTCCGATATCGTGGCGGATCGCTATGACATTGGCGTTCGCCATGGCGATCAGGTCGCCAGAGACATGATCGCGGTGCGCCTCGCACCGGAAATGCGTATGGCGATTGTCGGTGCGCCGGGATACCTCAAGAAGCACGCACGGCCGAAGAAGCCTCAGGATCTGACCGGACACCAGTGCATCAATCTGCGTTTGCCGACGTTGGGTGGCTTCTATCCGTGGGAGCTCAAGAAGGGGAGCCGAGAGGTGCAGGTTCGCGTCGATGGGCAACTCGCCTTTAACGGGACCTACCAGATGCTGGCAGCGGCGCTGTCGGGATATGGCCTCGCGTACATTCCGGCAGATCTGGCCCAGGAGCATATCGAGGCGGGGCGTCTCGTCAAGGTACTGGAGGACTGGTGTCCCGTCTTTCCAGGCCTGCACGCCTGTTACGCAACCCGCCGTGAGTTCTCCAGGGCGATGACGGTAGTAATCGACGCAATCCGCTATCGCGATGACGAATCGAAGACATGACGTGCGATTCATGAACCCGGCTCATGGGAGCTTGCGGTTTCAAGGGATTTATCACTAGTTACCGACGATCTATCATCTATCTCTAACGACCACCGCGCGCGCTTCCTCCATCAGGTATGCAGCGCTTTCGCAACTGCAGGCCCAGCCCTGCATGGAGATGATGATGGACTATAGATATCTGGGTCGCAGCGCCCTCAAAGTTTCGCCCCTCTGTCTGGGTGCGATGATGTTCGGCGGCGAAACGGATGAGGCCACGTCGCGCCGGATCATCGACAAGTCTTTCGAGCAGGGCATCAACTTCCTCGACACCTCCGACGTGTATCACGCCGGCCGGTCCGAAGAAATCGTCGGCCGCGCGATTGCGCAGCGACGCGACGACTGGGTCGTGGCGACCAAGTTTGGTTACCCTGCGTCGGCGACGGCTCGCCCCAACGAACAGGGGCAGTCGCGCAAATGGATTTACCAGACGGTCGATGCCAGCCTGAAGCGCCTCAGAACCGATTACATCGACGTTCTCTACTTCCATCGCTCGCTCAACGATGCGCCTCTGGAAGAAGGCGTGCGTGCGATTGGCGACCTCATCCGTCAGGGCAAGGTGCGCTACTTTGGTTTATCCAATTTCCGGGCCTGGCGCGTTGCGGAAGTTGTGCGTCTCGCCGATCAGCTCGGCATTGATCGCCCGGTTGCGCTCGAGCCGGTGTACAACATGGTGGATCGCACGGCAGAGGTCGAACTGATGCCTGTTGCCGGACATTACGGCATCGGTGTGGTGCCCTACAGCCCTCTCGCACGCGGCGTGCTGACTGGCAAGTATGCGCCCGACGGTGCCCCACCTCCCGATTCGCGTGCGGGTCGAGGCGACAAGCGCATCCAGCAGACCGAATGGCGACCGGAATCGCTCGCCATCGCGCAGAAAGTCGCGGCGCATGCTGCTGAACGCGGTACGACTTCGATCGCGTTTGCTATCGCCTGGGTGTTGAAGAACAAACTCGTGAGTTCCGCTATCGCCGGTCCGCGCACGGAAGCGCATTGGGACAGCTACATGGATGCACTGCCACTGCAACTCGGACCTGACGACGAAAAGTTTGTCGACAGTCTGGTTCCTCCGGGGCATGCGTCGACGCCCGGCTATACGGACCCGAACTATCCGGTCGAAGGACGTCGGGTGATTGGTTGACCTGCCGGTTCGTAAGGAGCCGCAAGCACTCCGCGTCTGCGGGTGCTCGGCGGCTCTAGCGCTCAACAAAGCGAGTTGAATCTGTCGCCGATCACGCATGTCCCATTTATTGCGTGCAGCGGCCATTCGCCATCAGCAGTCCAGTGCCGGCCTCTGGCACTGAGTCGATGGCGACCGACTCTGGACCCGTTGCGGCCGGTCGACCCTATCATCGCGACGGGCCGCTGCTCTGTCATTTCCGGACGTTCGGGCGTCGTACCGAAGTGCCAAGCACCACGCTGAGCTCTATTAGGCGTCGGCCAAAGCCCACCGACCTCCACGGAACCAGCATCGGTCATCTGGCAGATCACCGGTGCGATGCAGGTGTGTCACGGAGCGCCAGTCACCTTTTTGTAAGGCCGCGTCAAGAGCGGCTTCCGACGCATCATCGCGTCCTCCTTCGCAGTGCGGTATCTCGAATTGAACGCAAGGGTGAGGAATATCTCGCCCGTTGGATTTCTGCGGTCGGCGTCTACCCCTGCGGACGATAGCAATCCTTTGCTCACGATTCGTCTCGAGACCCTTCGGACTTACACGCGGACATGCTTCCGCACAATACTACTGAAATTGTTTGCGTAGTTCCGCCGCATCGACCGTGCGCTTACGACCTGGAAGCGGCCGTTCGCGAAGACGTCCGAAGCCGTCTCCACTGGCCGAGGGTGGCCCCAGTCAGTCAAGCGAAGGCGAGCATCGGTAAGCAGGCCCTTTTGTGCGCTGACGCTCCCGCGCAGCGAGCCGTTGCAACGCCGCGAAGCCGAGCAGTGCGAGCGCGCAGCCGAACGTGAAGTCGGCACGGCCTCCGGCCATATCGTCGATGCCTCCGCCAACGGACGAGCGTACCGCCACCTGGACCACGCCGACGAAGAGCGCCGAGCCAGCCTCAGGCGCACCGGCGATACCTCGCTGGATCCAGACACTGCAGCACAAGGGCAACGCGCCATATTTCGCACGAAAGGTACAATTGCAGCAGCTCGCGTAACGATACTGAAGTTTTCGTGCTGGCCAAATTACTTCGCGATCTGACCAGTGCAACTGACGAAGAAACGACGCCACGCGAGTTGCCCACAGCTTCCAGAGCTCAGCTCCTGCCGGCGCAAGCAATCAAGGCTGCGATGAGAAGAGGCAGATTTCTCTTCTCAACAACCGGGGACGTAGCGGCTGCTGAAAAGACGCGCCGTTCCGCGGGTAGCCCGGCCTCCACGGAATTCTGCTGAACTGTCGATTCAGGTCAGAGCGCCACGATCTGTCGCAATAGTTCCAGCGCTTTAATCTCATCCAGCCGCCCAGTCCGTGCTTTCCCCGCGAGCGTCTTGATCAGCGCTTCTGCTATTGGTTCAATGCCTATCAGATCACCCAAACTCGTCACGGGAGCAGAACGACGCGGCTCCGCAATGACCTCCGTGACGGAGGCCGGCGCAGGCTGCTGGTGAGAGGCGGACGGAGGGACATCGTTGTCAACAGTTTGCCGAATCGCCAGATCGGAGGTAGGCGGGAGTACTGGATCGAGTTGCTCCACGACTGCCTTCGTCACGACGGCGTCGCTGACGTGATCCGCCCCGGACGGTTGGGCGTGTCGATCGCTCGCGGTTTTCGCCTTCTTGCCCGCGGACTTTCTTGCCACCGCAGCTTCCGGCCTTATCTCAGCTGATAGCTCCTGTTGATCAGATGCAGGTCGACCCGACTGTGGATCAAGCAGAGCCGACACCGACTCCGGAATGTCCGTGACTGAACGCGGAATGTCCAGCCAGGCAGTTGGTAACCCGAGGCGTTCAGTGAAACGGCTGGCTTCGGCGTCGTCCATGCGCTTCTGCCCATACAGACGATTGTCCAGGTTGGAGGCGCTGATACTCATTACCGCGCCGAGTCGCACCTTCGATCCCTTACGGGAGGTGAGTACGTGCAGGTTGGCGCGACGAATGTTTTGCAGAGCCGCCACGTCGTTCAACGGCAAGGATTGCTGGGCCCCCGACTTCACGGACGCTTTAGCCTTCGCTGATGCTGGTTTCGACGAAGTAACCGTGGCAGTCCTTGCCGCCGTGGGCTTGCTCTTCGCGACGGCCTGTGGTGAGCCGCCCTCGGTTCTCTTTGACATTTCTGGTTCCCTGGGCAAACGGTCAGTGGGGGTGGGGTGGTGGTTCGCTGGTATTGCAGGAGCCGGTTCCGATGCCTGCTCGTCCACCGATTCCGGTTCAGCGTTACCGCGAATAAAGTCAAGCGGCGCCCTCAAACGACTGATGGTCTCGGATGTGAGGGCGGGGTTGGGTTGATCGAAAAAGCCATCGGGTAGCCCGAGCGTCGTTTCAATGTGGAAGGCCGTCTCGGGTGTGAATCTCTCGCCGTTTATTAATTCGGCCACGCGCGCCAGGTTGGAATCGAGTCCCAGTGCAATATTCTCTGCGCCCACCGCATCGACCAGCCATTTAAACGAACGCGTTTTGAAAATGGATGCCGTCTGGGTTGGATCCCGCGCAGGTGGCGCGTTTACGTATGGCCTGTTCTGTCGATGAGAAGTCGATGGTTGGCGCGATTGACGCGGGGCCTTGTCTCGAGGTCCTGGATATCGCCCATGTGGCTGACTCATAAAGTGGAGCTCTCCGCCGGTGAAGTCACTATCAATGCGGGGATTATAAGCGACGGGGTACTCACGCCCGGCTTGTCGTTAGCCAACGAGCCATTCTGGTGACCCAAACGCTCACGGCGTTGTTCCAGTCGGTTGTGGCGCCAATAGCGAAAGCGAGCGAGAAGCCGCAGTTTGCGCGTCAACTCCGCAAACTGAACGCCTGGCTATCCAGACGACAGGCGCGGTAGTCTCTGTGAGCCGCACGTCGGTCAGACCGAGTGGGCCTTAGCGAATGCGATGCATCAGTTCGATCCCGGAGATCGTAACGGTGGAGTAGTCCCTGAAGCGTTTGAAGCCGAGCATGACGTCCACCCGCGATTTGACGTTGCGATGATTCCGGTCGATCCGGTTTTCAGGTACCTGGATGATTTCAGCGTTGTCTCTTCAGGCAGAAGTCCTTCTACTTTCATCTCGCGCGCCGCACGATGGGACGCTGCGAAGCCGTCGGGCGTAATCGTTTCTGGAGCGAGTCCCTGGCTTCCGATCGCCTTCGCGAAGAACACCTTTGCTGCGGCAACAGCGCCTGGCGCTGAGCCTGCAATCGACCGTCCTTCCTGCCCAGTCAACTGCACGATAAAGGCAGACCTCACTGCCTCGAATCTTCGCATACGTCTCGTCAACCCGCCACGCATTAGACCAGCTTGCTCGAGACCTGAAAGCAGCGTTTCCAGACATGCGCGGATTTTCCCCACGCAACTTGAAATATATGCGCGCACTGGCGCAGGCTTGGCCTGACGCGGAGTTTGTGCAGCAGCCTGCTGCACAATTACCATGGTTCCATCGCTATACCTTGCTTGACAAGGTCAAGGGTCTAGAGCAGCGAGACTGGTATGCCGGCAACGCGCTCGAGCACGGCTGGTCGCGTCAGGTGGTGATGATGCACTGCGCGCGACAACTAGCACACAGGCCTCCTGCGTCTGTCTGTACCGCCGATCGTACT
Organism: Paraburkholderia sp. EB58; assembly: GCF_050436665.1. Lineage (NCBI taxonomy): Bacteria > Pseudomonadati > Pseudomonadota > Betaproteobacteria > Burkholderiales > Burkholderiaceae > Paraburkholderia > Paraburkholderia sp. EB58. Next base: position 25,055 of record NZ_JBNDMQ010000044.1, on the reverse strand, counting down.
TTTTCAGCGCCGCCAGCCGCGTTTTCGCACCATCGAGCGCGTGTCGATCCTGCATGGCGGCCGACGACCAGGCTGCGCGGAAATGTTGGCCTGCGATCACCGATTCGCCGTCAATGTCGACGTGCTTCCGGAACAGCATAACAGGCCGAAGAAGTGCTGGCTGATGCGGCGGAGGGAGCTGAATGGTGGCTGGACGTCGCGGTATTGCGCGATATCGAAGGCCGTGGTTGACCGATGCAGGACTCACTCGAATGACTATCGATATTTCCGATGCGTAATGCTTTGCTGCTTTGTCGGGCTGTGACTACCTTACGGAAACTGGACTGAGTTCGTATCGATTCGACGAGGTCATGTGTTCCACGTTGCGCTGAACTGTCGCCGTTCGCCCACGCGCCGATGCTATGGCTGACCCGCCCGGCGAGCCATTGCCGCACGCCGGGCGCTCGATGCGAAATTGCGGTACTCGAACATTCGTTGTGGTCTGGCGTCTCGCTTCGACGTCATCAGCGAGACCGGCGAGCACCCGCAGCGGCGCATCGCTGCCGCTCTGGAGTAGCCGGTATGGGTTTCGAGTCCTATACGGCACTTGCTGGTCGCTTCGTCAACCTAGCGCAGGACACGTTGGGCTTAGCTGTCCCGGCGCGGTGACGTGCAAGCGATCACCAGTGTATTCCGCGCAATCAACGCGCTTACTGAGGATGCCGCTCGCGGCACGCGGCGCGAACTGCGCCTGTTTTGGGCAGTCGCTGCGGCGTAAGCAGGGTCCCACCTGCAGCAATGCGGCGCCGAAGGGCGACGTTTTCACGCGCACCGTGTGTCTTGCTGATCGAATCGCTATTGCGCCGCTGTGAGTTTTAGTCCGGGTCGCGACGCCTGCGCGGTCTCCAGTTGGCCTTTGCGCTGGTCGGCCACCTGCTCGATCCCGTTCCTTATGACTTCCTCGCAAAACGCCAGGCGAGCGCGGAAGTAGTCCGCATGCAATTGCGCATCAAGGATTCGCTGCTCCGCCTGGAAAAGCTCTAAACGCAATTGCCGCAGCGCTCGTTCGGCTTGCTTCTCAGGCGTGAGTGCGTTGTGCACAGCCCAGTTTGCGATCCACCTCAGCATGGCGAAGTCCTCCTGTCGTTGGATGCTCGTCCTCTGCTACGTCAAAGGCTACCAAAGTCTGGGATAGACGTGTGGTAAATAGCAGGTGTCAACTGTTGCAAACCGCACACAGGTCCGTCCGATTTCCCGTATCGCGGAAACGGGTGTTCGTGGTAAACCGCGCGTACCTATCTCCGCCCGGCCGACTCTTCTGATCCCGCAAACCCTCACCTGTAAAGGCGCCGTGCTCCGGCGCAAACAGATCTTCGTTCTGTTTGTTGACACTTTTAGCTGAGCACCCTCGACGAAGCAGTTGTTGTTCGATGCGCCGTCCGCCCACCCGTCGCCTGCCGGGTAGCTATGCGGACGTCTTGCGCACATTAATCCCTCGATGCCGACATCGAACAGGAAGCGTGCGTGGGCCTCGGAAATCATGGAGACCATCGAGTCGTTGCCGAGGTGGTTCGCGCCGTTGATATCGGTGACGCGCACCGTGAGATGCGTCGAGTAGTAAAACTGGTCTTCGGGAAACTGCAGCTGAATGCGGGCTATGGTGTGAAGCTCGGGGGTGGGTGGATGCATGCGCACTTGAAGGGCGCCGAGGCGTTAATCTAGCGGTCCGAGGTGCGGGGCTTGCGTAGAGCGCAATACGTTGATCGCATGCAGGCGATCATGTCGAGCAGGCTGTCCAGTATCGTGGGTGCAAGTAATTTTGTTACCACTAGGGAAACGCTGATTGTGCGACACGTGCTGCTGCCCATAGCGTGTCGGACGTCGAGTAGTGAGGGCAGCAATTATGGCGATGTCGCGATTATGTGCAGTTCCACGTCACGAACACCCGTTCGCCGTGCCGCGATTGGCCATGCAGTGAGGTCGTGGCGTGGATTCTGCGCATAATTACAGGCTTTCAAGGAACTGCATCAGGCGGTCGGGCGGTCGATACCGCGAGATTTTGCTCTGAGGTGGCTGCAAAGTATTGAGCGCGCTCCTTCATCGCGAGGTTGGCCTCGACGTACATGCGAGTTGTGGCCGGGCTTTCGTGTCCAAGCCACAGGGCGATGACGCTCAGGTCAACTCCCGATTGCAGCAGATGAGTGCCGGTTGAATGTCGAATGACATGCGGCGAAACAGGATGGCTTGATAGTTGATGGCATTGCTCAGTGGCCGTCCGGACGGCGAGTTTGAGCCGATCCGTTACGTTGGAGCGCGTCATCGGATTTCCTGATCGATTGGGAAACAGCATCTGGTCAGGCGATGCCCCAATCCGTTGCAACCAGTTTCTGATTTGGCTCGCAGTTGAGCGCCACAAAGGTACCGTGCGCTGTTTCCGGCCTTTGCCGTGGATATGGGCACAGGGTGCTTTACCCAGAACGACGTCCCCCACCCGCAAGCGGATCAGTTCGGAAACGCGTGCGCCAGTATTGTATAGAGTTGCGAACAGTACCCGGTCCCGCTGCCCGCACCAGGTGTTGGGGTCGGGTGCGGCGAGTAGTGCCTCGATCTCGTCACGAGAGAGGTGGCCGATGAGCCGTCGGTCAAAGCGTTTCATCGGGATGGCCAGAGTGCTTTGGATAGCAGTCAGCGCAGAAATATCTTTGAGTGCCGCGTACTTCAGAAATGAACGGAGGGCAGCAAGCCGCGCATTGCGGGTGCGCGCACAATTATGTCGGTCGTCTTCCAGATGACGAAGGAAGGCCAGCACGAGATCTACGGTGATGTCCGCTAACGCCAGGTCGACAGGTGACTTACGGAGACGCGCCTGGGCGAACTGAAGGAAGAGTCGAAACGTGTCCCGATAGCTGGCTATCGTCTGCGGACTGGCTGCCCGCTGTTGCATCAGGCGCTCAACGAAGAATTCCTGTAGTAGCGCGGCGAAGTTTGACGACGAAGAATGACCTTGCCTTTTGGACATGACAGACTCCTTCCGTAAAGTGCTCAAAGCGCTGGGCTGCAATCGCCATCAGTTCCGGGATGCCAGTCAGATACCAGTAGGTGTCGGTCACCTTGGCGTGCCCTACATAAGTCGATAGCATGACCATTGCGTTGTCGACGTCCACCCCTTGCTGGTACCAGAGCAACACCCGTCGACAGATAAAAGCGTGCCTCAGATCGTGGATGCGTGGAGCCGGATGATCACCACGGGCGATCCATCCCAGTTGGGAGCGCAAGGACCCGAAGACATCCTCAACCGTGCTGATCTTCATACTCCTTCCGTACACAATGAAGAAGTGATCGCTTAGCGTGACGGGCCAATCGTGATCGCGTAGCTATACATAGCGCCCGAGTTCCTGCACGACGGTTGGATGAAGAGGGACGACGCGGGATTTACGATATTTCGTTTCACTAATCATTAACAAGCCGTGATCCAGGTCGACATCTGCGCGTCTCAGATTAAGCGCCTCAGAAATCCGCAGTCCGGTGGCTGCAATTAGCCCGAACAAGGGAGATCCGGGCACTACTCGCCGCCGCTGCAGCCATGCCCTCGAAGGTGCGGTCAACGGGCCTTGATGACCGGCCCGGTCGGAGAAGCGGGCAAAGTCGAGGAGCCGGCGTCCCGAGCACCGCAGGTCGAAACCGAGACGACGTCTCGATGCAAGGTAGTCCTCAGCGAGCGATACCATCCTGACTGTACGCTTCATGATGCTCTCCCCGGCTAGGGCAGCGCGACGCGGGCGAGGCTGCTGATATCGATCGTGGTGTAAATCGCGGTAGTATCCAGGCAGCGGTGTCGAAGGATATCTGCGATCTCCTTCAAGGGAACGCCTGCCTGGACCAATCGCCCTCCTGCGCTGTGTCGCAGAACATGGGTTCCCCGCCGACGTGGATCATTGCCGCATCGGGCGTGAGCGGCACGGACAGTATTGCGAACGACGCTCGAACCGACGGGTTCAATGAGCGGAGCGCGATGCCGCAGAAATGCCGCCCGGCTATCGGAGACCGGGCGGCCGTCAGTCAGGTATTGAGCAATTGCGCGGCCCGTCCGGGGCGGTAATGGAAGCACATCTGTTCGCCGTGCCTTACCTGTGTGTAACCGCAACGTCCCATGTGCCAGTTTGGATCGTCCAGCTGTAGCGAAGCCACTTCGCCGGCGCGTAGTCCCAGGTCGACCATACACCGGGCCATCGCGTAGTCTCGGCGGCCGATCGCGGATTTGCGATCGAATGCGTTGAGAAACCGTTCCAGCTCCGCCTCAGATAGCGTGTCTGGTAACGATTCGAACCGCCACTGGGCGAGTTGCGGAATCCCGGCAATAAGGCTCAGGACGCGATCTCCGTGCATACCCTGGAAACGCAAGTAGCTCCGTAGTGCAATCTCAAGGACTTTGCCGGTGCTCGGCTTGCATCCTTCGAGGTGACTCACGACAAATCGATGAATGTGTTCCGGTTTGACCTGCGCCATATTGATTCTCGATGCGCCGAACCGTTCCGACAGAAATGTCCGTACGATGCGCGTGCGCAACCTCCTCGTCGATGAGGCCAGCCCGCAGACCTGGTCAAGGTGTGCGTCAAACTCCCTGATCTCCTCCTGTATCCAACGGGGCGTGAAATCAGGCCGACGGGATATGTCCGCCCTCTGGCGCAGCACGACAAGCAGATGCTTCAAGGCCTGCCTAACATGGTTCCTGGATCGTGGTGTGCGCAATGGGCAGTCGCACTGAGGCAGGTGTTCATCCAGAAAGTAGCGTATCAACGCTTCGTCAATCTGACTGAGTTTGGCGCGTCGCTTGCGCAGCCAATACGCAAAGTGCGCGACGCAGCACGAATACTTACGGACGCTCCACGACGAATATCCTCGCCCAATCAGATACGTCAAATACGCTTGATAACTGGGTTCGAGCACGCCGTCCATCAACCATGCCCGGGTCCGCTGCAGTAATACGACATCGTTGTCCATGATGTCCCTCCTCAAAAAGCCGAACTGCCTCCTGAGGAAAGCACTCTTATTATGCGCAGTCTACTGTGACCAAAAACCTGCCTGCAGCCAGCAACGGGTGTTTGAGGTGTGGCGCTGCGCATAATCGCGACATCGCCATAATTTCGTCCCTTTCCGATGACCCTCACGTGTGCGCCGGTGCCAAGCACCACGTCATCGCGATTGAGCCCGGTCATCTCGGACAGGCGCAGACCGGTCTGTACTGCGACCAATAGAAAGGCGTGGTCGCGTCGGCCAGACCACCTGCCTTGATCAGGCGCGGCAAGCAAGGCGTCGACTTCTGGAGGCGTCAGGAAGTGGATCAGCGTACGGGTGAAGCGCTTGCTGGGGATGGCAAGCACCCGTTGGATCTGGGCGGAATGGTCTGGTGCTTCGTAAGCGGCGTAGAGAAAGAAGGAATGAATCGCCGCGAGGCGCAGATTTCGGATGCGAACGCTAACGCCGTTGTTCTTCTCAATTTCGTCCAGGAACGCGACGATCAGAGGAGCATCGATGTCTTCGAGGTTTAGCTGCGACGGGGACTTGTGCAGGCGCTGCTGCACGAACTTAAGCAATTGACGATAGGTATCGCGATAGGCACCGATTGTGTGAGGGCTCGCCTGACGCTCTTCCACCAGGCGCTGCGTGAAGAAGCGCTCCGGTTCACGATGTCCGAGGCCCTTCGATTGGCGCGCCAATCCCGATGTGGAAACAACTGACTGGAGAGCCCGTCGCGGGAAAACTTCACACCGGGTTCGGAGGGAGCCGTTTCCTACCCCTATCCTCATCGCTAGAATCGGTCCGTCACAAGCGGCATCCGGGTAGCCACGCCCAGTCGCTTCGTAGATGAAGACAAGTGCCATCAAACGAGATACATTAATGTCACGCTGGGTGACTGGTCGGACCGGGGAGAATCGGAACAATGGATTGAGGCCAGTGTTCTGAAGTCGGTCACTGACGCGGTCACATGCGTCGATGCACGAATCCTTTCAGTCCACCTTTTCACAGGTCGCGTGTTCGTTTTGCTCGTCGTCAGGCGAGCCCAATGGGCAGAACTGGTCGCGAGACGCCTTGGGACAAGCGTGGCGCAACGTACCAGCTTGGTGTCGCGTGTTCCAGGCGCTGCGAAAAGTCGCTCCGATGGTGAAGATAGCCGCCGTTGTCCCCGAGGAGCAGCATTTCATCCTCTTGAACTTGTCGCCCGGCCGGGCGCAGAGACGGCTTGCCTTCGCCGTCGTGCTGGCCTTTCTGGTCTCCTGTTTCATCACGACTGGGCCACTGTCGACTCTCCAGCCGGGAAGGCTCGACGTAATCCCGCCTTATGCTACGGCGATGATCGTGAACGATTCGATCACCGCCGTTCTGCTATTCGCCCAGTTCTCCATCCTGCGCTCGCGTGCCATCCTTGTGATCGCAAGTGGGTACCTCTTCACAGCGCTCATGCTATTCCCGTGGATGCTGACCTTTCCAGGCGTCGTCACGCCGGGTGGCCTGCTTGGCGCCGGGCTGCAGAGCACAAACTGGCTCTATATTCTGTGGCACGCCGGGTTTGCGATGTTCGTCACCGCGTATGCCCTGTTGAAGGACGCTGATCCGGCGAAGCGATTGTGGCGGGGCTCCGTAGGTGCGGCCATCCTTTCGAGTGTCGCGCTGACGGCGGCCGTCGTGTGTGCAGCGACTTTTCTTGTCACAGCGGGAAATGTGCTACTGCCGCGCATGATGCTCGATACGGTCCGTTTTTCTACCCTCTGGCTTTATGCCGCCGGGTCCATGGCGCTGTTGAGCGTCCTTGCGCTCATTGCGCTCTGGATCCGGCGGCGTTCGGTACTTGATCTGTGGCTGATGGTGGTAATGTTCGCTTACGTCACAGAGTTATTCCTCATCTCGTATCCCGTTCCGGCCCGCTTCAGCACCGGCTTTTATGCTGGCAAGGTCTGCAGCCTCTTATCCGGCAGCCTCGTCCTGTTTGTCCTGTTGTATGAAATAACGAGGCTTTACGCGCAGATGCACCGCGAGAGCGAGCGGCGCTATCGCGAGTTGCAGACGGAGCTCGCGCACGCAAATCGCGTCGCCACCATGGGTCAGCTCACGGCCTCGATTGCCCACGATGTCAAGCAGCCGATTACTGCGGTAGCAACCTATGCTTCGGCCGCTATGCGCTGGCTGGACGCCAGGCCGACGAACCTCGATGAGATCAGGCAGGCACTCGATGGCATCGTCTATGAGGCTACGCGCGCTGGCGGCATCGTTAGCGGAATTCGCGATCTGGTCAGGAAAGTGCCTCCACGCAAGGACAGGGTAGACATTAACGAGGCGGTCCTCGAGGTGATCGAACTGACGCGGGGCGAAGCGGCGAAGAGCGCCGTCTCGGTACTGACAGTACTCGGGGATGCCTTGCCGCTTGTCCTGGGAGATCGCGTACAGCTGCAACAGGTGATGCTCAACCTCGTCATCAACGCGATCGAGTCAATGAACGGCGTCAGCGATGGTGTGCGCGAACTGCTAGTCAGCACCGAGAATGCTGACTGTGGCTACGTGCTCGTGTCGGTGCGCGATTCGGGTCCACTCTTTGCTCTGGACCGCGCCGAGCTCCTTTTCACACCCTTCTACACCACGAAGCCCACCGGGTTGGGGATGGGCCTGTCGATTTGCCGTTCGATTATCGAAGCACACGGCGGACAATTGTGGGCAGGCGCGAACCCGCCCTGCGGCGCCGTTTTTCAGTTCACGCTGCCTGTCCATCCAGATGTTTGATTGTGTTGCCACGTGGCGCGATAGCCTCCTGCGCGGTTGCGGTCCGCGCGGCACACGCCGGATCTGCTACCGGGCAGAGCGAGATTCGAATGTTCGAGCGCGGCGACGAAAACGGACCGGGCTCACGCTCGGGATCGCAACGTCATACCGCAGCATCTGGCCGGCCGTGCTCGGGGTGAGGGACCTCGTCCCGTCCTACAGGCAGGGTGAAGTGAAAGACGGCACCACGCGGTTCATTCACGGAGGCCCACAGCCGGCCCCCGTGAGCCTCGATAATCGAACGGCAAATCGACAGGCCCATGCCCATCCCGCTGTCCTTGGTCGTATAAAAGGCCTCGAACAGGCGTTTCACTCGCTTCGGGTCCAGGCCCGGGCCCGAATCCCGCACCGACACGAGCATATAGCCCGACTCGCCTTCCCCGGTCCGGATCAACAGCTCGCGCGCGCGCTCGCTGATCTCGGTCATGGCCTCGACGGCGTTGACGATCAGATTCAGGAGCACTTGTTGCAGTTGGACCCGGTCGCCGTCAATGAGCGGCAACCCTTCGGCGAGCTCCGTCCGCACCGAGACATCGTTTTTGACGGCTTCGCCACGGGTGAGCTCAATTACCTCGCGGATCGCCGCATTGATTTTCAAATGATCCTTCAGAGGCGGCGCATTTTTGATAAGGGCACGGATCCGGCCGATGACCTCACCCGCGCGATGCCCATCGTCGACGATGCGCGCGAGCGCCTGGCCGACTTCATCCAGATCCGGGGGCTGACGGTTGAGCCAGAGTAGCGCAGCCTCGGCGTTGGAGACGGTGGAGGTAATGGGCTGGTTTACTTCGTGAGCAATCGAGGCCGTGAGTTGACCCATGGTGGCGACACGGTTCGCGTGCGCCAGTTGCATCTGCACTATGCCCAACGCCTCTTCGGCGCGCTTGCGCTCGGTCAGATCCAGCACGAACGAGACACCCTGGTTTCGGACTTCATCAAAGCTCGTCGAGCCGACGAGCACGGGCACACGACTGCCGTCTTTTCTGAAGTATTCCTTTTCGTAGGGTCGCAGGCTCCCAGTCGTCTTGAGTTCTGGAGTCCACCTGCGTTCATGCTGATCGCGCCATTCTGGGGGCGTCAGCTCAGTCCAGCGCAGGCGACCCGCGACGAGATCTTCGCGATCGTATCCCACGATCCGGAGAAACGCCTCATTGGCTCCAAGAATCGGACCTTCAATGTCCCAAAAGCAAACTCCGATGATATTGGCATCGACCAGGCGGCGAATCTTTGCTTCGCGCTCTGCGAGGTCGTGATACAAACGCGTGTTCTCTAGCGCGATCGCTGCCTGGGAGGCGATCAGCCGCAGCACCGAGATCCGGGTCGGTGTGAAAACGCCCGGAGTCAGACTATTCTCCAGGTAGAGGACCCCGATGAGCTTGCTCTGGTTGACCAGGGGCAGGCAGAAAATGGACCGAGCCTGGCGCTGCCCGATATAAGGATCCGTGGCAAACGCGGGATCGGCCGCGGCATCGTCGAGAATCATGGCTTCCTGCGTACGCAGGACGGTCTGGACGATCGCCTCGGACAGCAATGTTGTGGTCAAGGGCTGGTCGTGCAACCGTACGACGATTTTGTCGCCACTCGTTATGGCTTCCGCCGTGATTCGCTGCTCAATCCCCTGGGAGAGAATTAACAGGCCTCGCTCTGCCCCAGCATGCTCGATAGCTGTGCGCATGAGCGTGTTGAGCAGCTTGTCCAGCATGATCTCACTCGAAACGGCTTGCGACACCTTTAGCACGGTCGCGAGATCCAGATGTTCGACCGGCGCCCGGATCGTGCTCGTCGGCCCGGCTACAGGCTCTTTCTCGCGGAGTTGAGGATAGAGCTGGTCAAGTTGTCGCACCTTTCCATCGGCGCCCCAGCTCAGGTAGCAACGCCGGGCGTTTCGCAGAAACGCGTCAGCCATCGTCGGAAAGCCGCGCGCCGTACAAAACCTTGCCGCGCGTTCGTGGGCCAAGGCCTCGTTCTGGATGAAACCATCCGCACGCGACAGTCTGATAGCCTCTTCATAGAGGCGTATCGCGTCCAGGTCCCGTCCTTCGAGCCGAGCAATCTCGGCGCGTACCAATGCTGCGCGGTTCGCGAACGTTGCGGGACAGTTCTTTGCCCAGACCGCGAGCTGCTTGTGATGACCCGCCAGCGCCTCCAAGTGCTGAGGTCGCTGTTCAGCTCCGTTTAAATCGCAGTACGCCGCCCAGGCGAATGCCCCATAGAAATGATATTCAGCCGATTCGAATTGAGTTGGAGTCGTCCAGAGCAGCGGAGCCGCTTTTGATACAGCCGACATGGCAGATGCCTCGTCGCTGCCATAGATGCTAGCCTGGAGCTTGCGAATCCAGTAGTAGGACGCGCCAATGGTCAGCCGCGGATTGTTCTCCAGGCGTTGCTCGAAGCGATGCTCGTCGAACTCCGCGTCAGTGAAGGAGGTGAAGTCCGGCGTCTGTCCGCGGAGCATCCGGATGAGCCTGAGCTGCGCAGTGATGCAGTCACACACGAGACCAAACCCTATTTTCCGCGCAAATTCGAGCCCATGCTCAGCCTCTTGCTCGACGTCGCTGAGCGAATCCCCGGTGGCAATACGGTTTGTGATCACGTCGATGCAGCTGTAGGCCGCATAAGACAGGTCACCGGCCTCTAGCGCCGCCTCAAAGGCACGCCTCAAAAAGCCGAGAGACGTCTGCAAGGGTTGAGTCCAGTGAGCAACATGGACGGCGAAGACTAGGTAAACCCGGGCTCTGAAGCGGTCCAGCCCACGCTTCTCCACCAGCTCAAGGCCAAGCCTGCCAAAGCGGAACCCGGCATGATATTCGCCGAAGTACGTCCCCATGACGCCGCCCAACCATGCATAGGCGAGGCATGATCCGTCGCTGTTGCCATGCTGCAGGCTGAGGCTCGCCATCTGACTGACGACAAGCCTGAACAGATTCAAATCCGTGAACAGGGCCGGCGATGTGAGCATCGTAAGCACATCCATGGTCGCGCATCGCTCTGGCTCTCTCATCAGCGGCAGGTCAAGCAGTGCTTCGATCGAGCGTTCCCCCAGTTGTTGCCATAGTCGATCATAGGCTTGGCGAACGTCCTCCACCGTTGGGTGCGGCAACCACCCGTCGTCAACTCGGCGGAGATATTCCACGCCGACCCCGACCGCGCTGTCACTCCGGTCCACGGTTGTGTAGAGATTGATGCGCAAACAGGTAACGGCCGCAGCATCAACCATGGTCTGTGCTCGAATGGACAGCATGGTGAGCCGTTCTTCTGCCGATGTGAATTCTCCGATCAGGTATTCGCACCCGGCGCAGTTGAGCTCGAGGTCGAAGGTGAGCCAGTAGCAGTGTTCCCAGCCGGTCTGTGCCAGCAACGCGCGGCCGGCGGTGAAATACTGCAGTGCCGCATCGTAAGCGGTTGCCGCCTTCGCACGCTTGCCGGCCTTAAGGTTGAGATGGGCTACCTGTTCGCGCTCGTCCTGCGTGTCGATCAGTTCCGCGCCGCGTCCGAACTGGTTCACGATATCGAAGATGTTCTCCTCGAGGTCCTCTGCGCGCGTCCGGGCCGCTAGGACGCGGCCGATCCGGAGATGCGCCATCGCCCGCGCGTCTTCGCGGATGAGCGCATACGCCGCCTCCCGGATACGGTCGTGAAGGAATCTGTAGGTGCTTTCCGAGCGCAGGACGAGGCCGGCACGCACCGCGTCCCAAAGCGCCGCGTGCGTCGCCTCCTCTGTCTCCGCGTCCACCAGGGCAATTGTGTCAGCGTTTGCGACGTTGCCGAGGCAAGCCAGCTGTCCCAAAGCTTTCCGAGTCACTCGGGCCAGGCGACTCAGCTTCGCCGCCATGAGATCCGCGACGTTGTCGGTGAATCCCTTGAGGCGGATGTGGGGCAGGTCCCACGTCCAGGCCGTCATGCCGGGATCGAATGTCAGTAGTTCATGCTCGGCGAGGGCGAGCATGAACTCGATCGTGAAGAACGGATTGCCAGCCGTCTTCTCGAACATCAGTTCAGCCAATGGTCGTACGCGCCCTGGCTCCATGTGCAGCGCATCCGCCAGCAGCCTCGCCACATCCTCCAGACGAAGGGGCGCCAGCACGATCTCCCGCACCCGCCCGCCAGCGCCGCGGAGTCTGGCGAGCGTTCGCGCTAGCGCGTGCGCGGGACCGACCTCGTTGTCACGGTAGGCCCCGACCAGTAGCAAGTGGCGCACGTCAGGATGCGAAATCAGTTGCTCGATCAAATCAAGGGTTGCCGGGTCCAGCCACTGCAGATCATCGAGGAACAGCGTGAGAGGGTGCTCCGGCCTGGCGAACACGCCGAGGAATCGCCGGAATACCGTCTGGAACCGAGCCTGCTGGTCCTGTAGCGGAAGCTCAGGTGGCGGCGGCGGCTCACCGATGACGAGAGCCAGCTCCGGGACGAGCGTGACCATGAGCTGTCCGTTCGGGCCCAGCGCCTCCTGCAATGCGGCGCGCCACTGGCCCATCTCCGTGTCGCTCTTTCCGAGAATCTGTGAGACAAGACTCTGGAAGGCCTGAGCCAGCGTCGAATAAGGGATATTTCGCTTGTACTGGTCGAACTTGCCCGATGCGAAGAGCCCGCGTGGCGGCACGAGCACCTTGTGTAGCTCATTGACGACGGATGACTTGCCGATCCCGGAATAGCCGGAGACCAGCACCAACGCCGGAGTACCCTCATTGACAACACGATCGAAGGCGGTGAGCAAGGTCGCGATTTCGCGCTCTCTGCCGTACAGCTTTTCGGGGATCAGCAGGCGATCGGGGATGTCGCGCTCGCCCAGCGGAAATGGTTTGATTTGGCGGCCCGCTTCCCATTCAGTCAAACAACGCTGGAGATCATGCTGGAGGCCAATCGCCGTTTGATAGCGTTCCTCGGCCGTCTTGGCGAGCAGCTTCATGACGATGCGCGAGACTTGCGCGGGAACGTGTTCAACCCGCTCGCTCGGTGGTATTGGCTTTCGCGCGATATGGCAATGGATCCACTCCATCGGCTCAGATGCAGTAAACGGCAGCGAGCCCGTGAGCATCTGGTAGAACGTGACGCCGAGCGAGTAAAGGTCGCTGCGCGCATCGATTGAGCGATTCATCCGGCCGGTCTGCTCTGGCGCCATGTAGGCGAGCGTGCCGGCAATGGTCTCGGGCGGTGCGGGCGATTGGCGCTCGCGTGGCAGCAGTGTGGCAAGGCCAAACCCCGTGAGCCGCACTGATTGCATTGATTCGCCGACAAGGATATGAGCCGGCTTGAGATCCTTGTGGACAAGGCCGCGCAGATGGACCTCGCCGAGCGCCGCGGCAATGCTGATCGCTAACCGCACGAAGCGGTCCGTTTCGAACGGCGCACCCAGCAGCCGCTCGAGTGGCTCGCCGCCCGGATCGTCGAATAGCAGCACGGTCCGATCGCCTTGACGCACAAGCTCCAGCGGCCGCACCGCCCATGCACTATCCAACTGGTCCTTTAAGCCGTATTCGTGCGACAGTCGATTCTGGCTGGCAGCTGTCGGGGGCTCGCCAATGGACCACGTCGCTAGCACGGAAGTTTGCGTGCCGTCGGCGTTTACGTGCCGCCGCCTGAATAAGGCACGGTCGCCGTCCTTACCCAAGGCCTCGAAGCTGCTATCCATGACTGCACCGACCCCATAAATCAGGTTCGACCGCTGGTCTCCGCCGTCAAGCCAGTTGCCACGCCAAGCGAAGAAGGCGCGTTATCCGCGTCAGCAGATCAGAACCGTAGGAAATTAGTCTGCCACAGTTGAAGGGGAACGGTTCGATGTTTCCGGGCGACTCTCAGGAACCCGTATTGGTTCGCATGCAGACCGGTCTCCAATAGCGGCCGGCCGTCTGTTTCGCGGTTGCACCGTCGCTCTGCGCCTGTCTAAGCGGCTGTCCGCCCGGATTGGTCAACTGTTAGCTGAGGAACCTCAGATACGGACGGTCGCGGAATATCCGTGCGACATCGATATAGGTGCACGGATACTACCCTGCTCTGGAGTAGCGCATGGCGTAGTCAACTAGCGACTGGGGCGAGACCGGCATCTGATTTGCGACCGTCTAAACTTGTCTTCAAGTCGTTGCGGATCACGCGGCGATAATATTGGCCAACACGCACCCGGACCTGCGTTTCAGGCAATAGCGGAAACACAACGTAAAGGTGGCAGGCAAGTCGCAGGCGTCACAAAGGAGGGGTCATGACCATCGCGAATTGTCAGATTCTTGAGCGGATCTGCACGACAGCGGGCTCCGACCTCCACCGTGGCCTCTTGACGGATGGAACGTCTGTGATGTTGAAGTTCGCTGCGGAAAACGCCGATTCCACCCAATCCGCTCTTCTGAAGCGCGAATACCTGCTGCTGCGATCGTTAAGTGTCGCCGGCGTAGCCAAACCGCTCACGTTAATCGCCGGGCGAGGGGGGCCGGTGCTGGTCCTGGAAGACTTCGCAGGCGAGTCGCTCGAAGCCGTTCTGGGTCGTACGCCGCGCATGGGTCTGAGTGTTTGCCTGCGCATCGGCGCGTATCTGGCCGATACGTTCGCAGGCATCGATGCCGCGCAGGTCATCCATCGCGATATCCGGCCCGCCAATATCCTCGCCGAGCCTGAGACTGGCCGGGTTCTGCTGGTGGATTTCAGTATGGCGACGGCGAACGAAGCCAGCACCGTATCGACGAAGCACGTCGCCGCCCCCCCAGGCGATTGGGCTTACGTGTCCCCGGAGCAGACTGGCCGCATGAACCGGCCGGTGGATTACCGGACCGATTGCTATTCGATGGGCGTGTTGCTTTATCGGATGCTGACGGGCCAGTTGCCATTTCAGGCGAACGATCCGCTGGAATGGACGCATTGCCATATCGCCCTCATGCCGGTCGCGCCGACTGAAATCACGCCCGAGGTGCCGCGACCGGTGTCGGATATCGTGATGAAGTTGCTGGCCAAGCTACCGGAAGACCGTTATCAAAGTGCGCACGGGCTGCAGGCCGATCTCAACCGTTGTCTCGCGCAATGGCAGGCCTCGGGCCGGATCGAGCCGTTCCGGCTCGGCACGGAAGATATCCCGGAGCGCTTCCAGGTGCCGCACAAACTGTACGGACGGGATCACGAAGCAGCGACGCTGCTCGGCGCCTTCGAGCGGATGGCGGCCACCGGTCAGGCAACGCTGGCGACCGTCTCCGGGTACTCCGGCATCGGCAAGTCGGCGCTGGTCGACGCTTTGCGCAGACCGATTGTCGCCAGACGTGGCTACTTCATTTCGGGCAAGTTCGATCAGTATCAGCGCGACATTCCATATGCCACCATCGCGCAGGCGTTTCGCGAACTGGTGCGGCAACTGCTGGCGGAAAGTGAGGTGCGCATCGCCGGCTGGCGGCAACAGATCCAGACCGCGGTCGGCGTCAATGGTCAGCTGATTGTCGATCTGCTGCCCCAGGTCGAGTTGATCATCGGCCCGCAGTTGCCGGTGCCGGCGTTGCCGCCAACCGAGGCGCAAAACCGGCTCCGCATGGTGTTCCGGCAATTCGCCACCGTGTTCACGAGCGTGGCTCACCCGCTGGTCCTCTTCCTCGACGATCTGCAGTGGATCGATCCGGCCGGCCTGAAGCTTGTCGAGGACCTGATCACTCACGCGGACACACGCTATCTGCTGCTGGTCGGCGCCTATCGCGATAACGAAGTCAGCGCGGCGCATCCGTTGATGACCGCCCTCGAGACCATCCGCCACGGTGGCACGCCGGTGATGAACCTCCAACTCGCGCCGCTGTCGGTCGTGGATCTGAACCGGCTAGTGGCCGACACGCTTCATGCGCCATCTGCTGCCGCCTGCGAGTCGCTCACGCGGCTGGTCTTCGAGCGTACCGAGGGTAACCCGTTCTTCTTTATCCAGTTCCTGAATGCGTTGCACCGGGAGGGACTGCTGCGGCATGATGCCCAACACCGCGCCTGGCAATGGGACCTGAATCAGATCAGGACGAAGAACTTTGCCGACAACGTCGTCGAGCTGGTGGTGGGCAAGTTGAGTCAGTTACCGGTTCAAGCGCAGCAAGCGGTGCGCCTCGCCGCATGCCTCGGCAACACCTTTGACGTGCGCCATCTCGCGCTGGTCAGCGCGCATTCTGAGACCCCGGGGCGGCGGCGCCTGAACGAGGCCGAGGTTGAGGAAGGGCTTGCGGCGGCGGTGCGTGCAGGTTTGATCGTGCGCACCGACGGCAGCGGCAAGTTCCTGCACGACCGGATCCAGCAGGCCGCTTATGCGCTGATTCCCGACGCGGAGCGTGCCCGTGTCCACCTGCACATCGGTCGCGTGCTGCTGGCGAACCTCACTGCAGACGAATTCGCCGGGCATGTGTTCGATGTTGCGAACCAGTTCAATCGGGGCGCCACCCTGCTCATCGGGCGCGATGAGAAAGCGCAGGTGGCGGCGCTCGACCTGCGGGCCGGGCGCCAGGCCAAGTCCTCGACGGCGTATGCGTCGGCGTGCGTGTATCTGGCGGCGGGCACGGGCCTGCTCGACGACAGCGACTGGGGCAGCCACCATGACCTGATGTTCAACCTGCGGCTCGAACGCGCGGAGTGCGAGTTTCTGACCGGGCGCTTCGACGAGGCTGAGCAATTGATCGAGGCGCTGTTGCGGCGCTGCGGGTCGAAAGTCGATCAGGCCGCCATCTGCCACCTGAAGGTCCAGTTACATATCGTGAAATCGGAGAAGCAGCAGGCCGTCGACAGCGCGCTTGCGTGCCTGCGCCTGTTCGGCATGGACTTCCCGCCCCACCCCTCCCAGGAGCAGGTCCAGGCCGAATTTGAAGCGGTCTGGCGGGACCTGGGGGGACGCCCGATCGAGAGCCTGATCGACCTGCCGCTGACCACCGATCCGGAATTGCTCGCCGCGATGGGTCTTCTTTCAATCCTGACAGAAGCCGCCTACTTTACCGACTTCCAGTTGCTTTGCCTGCTCCTGTGCCGGGAGGTGCACATCAGCCTGCAGCACGGCGCGAGCGGCCCGTCCTCGTCCGCCTGGACCGGTGTCGGGTTCGTCCTCGGCCCGGTGTTTCACCGGTATCGCGACGGTTACCGTTTTGCCAGGCTCGGATGCGACCTGGTCGAGAAGCATCACTTTGTCGCCTACCAGCCCAAGGTGTATTACACGATGGGACAGGTTGCTGCCTGGACGCAGCCGATCGCAACCGCGATCGACTTCCATCGGGCAGCTTTTCGCGCCGCGACCGGGACCGGCGATCTTACGACCGCTTGCTACAGCGCGTTCGAATTATCCAGAGGCCCCCTGCTGCGCGGCGATCCGCTGGACGCGGTCTGGCACGAGTCGGAGCAGACTCTGGACTTCGTGCGCAAGGCCCGCTATCACGACATGGCGGACGGCATCGTGTGCAACCAGCGCTTCATTGCGGCCATGCAGGGCCGGACCGCGAAATTGTCCACGTTCAGCGATTCGCAGTTCGACGAGGTGGAGTTCGAGGCGCTGCTGACGGGCAGCCGGATGAGCTTGCTGGGCTGCCCTTACTGGACTATGAAACTGCAGGCACGGTTTCTGGCGGGCGACTACGTCGCGGCGCTTGACGCCGCCCGACGGGCCAAACCGCAGTTGTTAGTCGTAGTCGGCATGTTCCAGTCGCTCGACTACATGTACTACACGGCGCTGTCGGCAGCTGCACTCTACGAGAACGCGTCCACCGACGAGCAGGCTACGTCGCGCGACCTGCTGGCCGAGCACCGCGAACAACTGCGCGAATGGGCCGACACCTATCCGCCGACGTTTGCCGACAAGCATGCCCTGGTCTTGGCCGAGATCGCCCGCATCGAAGGACGGTACCCTGACGCCATGGGGCTGTACGAAGAAGCGATTCAAGCGGCTCATCAGCACGGCTTCGTCCATAACGAAGGCATCGCACATGAACTGGCCGCGGGATTCTGTATAGCGCGCGGATGGACGACCGCCAGCCACGCCCATCTTGACGAAGCGCGCAACTGCTTTGCACGCTGGGGCGCCCACGGCAAGGTCAGGCAACTCGACGCACGCATGCCGCCCTTGCGCGAAGCCTCGGGCTCACGCGCCGCCAAGTCGCCGGGCGATGGCGCCCAGCTCGATCTGCTGTCGGTCACCAAGGCCTCGCAGGCCATCTCGGGGCAGATCGTGCTGGAGGACCTGATCGACACGCTGATGCACATCCTGCTCGAAAATGCCGGCGCTCAAACCGGCCAGTTGCTGCTCGCCCGCAACGCTCGCCTGGCTCTCGCGGCCGAAGCACGCGTGGAGCAGCAGACGATTCACGTGCGGCAGCATCTGGACGAGCCGCTGCCGCACGTTTCGGCACCACCGGGATCAGGCACGGTTGAACCGGCGTTGCCGGGCTCCATCGTCAATTACGTCCAGCGCTGCCAGGAGCGGGTGCTGCTGGACGATGCGACACAACCGAATCCCTTTTCAGCAGACGAATACCTGAGCCGCTGGCAGCCGAAGTCCGTGTTGTGCCTGCCGCTCATGCGCCGTTCCACGTTGATCGGCTTGCTTTATCTGGAGAACAGGCTGGTCACCCACGTGTTCACGCCTGAGCGCGTGACCGTGCTTGAACTGCTGGCCTCGCAGGCCGCGATCACCCTGGAGAATGCTCGCCTGTACCGCGATCTGGCCGAACGCGAAGCGAGGATCCGGCGTCTCGTCGACGCCAACATTGTGGGGATCTTCATTTTCCATCTCGAAGGCCGGATTCTCGAGGCCAATGACGCGTTTCTCCGGATCGTGGGATACGACCGCGACGACCTCGTGTCGGGGCGGATGCGCTGGACGGACCTGACCCCGCCCGAATGGCTCGACCGCGACAACCAGCAAATCGCAGAGCTAAGGACGACAGGGACATTACAGCCCTTCGAGAAGGAGTACTTCAGGAAGGACGGCAGCCGCGCGCCGGTGCTGATCGGCGTGGCGATGTTCGAAGCAGGGGAGAGTGAAGGTGTCGGCTTCGTGCTCGATTTGAGCCGGCGCAAGCGGGCGGAAGCCGAAGCGCGCGAGAGCGAGCGGCGCTACCGCGAAGTGCAGATGGCGCTCGCGCACTCGAACCGGGCTGCGACAATGGGGCAGCTCACAGCCTCGATTGCCCATGAGATCAGGCAGCCGATCACCGCGGTATCAACCTATGCTTCGGCCGCCTCGCGCTGGCTGGGCGCCAGACCGGCGAACCTTGATGAGGTCAGGCAGGCGCTCGATGGCATCGTCGATGAGGCAACGCGCGCTGGCGGCATCATTAGCGGGATTCGCGATCTGGTCAGGAAAGCGCCGCCACGCAAGGACAGGGTGGACATCAACGAGGCGGTTCTCGAGGTGATCGAACTGACGCGGGGCGAAGCGGCGAAGAACGAAGTCTCGGTGCTGACAGTACTCGGGGATGCCTTGCCGCTCGTCCTGGGAGATCGCGTGCAACTGCAGCAGGTGATGCTCAACCTGATCGTCAATGCCATCGAAGCAATGGGCGCAACGGGCACGGGTCCCCGCGAGGTACTGATCAGCACGGCCGCGGATTCATCGAATGGCGTGTCTATCGCCGTGCGGGATTCTGGCCCAGGGCTACCTCCGGAGGAGATCACGCGCGTCTTCGACCCGTTCTACACAACGAAGGAAAGTGGTCTGGGCGTGGGCCTGTCGATCTGCCGGTCAATCGTCGAGACGCACGGGGGGCGGTTGTGGGCTTGCACAAATGAACCACAAGGTGCCGTCTTTCAGTTCACCGTGCCTGTGGGGCGGGGCGAAGCAGGGGTAGTTCCTGCTTTGTTCAGGGGCGTAGAATAATTACATGCCAGCAGAACGCGGCTGCGTTCCGGCTTCGCGAGGTGCCCGGATGACTACTGGAACGACCCGCCGAACGACGGCTGAAACCGCAGCAACCGAAGCTTCTGTCGTCTACATCGTCGATGATGACAAGGGAATCCGGCTTTCCCTTGGCGCGCTTATGCGCTCCATAGGCTTGCGCGTCGAAGCGTTCGAATCCCCGGACGAATTTCTCCGCTGTCCTCCCGCCGCCGGGCCAAGCTGCCTCATCCTCGACGTGCGACTTCGCGGGAAGAGCGGCATGGCATTTCATGAGGAAATAGTGAATCGCGGCATGCGTATTCCCGTTGTATTCATGACCGGTCACGGAGACATCGAGATGGTCGTGAAGGCAATGAAGACGGGCGCGCAGGATTTCTTTGCCAAGCCGTTCAAAGACCAGGACATGCTCGATGCAGTGGCTCAGGCGCTGGCGCGCGACAACGAGCGGCTCGCGGCCGAAGCCGCGTTAGCCGATCTGCGCGCTTCGTACCAGTCTCTGTCACCGCGCGAGAAAGAGGTGATGGGCTTTGTGCTTTCCGGTCTGCTGAACAAACAGATTGCCTCTGAGATGAACGTCAGTGAAATCACGGTTAAGGTTCACCGTGGACAGGTCATGCGCAAAATGAACGCGCGCACCATGCCGGATCTGGTCCGCAAGGCCGAATCGCTGGGAATCGAGCCCTCTCTGTCCCGCGGCGCCCATCGCTGAGCGCCATCGTGTCCGGCGCTTCTGACTTGTGTATTGTGCGGGCGCTTTGCTAAGGATTACCAAGAGCGACCGAGAGCCAGTGAGCCAAAGTTGCGGCGTTGTAAGGTTTCGGCAGCAACACGAGCGCGCCGATACTCACCACTTGCGCCTGCAACGGCGCGGTCGCACAGGCGGTGATGAAGATGGTCGCTGGAGCATGCCCCTGAGCACGCAGGCTCTCATACATCTCGATACCGGACATACCGGGCATCAGAACATCGGAAATCAGGCAGGCCGTATGCGCGGCCTCCCCTGAGGAAAGAAATTCTTCTGCGGACTCATACATGCGGACCTGCCAACCCAGCGACCGGATCAGGCTACCTAATGCAAGACGAACGGCTCGGTCATCATCGACAATCGAAACAACAGGCGTAATCTGCAAAATGCGCCCCTTGATCTCTCGTTTCAAGGGATGGCGTGAGGTCGGTGCCGCGCATCTCTTTTAATCTGCAGATTAACTTATAACCGCGCCAGGCAACATGATACGAACGTATAGGCGTATCGAACCACCTGTGCGCCGCGCGGCGGCGCGGTCAGGATCGTCGGTGGTCCCAGTTTCGCGCAGGTCGACACCGCCCGTGAAGCCACCTCGTCGCGCTTATACCTCTGTATAAGCGGGTTACGCCAACGCAGCATCAGCCTATCCCGGCGTCCAATAGATTTGCCCTTCGGCAAAACCTACTCTTCTCACATCGAGGCGGCGCCCACCGATATGACAGTGCAAAGCTCGCTGTCTGGCCCGAACCAACATCGCCTTACGGGCTGCCCGGCTGACCCGCTCGCGTTTTTTTCTTCCCGGAATCGTGCCAGCCGTCCTGCACCACTGGATATCGGCAGCACCGCCTATGCGGAGTACACATTCGTGCCGTGGCCTGGCAGGAACATCTATCGCCGTACCGTCGTACCTCTCCGCAATATGCATCCAGTAGCCGCAGGTCAGTCAATACCCGATCTTCGGTTCGATTGCTGCCTCACTCTTCGCTAAAGAGAGGAATACGATGTTGACAGCTGAACGCATTTCGACTTCTGACACATTGCCAGATAGCAGTGCTTACCATGCGTTAATTGATCCCGTGCTGACCGCAGTCGATCACCCGTCATCGGATCGACCGGCCCGACCCGCTTCAGCGCCTGGAGGACAAGACCCATGGGCGTCGATGCTTGCAACCATCCATCAGCTTTCTTCCCCGCCTGACCCGATGCGAACTTCTTCAGACCCGGTCGGGCCTCAGCATGGCGGTGATGGGGCGTTTCGTCCACTCAAGACGGACGGCGCTAACGTGCGCACCTATACCGTGACGGTCGTGGAGGAGTTGTCCAATTCGCTCCTCTCCCTGTGCTGGCACGATCCGACGCTTTGCAACTACCAGGAACAGGTTTGGTCTCGGTCTGTCTCTCGCGCGTCCGGGCATTGCGCTCTGTCCGGCAAGCGCATCGGCCGCGGCGATCCGGTCTACCGTCCCCGAGTCCGCGGACCGGTGAGGCCACTCAACGTCGACGCGAAGATTCTGGCCAGCGAACTGGTCAAGGACCGCAGAAGCGCCTGAGACGCTCCGGGGTTGGTGTATATCGATTCGAACTCGTTAGTGAAGCATTGCCAGAGTGCTGGCCACCGTAGCGGTGCGCTCCACTATCTGACCGCAGGAGGTTCAGCATGAAATTAGAGTCCGCCACGTTTTCGCGACTGCGCCGTCTCGCCCCCGTCCTCGATGACGTACTCGGTGCGGGCGAGGTCGAGCATGCAGACCAGGCCATGGGACTTGCTTCACTTGCCACGCTATGTTCACAACTGTTCGACGCGTACCACTCGCAACACCCGAACGAGATTGCCCAAGTGCGACTTGACGCCCTCGAACTGCAGTAGCACTGCAGCGTCGCTTGCGCAGCCGGCCCGGGCACTTTCGATGAAGCAATTCACCGGGTGAAATCTATATCAAACTGATATCGGAAGAATGCCAAACAGATATTTTTATTCTGGAAGCGGCGCTTCTACGATGAAAACATCAGTTACGGCATTCGCGTCCACGCCAAGGAAGATTTCCATGAACACCCTCACCGCTATCAGCCCATCCACGCTGTCGCACCTGCAGCCGTTCGGGGATGTGAGCAGCCACACGAACATGAGAACCGTCGCCTTGGTCGCTTTTCCCGGTGTCCAGTCGCGGGACGTTTGCGGGCCGCTCGATGTCTTCTCGGAAGCCAACCGCTTCCTGTTGGCGGACTCGCACTATCGGGTGGAAGTCGTGGGTCTGGAGCATGGGCCGCTACGATGTTCAAACGGAATGATCATCTCCGCCGACAGGCATTTCAGTAACACGCACGAAGCATACGACCTGGTGCTTGTGGCCGGCGGCCCCGGACTGGATCGTCGGGAATTCACCGACGAGTTCTACGCGTGGCTTAAACGCGCAAGCCGGCAGGCGCGACGCTTCGGCTCGATCTGCAGTGGCGCCTTCATTCTGGCGCGCGCCGGCTTGCTGGATCAACGAATGGTCACGACTCACGGGAGCTATGCCGACGACCTGGCGGCATTGTGCCCGACCGCACGTGTCGAAGTCGACCGGCCTTTTGTTGAGGACGGCAACCTCTATACATCGGCCGGCGTAACGGCAGCAGTCGATCTCTCCCTTAACCTGCTGAAACTGGACAAAGGCGGTGAAGTCGCGTTGAAAGTTGCCGAGCGGCTCTCCGCATTCATGCAACGCGTGGGTGGGAAATCCCAATCGGGTTCGCGTTTTACGCCATGTGGGGAAGGCAGCCCATGGGTTGCGCGAGTCCAACAATACGTACTGTCGAATCTTACCGGTGACCTGTCAGTCAAGGTTCTCGCGCGCGTAGCGAACATGAGCATTCGTACATTCGCCCGCGCGTATGTACGGGACGCGAGAATTTCGCCTGCCGAATATGTCGTGAAGGCCCGCCTGGACGCAGCACGCGTAATGCTGAAGGACACTGCAATTCCCTTGAAAACCGTTGCTTATGAGTGTGGTTTTGGAAGTGCCGATCGCATGCGATGCGTCATTCAAAGATCCATGGGGGTCTCGCCTAAGCAGTATCGCCTCCAATGTCAAAGCGAATGCGAAGACGACGAAAGTTGTGGAGGCATGCGTGAGTACGCTCCACCGTCCAGCGACGTCTCCCCAGGCCACCCTCACTACATCGGTTCGTAGAGTTGTGTCATCCGTATTGGGCGACTAGTCGCGCCTCAGAGGTTCAATAGACTGGAAGCGTTCAATGTCACTTTCCGTCCGTCCCATGTAGAGGAGTACTGATGTGCAGTCCGGCGTCCGCAACGCCCCACCCGCTAGCTAGCTCGACGACCAAACATTCGAATTCGCGAGCGAGATATTCGATCTCGCACGCGCAGGCGACTCGAAAATGCCTGGCGGGTGACTTGGCAGCCTTTAGGCAGAATATTGGGAAGACATTTATGTTCAGCTTGCGTTCTACCCGAGAGTTGCGCGACGGCTTACGTTCGATTTAGGTTGCGGTTCTCCTTGGCTTCGTCAGTATTTGTCAGGCGCAATCCGCAGCGAAAGCTCAGGACACCGGCGTCGATCCGAATTCGCCATCCATCGCAACGTGTGTCGCGTGTCACCGTGGGTTGGGCGCAGGCACGCTCAACGGCGGCCCGCGACTTGCGGGCAAGGATCCGGACTACCTTGCGCATGCGCTCGCAATGTTCAAGGCAGGCACGCGCGCAAGTGGCGCCATGCAATCGGTCGCGCGCAATCCTTCCGACAGCGATATACACAATCTGGCGATTTTCTTATCACAGCAGAATCCCCCGCTTGTCGCGGGAGCAACTCCACCGTCGCAGAGCCTGGTGATCGCCGGAAAGCAACTTGCCGAGACGGGTGCTGGACCCGACGTTCCGGCCTGCTTCAGCTGTCACGCGGCTGGTGGAAAAGGCAACGGCGCGCGCTTTCCAGGCATCGCCGGCGAGCCGGCGGCGTTTGTCGTCGCCCGCGTACACGAATTTCAGTCACGCGCGAAGGGGAAAACGCCGCCGCCAGGATCGATGACGGCGGTCGCGGCGATGATGAGCGACACGCAGATTGAAGAGGTCGCGGCTTACCTTTCGGTAACCAAACCTTGATAGCCGACAATTGGCAATCTGCGCGGAGCCTGCCGCCGATTTTATCTACGCGCCAGCCCTGCGTCGATAGGCCGATAAACAGGAGAGGCAGCAAAATGTTCAGTGGATGGTGGCCCGTTGGCCGGTCCGATCGCACGACAGCGACTTTGTCGGGTAGACCACGGTTGGTTCGGCGCCCTTTAAATGATGACGTCGCAAGTATGTCGTCCGATGCAAAGACTGCTGTGCTTCGCATGGACTCGTGCGGGGCGCTTCCAGCAGTATTCTCAAAGGCGGAAATGTACCGGGAGACCAATGAACCGCCCAGGCCGACGTCTTTCACCGCTCTCGTACACGTTGATTCGGTTATCCGGTTGTCGGCGACACGTCCGCCATTTGCTCACCTGTTTGAGACATGGCCTACAAAGCGAAGGCTGCCGTCACAGGACCCTTGGCGATACGAAGGTGATCCATCCGGGGAGCACGCGAGATGAACATGTCGCGCGTGCTGACGATTGAAGACGACGAGACCACCGGCAATGAGATCGTTCGCGAACTGCAGAGTCGCGGCTACACGGTCGACTGGGTGGATAGCGGTCACGAGGGCATGGTACGGGCGATCAGCG
>NZ_JBNDMQ010000043.1:0-68188 GCF_050436665.1 Paraburkholderia sp. EB58 | reverse complement strand
GCGAATGCGGATCTCTTCAAGCGTTGCATGTGAAAGCTGTCGGCCGTCGTCTTCCCGCATTGCGCCTCTCCCCAAGCTCCTTAAAGCTTAGAACACAGCGTCAATCTATGTTCGCTTATTTATGCACTGGTTAGTAAGTACGGCAAATCACTTCCAGTCCGCTTAGGTCGCCGAGACCGGCAAGGCGTCGCGCCTTCCGGGCGAACGCCGCGCATTGCGGTTCGTGAATAGCAATGTTTTCCGCCCAGTCGATCAGATCCGAGATCGCGCCAAACCCGATCAGCTGCTGCGCCTCGCTTAGAGCCTGCACCGATGGCCGGACTAGCGGCTGATCACCGTCCTGCGGCGTGTTCGATACCGCGACGACAGGCACGTTCGCCGTGTCCGCAACATACGGTTGCCCCACCGCGGCTTCCTCCACGGGCCGGGCCGCAAGAGATACGCGAACCGTGGTGCCGGCACCGGGCGCGCTTTCGATCGCCAACGTGCCATTCATGTGCGAGATCCATTGTTTGACGATGGCCAGTCCGAGGCCGACGCCGGGCTGGTGTCGCGCCGTGTCGAGCCGCAGGAACGGTTCGAAGATGCGCTCATGATCTGCTTGCGCGATGCCACAGCCGGTGTCGCTGACCGCGAACATCAGGATGACGGAACGAATTTGCGCGAGGTCCGGACGGCATTCGACTGATAGTTCGATGATGCCGTTTTGCGTGAACTTGGCGGCATTGTCGATCAGATTGTCTAGCACCTGCAGAATGCGCTTGCTGTCCAGATCCAGGATGGGCGGCAGTTCGCTGCGAATCTCCAGAATAAAACGGTTACCCCGTTTGCTGGCGAGCGTGGTGGCGTCATGTGCGATCGAATCGAGCAGCGCATGGATGTAGGTGGGCTCGGGTCTCAGTACATTGGGGTTGGCGCCACCCGCATAGTCGATCAGATCGTTCACCATCGCGAGCATATGGTTGGCGCTGCGGCGAATGATGCGGCCACGGTCGGCGTCTTCGCCGCCTGCGGCCTGCACAAGATCAGCAAAGCCGATGATCGAAGTCAGGGGGGTACGCAAATCGTGGCTGACTCGCGCGAGAAAATCGGCTTTCGCCCGGTTCGCTTCATCGGCCGCAATTAGCGCCGCTTGCAATGCATGGGTCCGTTCGCCGACGGCCTGCTCGAGGCGGTCCTGTTCGCGTGCGCGAGCCTCGAGCATTTCCCCTTGCGCCTGCTGCTGGGCCCGCTGTACCTGGCGCGAACGTCCGCCGATGATCAGGAGCGTCATTAGTACGATAGGAAGATTATCCCAGGCTGCGCTTGAGCCGGTCAGCCATTTCTCGGATAACGCGCCGTGGGCGACGGCGAAGCGCAAAAAGAATGTCGCGCAACCGGGCGCGAACGACAGCAGGAGCAAACGCGCATTGGCGAAGCCGCGGCGCCAGCCGTCGAGCATCGAGACAACCCACACCGTGTTGCACACAAAGACTGCGACGATCGAGACGCTCGAACTCGTTCGGTAGTCGCCGAACGCGTTCCACACGCAGCAGATGCACATCACTCCGATCAGCGCGCGATAGATCCACTTCCAGTACGCGATGCGCCCGATTCCCGAGAAGGCCATCACCGTCGCAGCGAACACGGCCGTCGTCGCGCTGCCGCTGATACTTGGCACCCGCAGGACCAGTGCACCGCCTTCGGGCACGACATAACGGTACAGGTAGCCCTGGAATGCCAACTCATAGACCATCTCGACGCAGATACTGAGTGCGAGCAGCAGGAACACGCGGTCGCGCAGAACGGAGCCCAAAATCAGCGCATAGAGGGCGATCGTCAGCATCGAGCCGGCCAGCAGCATTTCGATCATCGAAGCCCGTTGCTCGGCTTCGCTAAATCCGGCGGGTGTCCACACGCTGACGTTGATTCCGACCGCGGAGCGGCTCTCGATTCTCAGCATGAAACGAATTCGCTGACCAGGCGAAAGTGTGACCGGAAAAGTCGACAGCGCGGCTCTGACGGAACGACTGTCGATAGGCATGCGGTTGCCTGCGAGCCACGTCTCGCTCGCTACAGGCGCGTCGGTGTCGAGGCGATAGTAGCGGATATCCTCCAGCCGCAGAGCGCCAACCGAGAGCCACCGCGTCACCGGCGTCGTGCCGCCGTTATACAGCGTCCCTTTTAGCCATAGCGCGGCACATGTATGGCCCTGGTTGAGCGTCTGTGGCGTAGCCGTTTGCCAACCGCGGCTGGTAAGCGCAGCGGCTAGGTCGAGTTGCGCGCTCCTGTCCTCTAGAAGCGACAGTCGCGATATGAGCCGCAAGCGCGAAGAGACCGCGGAGAGGTCCACGCCTGGTTCGGGCGAAGCGGCCGTGCACGGGCCGCTGCACGGAAAAAGCAGGAACAGGACGAGCAATGCAAGCGCCCGAAGCACCATGCATCTTCGCGAGTCGAGCGCCACCGGATGTTCCAGCGCCCTGCCACCTGCGTTCATGCACTCATTTCCGGGGTTCGCCGGAGGTGGCGTGGAGACTGGCCGAACCGCTCGCGAAAAGCGGTCGAAAAGTTGGCGCCGCTTCCGTAGCCGAGCGCTTTGGCGATGGATTGCACGTCGAGCGACGTTTCAGACAGAAGCCTGCGCGCTTCCTTCATGCGTTCTTCGCGTAGGAAATCGAACACGGTCACACCGACGCACCGTTTGAATGCAAGGTTCAGCCGGCGCGAATTGGTGCCGACGGCCTGGGCCAGCGCGGCGAGTTCCGGTGTGTCGTCGAGGTGTGCCAGCAAGAGCTTGCGTGCGGCGCGAACCAGCACGGTGTCGAGTGTATTTGACGTGCCGTTCGGATGCGCGTCCGGCAGTACGGTATCGCTGTTGGCTTCCGGACCTGATTTCAAATGAATGGAGAGCCGCAGACGCACCTCTTCGAAATCGAAGGGCTTGGTGACGTAATCGATAGCGCCCGCCGTCAAACCTTCCACCCGTTCGTGCGGCAACGCGGCAGCCGTCAGGAAGATCAGCGGGATCGCGCGGGTTGCCGGATCGGCCTTGATCCGGCGGCACGCGACGAGACCGTCGCAAACCGGCATCGCGATGTCCATCAGGATCAGTTCCGGCAGGACGGTTTGTGCCTTGCGATAGCCGTCGTGGCCGTCGTCGGCGACATATACGCGGCAACCTTGCTGCCCGAGAAAATCCAGCAACAACATGCGGTCTTCGTGATTGTCGTCGACGATCAGCACGCGCAGCCCGCGCAATTGCCGGGTATAGGGAACCGTGGAGCCGATGTTCATCATAACCCGCATTCTTATGGTTTTACCTTCCTCGCGCGACCCCCGCACGAATGGATTTCTTTACGGGGAAAGGTTTTGTCCATTTGCGACAAGGTTTCATCTGTTTGATCGGCGAGAAAGACACATTAACGCGCAGGCGGGGCAAGGCACCTGCCCGTAACCGGGAGAATGCGCATGCAAGCATCCCAGGATGCTATGCATGTGTCTGGAAAGACAAGATGCAAACGATTGCAAAATATTTTTCCTTCTGGCAAATGCTTGATGCATTTTGGCAAAGGTCGAGCCTCGTCCGTATGAACCCCGTCAGGTAACTTGTCTAACGTATAGGGTGCAATTCATGTCGTTCGACCCGGCGCTCCCGGCCCGGTCGTGCGATATCGGGGGATTCGCAGCCTGATTTTCATGGAGACCACGCACCAACGCGATTAGGGAGCAGTTGCGGCCTGTGCAGCATGCAGGCCGTACTGGTTGCGCGAATTAAGGCCGTGGAAAGTTTTATTGGTTAATAGCTCACCATACATGGCATATAAGTTACGTAGGGTTTACTCGCTTGTGTTCGTTGTTTTAAATGCAGCAGCAAGCGTGCAAGTGGCTCACGCGCAGAGCGCAACTACAGAGACAGCAAACGTAGCCATGGCCGCGTCTAGTCCCGCCGGCCTGGAGCCAGAGAATGCATCGGCCCCCGGCGGCAACGTTGCGACTCTGACTGCGTTGAATGCACAAGGCAAGCTGACTGAACTGCGATCGTCGTCGGCGACGGACTATCAGGCGCAATTGCTGTTTTACGGCGAAGGCCTGACGTATTACGTGGCGTTGTTGCAGCAGAACAATTATTGGCTCGTGGTCGACACGCCCAGTGCGAAACGCGCTGAAGCCATCTACGCGGAATTCGTGCAGCGTACGCTGCGGCTGTCGCAGGGGAATCAGCAGCGCGTCGAACTCGAGGCGCGTGCCGCGAGCATCGAGCGGGAACTGGCGCAAACCCAGGCGCATCAGGCGCAACTGCAGGCGGATTCCGACATCGATCGAGCTCAGAGCGAACGCTCGGTAGCGCTGCAGACCGACACCGCGAGGCAGGTCACGACGCTTCAGCAGGAGGAGACCAGCGCGCAGGCGGCACTCGTCAGCGCGCAGCGCAAGGTGCAGGTGATGCAGGTCGAGAACGCCAGTCTTTTGGGGGCGCATACCGCCGATTCGACAAGGAAGCGTCTGCGGCACATCAGGGCGGTGCAGGGTAAGGCAAAGTCTTCCCATTTGAAGAAGACGTAAACCGATGCAGGAGGTGCAGGGGATGCTGCGGCAATGGCGGGCCACATTTGCCGGCGGTGTTCTGGTTGTGTTGTCGATAGCCCACTCCCTGAGTGCGCGAGGCAGCGACCTGGAGCGCCATAACGAACTCGTCAAGACGTTCGTTATAGAGGGCGGGGCGTACCCGCTGGTTGCCGATTGCGCGGCGCACGCCGATTTTGTGATGCGGACCTTGCCGGCTTTTGGCGGGGTGCAGTTTCCGGCCAACGCGTTCGACTCTGCACACTCGTCTGTCATACCGTCGTGGAACGAGCGATTTGACCGGTCGAAGCAGCAGGTCAAGGTGGACACGATCGTGAGCGTCGTCGGGCTGGCTATACGCAACTCCAGAACCGCGACACCGCAGGCACTGAAGTTCCGCTGCGGTTACGAAGACGGGGGCGGCGACGGGATGTTCATGCTGGCCTTTAGCTGGAGCAAGTCGCCGCTACCGCCTGATTGGCGCAAGCCGCAGGACGACGGCATGGATCAGCCGGAAAATGACGCAGGTGCGGCCAGTGACGTCATTGTGGAGCCGCTTCACAGATAAGACGCGGCATGGACGCGCGGCATACATAACGAAGGGCAGCTCGCCGAGAGCCGGATGCAGAGACTGCCCGATACAAATGTTTCAACGGGGAAAAAATGAAACAATTGTTAAACCTGGCACGCGATATCGCCTTCCTGAAGGTGGTGCCATGACCATAAGCCGAGTTCAGTTGGCACTCCTCCTGAAAGAGCAGGCTCTTTTCGCTCTGGCTAGCGACGACGTGATAAAAAGAGCTAGCGAAGCCGCTCGTATCTTGGAGTTTGCGGCTGGCGACTACATCTGTTTTCAGGGTGACACGCTATCGCCGCTTGTCCTCGTCATATCAGGACAATTACGGACCTTCATCCTCTCTGAAGACGGGAGGGAAGTACCGGTACGCGTAATCAATTCCGGGCAATCGGGTGGCGAGGCGTCGATTCTTCAGGATTCGTCGCTTCAAGCGAATATGGTGGCCGTCAGGAAGAGCACAGTGGTGCTTTTTAGCCGACCCTATGCCCGGCAACTGCTCAATGAGCCGGACATTGCACGTGCGTTGAACAACGCGATGGCGACCCTGCTGATCCATCTCGTCAAACGTCACGCCGTGCAGGGTCTATCGCGCGCCGACGCACGGATCTCGGCGGTTATTGAGTCGGCGATCGAAGACTCGGAAATAGACGAATCGCCGCTGATCGAACTCCCGGACCAGTCGGCTATTGCCGCTATGGCGAAAGTCAGCCGTGAAACCGTCTCGCGCGTGCTGAAATCACTCGAGCACCGCGGCACCATCGCAAAAGAGGGCCGGCGGATCCGCATCCTCGACCGCAACACGCTGCGGACGCTGGCCGCTCGATGACGCGCGGCGTACGCCGTCTGGCGTACAGCCTCGCGAGGGTCGAGAGTATGCTGCCTCGGCAGGCGTGGGCCTGTCCGGATTCTCATGGGTCACTGTGGTGCCAGCGCGGCGGCCGCAGGCGCGGATAGCGCATTCATCGCGATGGATACGCGCGCGCTCGGCGCGTTGTTGGGATCCACGGCATGTTCCAGCCAGTTGGGAAACACCACCAGCATGCCCGCACGCGGGGCGACGCGGGCGAGCTGGTTGGCATTGGCGCCCTTACCGGTAAACGGCGAGAGTTGTACGCCGGGTCGCGGATCGCGTAAAACCAGGTCCCCTGACCCTTCTGGCGTGCTCAGATAGAAGCAGCCGGACAACAGTACGTTCTGGTGCAGATGATACAGGTTATAGCCACCGGAATCGTGAATGTTGGCCCAGGCCTCCACGCGGAAACTGAAGTTTGCCTTCGGGTCGGTTTGCAGGAAGGCATGACTGAAGGCTCGCTGGGACGTCGCACGCAACGCCGCAAACAGCGGATCGTCAAAAATTTTCTTGTCGCTATTCCAGCCACCGCGATTGGAGCGTCCGGCAGGGCTGGGCGACTGCTCGCGCAGGCGTGCCAGCGCCGTGCGCCATGCTGGAAAATGTGGCGCCAACTCCACCAGATCGAAGATCCACAGGCGTGTCGGGAACAGGTCGGTATGCTGAACGGAAACATTCATGGGTGTGAACGGCATCTTGCCAGTGAGCGTTAATCGGGCCGGTCAATGGGACGGTGGTGGCGGCAGCGCGTTCCTGAGCGCGTCGGCATAAGCTGCACGGGCGGTTGACGCGATGGCGAGCAGCGATCGCAATCGCTGGATCTCGGCGTCGGCGGTGTGAACGTTTGCAAGCTGCTGCCGGACGGTATCGTTCAAGGCATCCACCTCGTAAGGTACGCCGTCAATCGTGATTCGGGCCATCTGGACTTCCTGACTCAAGGGACTCAAGGTCGATTAAAAAACCCCGCCCCCTCGTGAGGGGCGGGGTTGGTTCAGCGATTACAGCCAGTGACAGCCTAGCGATACGTTATGCCGGGTGCCCAACCGTCAACTGCAGCTGGTGGCCGCTGAACGAGCCGATCGCGCCGATGTTCACCTGACCCGTCAGTTCAACCACGACGTCGCCTGCGCCGAGGCCGGTGTGGGCGGCTGCCGCGTTCGAGCTGTTGATCGCTTCCACGACGTACGTGTTGCCGCCGTACTGGAAGTAGTCCACCAGCCCGGTGCCTGCGTTTTGCACCAGTACGCCGTTGACCACCGACGTGTTGGCAGCGCCGTGCTGGCTGTCCAGAACCGCCGCTTGCGTCGCAGCGATATCCAGCGCGTTGGCCAGCGACGTGGCCGAGGCGACGTTCACTTGCGAACCGGCAGCCCAGCCGCCCGCGAATGCCTCGTTCAGCAGAGCATGGCCAGTTGTTGCTGAGACGTTATTGAACGTGATATCGAGCGTGCCGTTTGAATCTGGCAGGTTGGCACCGTTGAGGTTGATGACGGTCAGCGCATACTGGCCTGAGGAGCCCGTACCCGTCACGTCGCCTGTCACGATGACGTTGGCGGAACCGTAAAGACCAGTGGTGGCCGAGCCGATGTTCACGGTCGAATTGCTACCTACCCACAAGGTGTCGTTACCGCCTGACGCCAGGTTGATGGTATCGCCGTTGCCGAGCGAGGATGCCAGCGTTTCGTCCACGGCCGAGCCGCCGATGTAGTTGGTACCTGCGTCGACACTGATGACGTTGCCATTCCCCGTCGCCAGAACCCCGCTGGTGCCACTGGACCACTCGTGCGTCAGCGTAATGGTGTCGCCATTCCCAGTCGCCGAGACGTATACGTCGCTGGAGATCGAGTGCGTGGCATCGCCGACCGTGATGGTGTCGCCGGTGCCGTTGGCAGAGATTATGTCTCCACCCAGCGCGCCCTTGATCGTCAGGCCGTTTTGGTTTGCCGACAGGTAAAGGCCGCCAGTCAGGCTGCTCGCATCGAACGTGGTCAGCGCCGTATCCGAGATGCCGCCAATCGCGATGTTGGTAGTGCCGTCGACCGTGATGTTCGTCACGGTGTTCGTCGCATCCACCAGCGTCCCAATGATCTGCTGGAATTGGCCTAGGGAGCCGAAGCTCTGGCCTTCGCCGACCGCATTCGCATGGATCACCAGCGCGTTGTCGCCCGTCACCGTCAACGTATCCAGCGTTGTGCCGCCCTCGTTGCCCGTGAAGCTCAGCGTCAGGCTGTTGGATCCCGATGCGCCGAGCTGCGTCGTCGTCACCTGGCCCAGATCGCCCGTGGCGCTGATATCCAGCTGCGCCGAGGCCGCGAGGTTGTTGAACGCTGTCGACGTCGTGCCCGCCGTCTGGCCTGCGTCACTGACGAGAGCCGCGTGCGAAAAGCCGGTTTCATCGTAGACCGCGGCGCCGCTCACCGTGCCGCTATCGGATGAGTTCGCGATCTGATTCGTCACGTCCGTCGCCACGATCGTGTTCGCTGCGGCAGTCGAGCCGAAGCCTTGCACGCCCGTCACGCCGATCAGTTCGGTGATCGAGTCGAGATTGCCGCCGCCGCCGGTCGCCAGCGTCGCCCCAGCGTCATCCGTCACGACATAGGTGTTGCCACCTGCCGAGAACGTTGCCACCTGGCTTTCGCCACTGTTGACAATGATTTCAGCCGCGCTGATCAGCTGAGTGACCGTGAAGTCCGATAGCAGGTGACCACCCGTTCCGCTAAACGTGATCACGCCGTTGGACACGGTGTAGTCCAGGTTGGCGAGAACCGTTTTCAACGTACCGGTCGGATCGAGGACTGCTACGGCTGCGTTAAAGTCGCCCAGACTCGATACATGAGTCGCCGCCGCGACGTTGGCCAGTACCGTCTTCTGCTCACCAAACGTCAACTCATCGCTCGTGCTGGCGTTCGCCGTGATCTGGAAGCCGGTGATGCCGCCCGCCGTCCCGTTGAAGGTCGACACAGCGCCGTCGTTCACGACGATGGTATCGACCACGTTCGTGGAGGCGCTTAGATTCACGGTTTCGCTACCGACGCCGTAAATGCCGTTGCCGTAAGGACCGCCGGTGTATGAACCCTCTACCCAGCTCCCGCCTTGCCCGATCGTGATCACGCCGCCGCCGGATCCGGTTGTGATCGAATCGACTGCTTGGGATCCCAACTGAGCCGCCGCGTCGCCATTGGCTGTCGTAGGTGCTTCGCCGATCCCGACGTTCAACGGGTAGGTAGATGACACGCTGCTGGTGAAGCCGATACCCGCTGTGTCGGCGGTCAAGGTAATCGTGTAGCTGCCGTTATGCGCGGCCCCAAGTGCGGCCGTGACACCATCCATTGTGCCGATTTGTCCCACCAGATCCGCCGCAATAGTCTCTGCCGATTCATTGAGGGTGGTGGCCTCGGTAAAGGTTTGGCCGTCGATCGTTATTGAGACGGAGTTTAGGTAGAGCCCGCGGGCGATGGTCACCGTGTCCACCTGCGCGACATCGAGCGAAGCGGGAACCTCCACCCCGTGGGCCGTCAGCACGCCGGCACCGCCGATGATCGTCGCGCCGCTTGCGGCGAGCGCCACACCGGTCAGGTTGACTGCGCCGGTCGACCCCGAAGCATTGATGGTCGTGACTTCGCTGCCGCCTACCGTCGATGTCTGGGTGTTACTACCGGAGTTGTCATCCAGTGTCACCGAGACGGACCGGTCGCCCGTGATCGTGATGGTCTGCGCGGCCGAATCGCCGATCGTCAGCTGGTTCGTACCCGCTGCGGCAAAGCCTTCGCTGTCGATGTCGATGTTATCGAGACCCGAGGCCACGACGGTTGCCCTGACCGGTGCCGACCAGGTCGTCGACGAGTCATCAGTGCCAAGCGTCAGCGACAGTGCCGTGGTGGCCGAAAAGGTGCCCTCCCCCTCCACATAGCTAACCGTACCGAAATGCGAGCCCGTAATGTCGAGTCCTGTTCCGGCGACGACGTCCGCGAAGGTCACGTCACCGCTACCATGACCAACCACGAGGCTCGTGAAGCCTGCCACGTCGAACGTGCCCGAGCCGTCCCTGCCGACCTCCAGGGTCTGGAATCCTGCGATGTTCGCGAGCGACCCTTCACCCTCGTAGTTGACCACCAGGGTGTTGTTGCCGGAGCCGCCAATGATGCTTTCGGTACCGGTTGGGGCGTCATCCAGCGTTACCGTGTCGTTGCCGCTGCCGCCGAGGAAACTCGTCGTGTTCGGATCGAGCGTGACGCTCACTGCGCCCGACGAGGCGCTCGCGTTGATCGAGGTGAGGCTGCTGTCGTCCGAAAGGTTGCCGAGAGACAGTGCGCCGCTACCCGTTGCTACGATGGTCGTCACAGCGGAGATCGACGACTCGCCGCCGTTCAGCGAGACCGCCGCATCATTGTCGAACGTCAACGAGGTTGCGTCGGCCGCGTTCAACACAAAGTCACTGGCGGCGGTGCCCGTCGTGGTGATCGTGATGCTGGTCGCGGTTTCGTCCGTGATGCTCGTGCCCCAGGCGTCGTTGCCCAGCGTCAGCGACAATGCGTGTGTCGGCGTTTCCGTTACGGTGACGTCCGTTGCGCTACCGCGGGCGCTGTCGGTGACCGTCAGGCTGCTCAGCGCATCGCTGGTGATATTCGCGTCGCCGCTTACGCCATCGAGCGAAACCGTCGCGAGCGTGCTCGTGCCGATTGCTTGGCCAATGTTCGCGCCACCCGTCGCCGCCGTCGTCTCGACGTCGGTAACCGAAACAGAACTGCCGCCCGTGATCGACACCGACTGCGCGCCGTCCGTGTTGACCGTCACGTTGCCGGTTCCGTACACGTTCGACGAACCGGCCGCCGAGGTACCGGCGACGGATTCGTCGACGATCGTTACGTTGCCCGACGCAAAGTCGGCGGCATTGGCGAGACCCGTGCCGTCGGTATTCAGGATGTCTGCCGGATTGACGGCGCCGACGGTAATGTCCCCGCTGGTGGCCGTGGTTGTGATCGAGACGGTCGTGCCGCCTTCCACATGGAAGCTGTCCGCATTGGAGCCGACGAACGTATCGTTAATCGATACTGCGCCGGTGACCGCGGTGGCCGTCGTGCCGACCCGCACATCGCCGCCGGTCGTGTTCACCGTGACGTTCACGCCGCCCGCGACGTTCACGTTCGAGCGATGCTTGTATTCGCCCCAGCCGCCGGTTTCGATGGCCGATTCCGTCACCGACACGTTGCCCGTCGGATTGGTCGATATCGTGCCGGTGCCGATCTGGACTGAGCCGCCGGCAGAACTGACAGTCACGTCCGTGCCACCATCAACCACGACTCTGCCAGCCGAGGTGTCCGTCACATCCACCGTGCCGGTCGGCTCCGAGCCCGCGATACCTGAGTAGGTGCCGACCTTGACGCTACCCACATTGGTCGTCACGCTGACGTCGGTGCCGCCAATGACGTTAACACCGCCGGAATAGCTGTCAGTAACGGGACCTGTGTCAGTCACGGTGACTGTGCCGGTCGGCGCCGTCACGTACGGGTCTCCCTCGTTGTAGTCGTACGAGCCGACCTGGACATAGCCGCCAGCGGCGTTGACCGTGACGTTCGTGCCGCCATAGACGACCACGTTGCCGAGATCGCTGGTGTCCGTGACCTTGACTACGCCGGTCGGGTTCTGCCCGGCAAGAGCGCCCGTATCCGTGGCGTTGGGGGCATTGTCGCCGATGGTCACATCACCCGCATTGGTCGTTACCGTTACGTTGGCGCCGCCGAGGATCGAGACATCGGACTCGAAGCTCGACAGGTTCTCTGCCTCATACGCCGTTGCTTGATTGACGTTTACGACCACATTGCCGGTCGGTGCGAACACCTGCCCATTGTCTGCGAAAGCGCCGATCACGACAGCAGCGCCCTCGTTTCCGTACGCGCCGACGCTGTTGACCGTCACGTCCGTGCCGCCGTAGACGGTAACGACCCCGTAATCGCTCGTGTCCGTCACGCTAACGGTGCCGGTCGGGTTCTGCCCTGCAATTGCCACCTCGCTCGAGCCATTCAGATCGTCACCGCCAATGGTCACATTGCCCGCATTGGTCGTCACTGACACGTTGGCGCCGCCCAGGATCGATACATCGGACTCGTAGCCCGTTGTGATTCCTGTCGCGGTGTCGTATTGATACGCCGTGGCTTCGTTGACGCTCACGGTCACATTGCCGGTCGGTGCGTAGACCTGCTCATTGGGGCCGATCGCGCCGATAGTGACGTCAGCGCTGCTTCCGAGGCCGCTGCCGACCGTATTGACGGTCACGTCTGTGCCGCCGAACACCTCGACGCTCGTGCTGATACCGGTGGAATTCACCGTGACGGCGCCGGTCGGTTCCGGGGACGACGTGAGGACGACGGGCGCGCCCACGACGATGTTTCCGTAGGGGCCCGAGTCATTGACATTGACGGTCGTGCCGCCAAACACCGACACGTCGGCACCGATGCCGGTTTCGGTGACCGTGACCGCACCCGTCGGGTCCACGTTAGCGACGCTCACGCTGCCGATCTGTACGCCGTCGCTGCCATTCGACGTGACATCGACGCTGCTTCCGCCAAAAACAACTACTTCTCCGGCCGAGCTCTGGTGAGTCACGTTAACTGCGGTAGTGCCCGCTGCCTGGACGAAGTCCACGCCGCTCCCTGCTGAGGTCACCGTCACGTTCAGCACACCTGCAATGCCGGAAGTATTAAATGCTGTGCCTGTGTCGTCGTCGTAGTCGGTGCCCGCGTTACCCTGCGTCTGCAGTACGATGTTCTGGATGTTGCTGATCTTCGCGCCGAGCGGGATGACGTCGTTGCCTTCCGCGTAATCATCGTTTAGCGTCAGCGTATTGTTCGTGCTGCCGTTGGTGCCGGCGATCACGTCGTTGTAGTTCAGTGTCGGGCCTACGCCGTCCACCGCGTACGGGGTGAGCGAACCGACGATGTTCGAACCGGTGATATTGTCCGCGCCAGCAGTCAGGTAAACGGCGGGTCCGATGTCAATGTTGGCCAGCGTCGCCGGCAGGCTAGCGATGGCTGACGCTTCCGAATTCGTATCCACGACGCCCGCGACGGCGGCCCGCGCGGTGTTCGCGGCGACCGTCCCCACGTAACCGACCTGCGCCGCAGTCGACTGGCCCACCGCATCGGTGAACGCATCCGCATAAGCCAGCTTCGCGGCCAGCTCCGTCGCATCCGAGCCCTGTGCGCCGTTGTAAATGTTCAACGCCACCGAGGCGAGCGTGAACGTCCCGTTGTTGATGCCGTTGACGTAATAGTTCAGTCCGGCGACATCCGCCTGGCGGCCAAACAGTGTTTCGTAGATCGCGTTGACCTGCGCCGCCACACTCGAACCGCCATACAGCGCGGTCGACTCGGCGGAATTGCCGAACGCATTGATGATTGCGCTCATGTTGCCATTCGCCGCGTTCAGCTGGGCTGCCCAGTAGGCCAGACCCGCAGGGTCCGCCGGACGGCCGTAGTAGGCCAGGTACGCTTCTTGAACCTGTTCGTAATATTGTGATGCAGCCATTTAAATCCTCTCTAGTAGAGTCTGGTCGTTGACCAACACACGTGTGTGATGCGGCGGAGCCTCATGCGGTGATCGTGACGTGGTTCATCGGGCATTGAGCCGCGCCGGTAGCCGTGCACTCACAACGCACATGGGATTCTCATTGGGTGTTTGTGCTCG
Source organism: Paraburkholderia sp. EB58 (assembly GCF_050436665.1). Lineage (NCBI taxonomy): Bacteria > Pseudomonadati > Pseudomonadota > Betaproteobacteria > Burkholderiales > Burkholderiaceae > Paraburkholderia > Paraburkholderia sp. EB58. Next base: position 54,536 of record NZ_JBNDMQ010000043.1, on the reverse strand, counting down.
TTGTGTGACGGCGCGCACAAAATCGCAAATAGTCGTCCGTACGGTGAGCAGGGAGGGGTGGCAGCACCGCAGCGAAGAAGGGTGGCAGTCCGAAATGAATCCGGTCGCGCAGAGCATAGCTGGCCAGGCGAACATGATTTGTGACCGTCGTCACATCGGCGCTGCGATTGCACGTCTATGCTGTGGCCTCGCCGCGTTGCCCAGGGTGTCCGCCGGCTGCCCGGCAGACGGCATAAATCCCTGCATGCGCTCAGCTAACGTTCCGTTCGATCCCCGTCTCGATCACTTGCGTGCCGGCGCGGCGCTGCTGGTTTTTCTCTACCATACCTTTAACGTGTTTTACGGGCATTGGCACGCCTATCCGAACGCCTTTCTGGCGGGCTGGCTGGTAGAAGGGCACAGCGGCGTCGGGTTGTTTTTCGTGCTGTCCGGCTATCTGTTCATGAATATCGCTATCGCGGCGCCAGGCATTCAGTGGTGCGGCTTCATGCGAAACAGGCTGCTCCGGATCTTCCCTTTATTCGTCGTGATGTTCGTCGTTGCGACATCGGTTGGGCGGGATGCGTTTCGGCCAGGCGACTTCCTTTATTTGCTGTTCTCGAATCTGGGTGAAGCGCCAACCTCGAATTCATTCATCACGGGCGGCGCGTGGACCATCTCGATCGAGTTTTCGTTCTATATGGTGTTCCCGTTCCTTGGCCGCTTTGCGATCCAGTACGGGATCGGCTGGCTGGTGCGGTTGATCGGGTTGTGGCTGCTGCTGCGGTGTGGCGCGTATTTCGTCACCGCGCAGTCCACCCATATGTATTACTCGACGCTCCTCGGGCGCTTCGATCAGTTCCTGATCGGCATGGCGTGCGCGATGTTCGTGCAACGTACGCCGGTGCTGCGCGAGCGGCGCCTGCCGGGCGTCTGGAGCATCGTCGCGCTGGCGCTCGCAGTGACGATGCTGGACCTGCTCGCGCGCCACGCCAGCTATCAGCTACCGCAACCGAAACAGCCGGTATGGGCGGTATGGGGTGTGCTGGAGGCGTTGATGTGGGGCGGCGTGATCGTAGCGTATTCGAGCTGGCGCGGGGCGTTACCCAGGTGGATCAGCGCACGGCTCAGCGCAGCCGGCGAGGTCAGCTACTCGTTCTATCTGCTGCACGGACTCGTGCTGTTTCTGTTCGCCCATTTCACGGAGCCCTTTTTCGCAAGGCTGGATTGGCACGTCGGCCTCGCTGCCGCTACGCTGGTTCTGTTGCCGCTCAGTCTTGCAGTTGCCCGGCTGAGTTACGTGACGATCGAGCGTCCCTGGCTGTTGATGCGTGGGCGATATCACTAGACGTGCTGATCTATTCACGGAACGTGCAGGAATGTGCGCCTCCGCACAACTCGCTTCGCCTGGCTCGGATAGATTACGTTGAAATGCCGCAGCGGTGGCGATGCCTTCAGGATCCGCCGCGTGCGCCCCCCAGTTCACCGCGAAAATCCTATGGCAGCCGGGTCCAACGTAAAGAGAAAGTCCGCACGCAGCAAGAAAGACAGCCCGAAGCTCTGGATCGCGGAGTGGGTATTCGAGCAGGCGTCGATGCCCGGCTATGTGAGCTTTTCTTTCATCGTAACGCAGGAAGCGGGCGGCGGCGCGGCGTCTCCGACCCCCCGGCGTTTCCTGTTGCGATGCGAACGGGCGTCCGAACTGATCAAGGAGCTGCAGACAGTGGTAGAAGACTCCGCGGCCATCCAGTGTCTCGAGGAACAGGCTGCTCGGGGGAACGCGGCATTCGCCGCGCAGCCGGGTTTGAAGCTTGTCCGCTCCGGCGTCGACGATACCGAGTTCTCACCGAATCACTTCGACCTGGGAGCCTACGGGCTCGTTGGCAACTAACAAGAACCACGGCAACCGAGGCAACGCTTCGCCCAAGGCGAGGCGTTGCCTCGTGCGGTTTGCCACGGCTCTTCGGGCGCTTCGTTCAGCGTGAGTCGCTTGCTGCAGTGACTGCCTGCGCCATTGGCGTCGCCGCGCCCGACGGCACGAACCACTGCGCCATTCCGTAAAGATCCTGCGCGGTCAGGATTCCCGCCGCATGCTGGAGTTGAAGACTCGCCAGCAGATATTGATAACGCGCCCGCGCCAGATCGCGTTTCGACTCGTATAGCTGCTGTTCGGCGGTCAGGACATCCAGATTGGTGCGCATGCCGGCCTGAACGCTCTTGTGCGTCGCGGTGATCAACTGCGTCGCCGAGTCGACGGCGCTCTGCAAGGCGTCGATTCTGGTCAGACCGTTTACGCAGAGGTTGTATTGCTTGCGTACGTCGAGCAGCACGGTGTTGGTCTTGTCCTGCAGGTCGAATTGTGAGCGTTGATAGTTTGCGCGTGCCTGCGCGGAGCTTGCGCTGACGAGGCCGCCTGAGTAGAGTGGAATCGTGATCTCGATGCCGATCGACTTGGTCAGATAGCGCTGCCCGATGGCGTCGAGCGTATCCGACTGGTTCTTGCCGAAATTGGCGACGAGGTCCACGTGCGGTAAAAAGCCCGCGTGCGCGATTTCGAGCTGCTGCCGCGCGGCTTCGACCGATTGCCGTTGCGCCGTCAGTTCCGCGTTGTTGTCGAGGGCAATGTCGCGCCATTGTTCAAAGCTGGCCGGCGACGGCATGGTGGGCTGGTAGCTGTCGCTTAGCCGGTCGAGTCCGCCGACGTCGAGGGAGGCCGGCAAGCCCGTGATCGCTTCCAGCGCGTGCGCGGCATTGTCGAGGTTGCCTTGCGCGTCGGCGACGTCCGCCTCGGCGAGCTCCGCCTTGGCCCGGGTTTCGAGGATGTCGGTGCGGGTTCCCTGGCCGTTCTTGAACATCGACTCGTTGCTGGCGAGCTGTTCGTCGAGCGCCTTTTTCTGGGAGGAAGCGAGCGCGAGCTGGTCGAGTGCAAAGACCGTGTCCGTGTAGGCGCCCAACACACGCACCAGCAAGTCCTCGCTGTGGTCGATAAAGGTCGCGTCGCTGGCGAGCGCCGTAGCCTTGCCGTAGCGGTAACGGGCGAGGTCTTCGTAGTTGAGCAGCGGCTGACGCAACGACACGCCGGCCGAATACGCATGGTATGCCTGAGGTTCCGGTGGATACGCTGTGCCCAGATAGGTCGTGGTGGTCCAGTCCTTGTAGTCCGCGTAGTTGGCCGACAGGTTCGGCAACAAATACGACCGGCCAATGCCGAGGTTTGCGTCGCCGGCCTCTTTCTCCTTCAGGGCGCCGGCGTACACGGGGTCGTGACCGAGTGCAGCTTCATACGCGTCGGCGAGGCCCAACGCCTGCGCTGAGCCGGCCGGCCCGAATGTCAGGCCGACCCCGATCGATACCGCCACGGAAATTGCGCGGAGACGGTTGCCCGTGCCCACCGACGAACGAATGCCGTGGCGGGACGACGCGCCCCGCGAGGGTGTTGCCATTACTGCTTGCACGTCATTCCTCCGTCAGTGCCGTATGCGCCCGGTCGAAGACCGGCTTCAGGAGGTAGCTCAGCATCGAGCGTTGCCCCGCATTGACGAACACCTCGACAGGCATGCCCGGCTTGACGCTCAGATGCTCCAGCAGTTTCATACCGTGGGGCGTGACCTTGGCTCGCACCCGGTAGTAGGGCGCGCCCGTGTGTTCGTCGGTCAGCCGGTCTGCCGAGATGAAGGTCAGCGTGCCGGGAATTCTCGGCGTGCTGTTCTGGTTGAAGGCGGTGAACATCATGTCGACCGGCATTCCTTCCTTCACCCGGTCGACCAGATTGACGGGCAGTTGCCCTTCGATTTCGAGCGGTTCCCCGCTCGGTACGACTTCCATCAATTTAGCGCCCGCCGCCACGACGCCGCCATCCGTAAACACGTTGACGCCGACCACCGTACCGTCGACAGGCGAGCGAACCTCGCTGTTGGAAAGCGTAAATTCGCTCTCGCTCAGGCGGTTTCGCAGTTCGTCGGTATCGCGCTGCACGTCGGTGAGATCGGTCCGCACCTCCTTCATGTAATCTTCCTGCTGCTGCGCGAGGTGCAGGCGCGCTTCGGCGATCTGGCTCATCAGCTGTCCGGTTTCGCCGACCTGCGTGGAGATCTGGCCGTCCAGTTCCGCGCTCTCGCGTTCAAGATCCTGCAATTTCGTGCGCGGCATGTAACCTTCGCTTGCGAGTTGCCGTGCGCCAGTCAACTGGTCATTCAGCGCCACTTGTTCGGCCAGTTTGGATTCGCGAGACGCCTTCACGCCGCCCAGTTGCGCACTGTATCCGGCGATCGTCTCGCGCAGCGCGCCTAGTGCGGCCTGCAACGCGAGGCGCCGCGAGCTCAGCAATTGCTCCTGCAAATGCATGTCGTCCTCGACCTGCTGGTTGTGCGCGGCGGCGCTGGCGACGAGTTCCGGCGCGAACGTGATGGACTTCGCGTCGGTGGCCTCGGCGATGAGGCGCGCCTTCACGGTCAGTTCGGTCAGATATTGCGCGCGGATTTCCGCTGCCTGCGCACGCGCCTGCACGTCGTTCATCCTGACGAGCACCTGGCCGGCCTTAACGGTGTCGCCATCCTGTACCAGGATGTCCTGAATGATGCCGCCGGTGGGATGCTGGATCTGTTTGCTATTGCCGGTGACGATCACCGTGCCCTGCACGGGGACGCCCTTGCTGAGTGGCGCCAGGGTGGCCCAGAGCAGCGAGCCCAACACGCCCACCACGACGATGGTCCAGCCGACCTTCACATAGCGCGATTCGTCGGTATTGAGGGCAGGGGGTAGCGCCGCACCGAGGACTTCGATCGCGGGCAGCGCCGCCTTCTTGCTTGCGAAATTGAACATGGAAACTCTGCGTGTCAGGCTGGGACTTCTGCGGTCCCGGCGTTGGAAGCTTGATGACCGGCGGGCTGTGCCGGACTGGCGGCGGGCGCATTCTGGAGGGCGGCCAGCACGTGTGGCGTCGGTCCGAACAGCCTGAGGTGGCCTTCGACCAGCAGCATCAGCTTGGTGGTCGCCGCGATGATGCTGGTCCGGTGGGTAATCAGCACCACGGTCCGGCCGGCCGTGCGCAGGCTTTCGATCGCGAGCTTCAGCGCGGCCTCGCCAATCTCGTCGAGGTTGGAATTGGGTTCGTCGAGCACGATCAGCGCGGGGTCGCCGTACAGTGCGCGGGCGAGTCCGATGCGCTGCTTCTGGCCGCCGGAGAGCCCAGCGCCGCGGTCGCCCACCAGCGTGTCGTATCCCTGCGGCAAACGCAGGATCATGTCGTGGACCCCGGCCAGCCTGGCGGCTTCGATGACCTTGGCCGAATCGATCTGGCCGAAGCGCGCTATGTTCTCCGCGATCGAGCCGCCGAACAGTTCGATGTCTTGCGGCAGGTAGCCGATGTGAGGGCCAAGCTGGTCCTTGTCCCATTGATAGATGTCGGCGCCGTCGAGGCGCACGTTACCGACGACGGCCGGCCAAACACCGACCATCAGGCGAGCGAGCGTCGACTTGCCGGACGCGCTCGGGCCGATCACGCCGACCACGTCGCCAGCCTCGATGGTCATCGTGATGCCGTGCAGCACCGGCAGACGGCTGCCGGGCGGGGCCGCGCTCACGGTTTCGAGTGTCAACTGGCCGCTCGGCGCCGGCAGGCTCATGCCGATCCGGCGTTCCGGATTGCCTTCGAGCAGTTCGACAAGCCGCTCATAGGCGCTCTTTGCACTACTCCATTGCCGCCACACCGAAATCACCATTTCGAGGGGGCTCAGCGCGCGGCCCATCAGGATCGAGCCGGCGATCATCATGCCCGGCGAGAGCTTGCCGTCGATGGCGAGCAGGGCGCCCACCCCGAGGACGAGAGACTGGAGCGCCAGCCGGACGAATTTGGTGACGTTGCCCACCAGCGCCGCCTTTTCGCTTGCTTCGGCCTGGCGAGCCAGAAAGCCGGAGTTGAGCACTTTCCAACGCGACATCAGGTCCGGCAGCATGCCCATCGCTTCGATCACTTCCGCGTTGCGCAAGTTGCTGGTCGCAAGCGTGGTCGAGCGGATCGACAGCATGGTTGCTTCCGCAAGCGGGCGGCGCGAGACACGCTCGTTGACGATCGCGAGCACGACGAGCAGCGCGGAACCGACTGCGGCGAACAGGCCGAGCCAGACATTGAACAGGCAGATGACGATCAGGTAGATGGGGAACCACGGCGCGTCGAAGAACGCGAACAGCGCATTGCCGGTCACGAACTGGCGAATCGTGGTCAGGTCGTTCAGCGACTGACCGGCGTTGACGCCCCGTTGTTTGAGGTTCGTTTCGAACGCTGCGGTGTAGACGCGCTCGTTCAGGTGCATGTCGAGCTTCGCGCCAATGCGGATGACGATAAAGCTGCGCACATATTCGAGCGCGCTGGTTATCGCGTACATGCCGAGCATGATCAGCGAAAGCATCGCGAGCGTGACGCCATTGCGGCTCGGCAGGACGCGATCGTAGACCTGCAGCATGTAAAGAGAGGGCACGAGCATCAACAGGTTGATGAGCATGCTGAACACACCAATCGTGCGGAAAACGCGCCGGTAGCCCAATAGCGCCTGAACGATTTCGTTCGACGGTAATTCGCTTTTCTTGTCCATCTTTCCAATATCCGAGCCGCGCGGTGCTGCTCGCGGCCGCCCCTAAGCTGGTCTGCGCTCTGATTTTTGTAGCCGGCTCGACACAGCCGACCCCGTGACGACGGCGCCATTCTGATTGATTAACACTCGCGAAAATGTGACGGCGGTCACACTGATCGGACTAAACAGAACGGATACTTGCGCTGCTTTCCGGGTTGTCATTAAAGGGTAGTCAATGATCGACGAACAGGTTCCCGGCGCACCGCTCGAGATCGCGATGGGCGGCCGCGCGCTGCTTACGCCGTTGACGGGCATCGGGCAATACGCGTCGCATCTGGCCCGCGAATTCGTGCAGCGCGGGCATAGTGTGCGTTTTTTCTACGGCACGCACTGGTCGTCTTCCATCGCCGAAGGTCGGAGCGTCGAGCCTGCGGCGCCGGGGGCCGACCTCTCGCTGCGTACGGCGGTGGCAAGAGCGGCCAAGCAGTTCGCACGCCGATATGTGCCGGGCGTGTACCGTTTCATGCCGCGTATCGAGCAGTACCGCTTCGACTCGGGGATGCGCAGACGGCGCTCGCCGCACGTGTATCACGATCCGAACTTCATTCCGTTCCGCTTTCGCGGACCGACAGTGATCACCGCTCACGACGTGTCGTGGGTACGCTATCCCGAATACCACCCGTCGCATCGGCTGGCGTTGTTGCGCGCGAATTTCCCGAAGGCGCTCGAACGCGCCGATCGCGTAATCGTCGTCTCCGATTTTGTGCGAGATGAATTGCAGTCCTGCTTCTCGATCGCACCGGAAAAGCTCAACGTGGTCTACAACGGCGTATCGCCCCGTTTCCGGCCATACACGGCTGACGCGACACGCGTCGTGCTGGCCCGTCACGGTCTTCTGCACGGCCGCTATTTCGCCGCGGTAGGCACCCTGGAGCCGCGCAAGAATCTGCATACGGCGCTTGCCGCCCACGCACGCCTGCCGATAGCGGTTCGCCGCGCGGTGCCGCTCGTGCTGATAGGCGTTGAAGGATGGTTGACCGGCTCACTGCACGCAGCGCTCGGCGCGTCGTTGAGAGACGGCACCGTGCGCAAGCTGGGCTATGTGCCCGACCATGAAATGCCGCTGCTGACGGCGGGCGCGCTTGCACTTGTTTATCCGTCGGTCTACGAAGGATTCGGACTGCCGGTGCTGGAGGCGATGGCGGCCGGCGTGCCGGTGCTGTGCTCTAGCGCGCAGGCGTTGCGGGAGGTGGCAGGCGATGCCGCCCTGATGTACGACCCGGCCGATACGGACGGGTTCGCCGAGGCTATGCAGTCGTTGATTGATGACCACGCGCTGCGCGCGCGGCTGAGCGCCGCCGGGTGCGCACGCGCGCGGCACTTTAGCTGGCGACGCTCGGCCGAAGAGACGCTCGACGTCTACAGGCAGGTTCTCGCGTGAACCAGTCGACTCGTATGGCGCCGCGCTCGCAGCGATCTGCTTCGAGCGTGTCGGCGAATAGTTTCAGGACCAGCCTCACCCACGTATGGCTGCTGTCGCGCCAGGACCTCGTGGACCGGCACCGCGAGAACGCATTAGGCGCGGCGTGGCTGCTGATTCAGCCACTGACCTTCGTCGTCCTTTTCAGCACGGTGTTTTCCCATTTCATGCGCGCCCGGCTGGGGGCGGACACCAGCCCGTACCTGTACACGGTGTACCTGATCGGCGGACTGCTGACGTGGAATCTGTTTGCCAATATCGTGAGCCGGCTTGCGCCGGTTTACGGCGCAAAAGCGCACCTGATCCGCAAGATCAGCGTCGATCTGTGGGTGATGCCGCTTCACATTGTCCTCGCCGAGTGGGTTGTCTACGGAATCACGATGACCTTCTTTGCCGTGTTCCTGCTGATCATTGGTTATCCGATCGGCGTGCAATGGCTGCTGCTGCCCGTCGTCGCGGTGCTGCTGAGCGCCCTCGCATACGGCCTTGGCATTGTGCTCGGCACGCTCGACGTATTCATTCCCGATATCAAGAACGTGCTGAATATCCTGCTGCAGTTCGGCTTCTGGCTGACGCCGGTCGTCTACCTCGCGACTATTTTGCCGCCGTGGGCCATACGGAGCCTGCATTTTAGTCCGGTGTTCTGGGCGGTGGACGCGGTGCACGGCATCGTCGTGTGGCACCGGTGCCCGCCACTGAAGACATTCGTCGCACTCGCCGGCGTGGCGGCCGCGAGTCTGCTGGCGAGCCGTTGGCTGCTCGGACGCCTGCAAACGGCCATGAGGGACATGTTGTGAGGAGTACCACGCTGGGCCATGAGCCGGTGCTGCAGGTCGAACATCTTTCCAAGCACTTCAACATCTACAACCGGGCCGCCGACCGTCTTGTCGAGGCGCTGTTGCGCAAAAAGCGGCACCGCGTTCATGTTGCGCTCGACGACATTTCGTTTTCTCTCCGGCAAGGCGAGGCGGTCGGCGTACTCGGACAGAATGGCGCGGGGAAATCGACGCTGCTCAAGCTGGTGAGTGGTGTGCTCGTGCCAAATGCCGGCACGATCGAGCGCCGCGGGCGCATCACCGGGCTGCTGGAACTCGGCACCGGATTCGACGCCAAGCTGTCCGGGCGCGACAACATTGCCGTCAATGCGCGGCTGATCGGGATGACGGGCGCCGAGATCCAGCAGCGCTTCGACGCGATTGTGGCGTTCTCCGAACTCGGCGAGTTCATTGACGCGCCGGTCCGGACGTACTCGTCCGGAATGGTGATGCGGCTCGGCTTCGCGGTGGCGATCCATGCTGATCCGGTCTGCTTTATCGTCGACGAAGCGCTTGCGGTCGGCGATGCGCGTTTTCAGCAGAAATGCCTCAAACGCATTCGCGAATTCCGCGATCGCGGCGGTTCGATCCTGTACGTGTCGCACGATATCAATTCGGTCAAGATGCTATGCGACCGGGCGCTGCTGCTGTCGGACGGCAAGGTTGTGTTCGATGGCGCGCCCGATGAAGCGGCGCAGCACTATTACCGGCTGATTGCGGGCGTCGACGAAGACGCTCCGCATGCCGACACGTCTTCGTCCGGATCGTACGGCGCGTTGCGCACTCGCATCACCAGCGTGGTGCTGGCCAACCGGTTCGGGCCTAACGCGCGCTTCGCGTCGGGGGAACACGTCACGATCGACCTCAAGTGCGAATCGCAGCAGGACGCCGCACTCTCGGTAGGCATCCTGATTCGCGACCGATTCGGCCAAGACGTGTTCGGCACCAACACAATGTTGCTGAACAAGGAAGCGCGTTTCGCGCGCGGTGACAGCGTGCGTTGCCGCTTTTCGCTGCCGCTCAATTTTGCGCCCGGCAAATACACGGTGACGGTGGCGCTGCATTCGGACGATACCCATGTGCACGACTGCCAGCATTGGTGGGATGCGGCCGCGACCTTCGAAATTGCGGGCTTTTCCGCTGCGCCGTTTTCCGGACTGTGCTATGTCCCGGTCGAATTCGGGCAGCAGCGCGTGCCGGACCTGACGGAATCCAGAGTATAAGAACCATGACCCATGCAGCACTCGATATCCTGATTGCCCGCGTCAAGGCGGAGGCCGCGGCGCGTGCCGGAGCGGCGGACGATGCCGGTCTCCACGGCGACGCCGAGGCTGATGCTCCCGGCAACCCCGCGCTTTTCTCGAGCGCGGGCGCCGCCACCCTCGACATACCGGCTGAGGCGGGCATCGATGGTCTGCTGGTGAGTGACACCAGCGCGTTCGTCGATACCGCCTACCGCTTGCTGCTGCAGCGCGAGCCCGATGAAACGGGGCGTGCCAACTACGTTGGCGAGCTCGCGCGCGGCGGGAGCCGGCTGATCCTCGCTGCGAAGCTTCGCCTGTCAGGAGAAGGCCGCGGCGTGGGCGTGCCGTTGACCGGGCTGCGGCTGGCGGTTTGCGTGGCCGCGGCGGATTCTGCGCTGCGCCGCATCGGATTGGGCGCGCTGGGCGCCTTCGCAGCGCGCTCTCTTGACACGTGGGCGGCGCGGCGCGTGATCAGTCGTACGCTCGTCGCGTGGCGTCGCCGTTTCGAGCGCATCGCCGGCATGACCCAGCGTCATGAGCGCAAACTCGCCGAACTGTCGCGGCGTGTGGACAATCTGCAGCAGATTGCCACGCTGGCGGCGCCGGTAGCGGCGGAGGTGATCGACGCCTATTACCTCGCGTTCGAAGATGCGAATCGGGGTTCGCGGGAAAGCGTGCTGGCCAAGCTCGCGATCTACGACACCTGGCTCTCGACATGTGTGCCGAGGGGCGGAGATCTGACGCACGAAATCGTGGATGTGGGTTGCGGCCGCGGCGAATGGCTGTCGTACATGGCGCAACGAGGCTACGCTGCGCTCGGCATCGACGTCAACCGTGTGATGATCGACGCGTGTCTCGCGCGCGGCCACGCAGTGCGATGCATTGACGCACTCACGTTCCTGCGTAGTCTGCCGACGGGTTCGGTGGCGGCCGTGACCGGCTTCCACATCATCGAACACCTGCCGTTCGACTATCTGTTTGGGCTTGTCAAGGAAAGCTATCGTGTACTCGTGGACGGCGGCGCAGTGCTGTTCGAGACACCGAATCCGGAGAACGTGCTGGTGGGCAGCCATACCTTCTATCACGATTTCACGCACCGCAATCCCATTACGCCAACCGCGATTTCATTCCTGCTGAAATATCACGGCTTCGACGCCATCGACATCATCCGTAGCAGCCCCTATCCCGAAGAGGCCAAGGTGCCCGGCAACGATCCCCTCACGGAGCGGGTCAACGGCCATCTTTGCGGACCGCAGGACTTCGCCGTGACCGGTCGCAAGACTGGCGCAACGGGGGCGCCTGCGTGAAGATCCTCGTGACGGCCAATCTCGTGCCTTTCATGCACGGCGGCGCCACGTACCATGTCGCGGGCGTCGTGCGCGCGTTGCAGCAAGCGGGGCACGCGGTCGAACTGCTGCGGCTGCCATTTCGCTTTTCGCCCGAGAGCGACGTCTTGCGGGCGATGGCGCACGCGGCGTCGCTTGATCTGGTGCAACCAAACGGCGTGTCGATCGATCAGGTGATCGGCCTGCAGTTTCCCGGCTATGGCGTCGCGCACCCGGATCACCGCGTGTGGGTGATGCATCAGCATCGCGCTGTGTACGAGCTCTTCGACGCCGCGCAGGCAACCCCCGCGCTGACCGAACTGCGTGAACGGGTGATCGCGTTCGACAACGCTGTGCTGACCCGCGCGCGCGTCGTCTTTGCCAATTCGCAGCGGGTGGCCGCGCGCCTGGGGGACTTCAATGGCATCGCCGCGACGCCGCTCTATCATCCGCCGGCGCACGCACAACTGTTTCGCTGCGACACCGCGTGGCCGTATGTGTTCTTCCCGAGCCGTCTGGAGACCCTCAAGCGGCAGTACCTCGTGATCGACGCGGCGCGCCGTATGCGTTCGTCTTTCAAGATCGTGCTGGCGGGCGACGGCGGCCAGCGCGGCGTACTTGCCGAGCTGATCAAACGCCATGACGTGGGCGATCGCGTCGCGTTGATCGGGCACATCAGCGAAGCGGAAAAACGCGCGTTCTACGCGCGCGCGGCAGCTGTCATCTTCCCCGCGTTCGACGAGGACTATGGCTACGTCACGCTCGAGGCAATGCTGTCGTCGAAGCCGGTCGTAACCTGCACTGACTCGGGCGGCCCACTGGAATTCGTACGCGACGGCGACACCGGCTGGATCGAACCGCCGGACGCGGATGCGCTCGCCGCGCGTCTGGACTGGATCGCCGAACACCCGCGCGAGGCCGCGGAGGCGGGCGCGCGCGGGCGCGAAGCCTATCTGCGTGCGGACATCTCCTGGGATCACGTCGTCGACCGGTTGACCCAATCTCTGAACTAGTCTCTTTGTCTCATGAAAATTGCCATAGTTGCGCCGAGTCCGGTGCCGTTCGTGATCGGCGGCGCGGAAAACCTCTGGTGGGGCCTGCTCGACGCGCTCAATGCGCGCGCCGGCGTAGAGGCGGATCTGGTGAAGTTGCCGAGCCCCGAGCGGAACATGGGCGAGTTGCTTTCCAGCTACCGCCGTTTTTCCGAACTGGACCTCAGCCACTTCGATCTGGTGATCAGCACCAAGTACCCGGCCTGGGCGATTCGCCATCCGAATCACATTGTTTATTTGCAGCACACGCTGCGCGGCCTGTACGACTGCTATCCGCAGGGAATGCCCACCCGTTTCGATCCGCACACGTTGTACGCGCTCGGCATGCCGTCGCGCCTCGTCGAGGCGCTGCAGCAGTGCAGTGCGACGGACGTCGGGTTCGACGAACTGCTCGACGCACTGGACGCCGCTTTCCATCGCGCGCCCACTGCGCCTTGCTGGGCATTTCCCGGACCCGTGACGCGCGCGGCGATCCGCCTGCTCGACGCAATCGCGATGCGGCCCGACAAGGTCGTGCACCATGCCGCGATTTCACACGTGGTGGCGGCTCGCGAGGGCTATTTTCCAGCCGGCGTGGACGTGGCCGTCCATCACCATCCGACCCATCTGAAGGGGCTTGCACCCGGTCCGCAGCAAACGATTTTCAGCGCCAGCCGCCTCGATCCGGCCAAGCGGATCGAACTGATCATCGAAGCTTATAAGAAGAGCGGGGTCCAGCTGCCGCTGCATATTGCCGGTGGCGGACGTGACGAAGCGCGCTTGCGTGCCGTGGCGGGCGATCATCCGGGCATCCGCTTTCTCGGCCGGATTCCTGATGCGATGCTGGCGCGGGAATACGCACGCGCGCTCTGCGTGCCGTTCGTGCCGCGCGACGAGGACTATGGACTGATCACGCTGGAAGCGATGCTTGCCGCGAAACCGGTGATCACGACCACCGATTCCGGCGGTCCGACCGAACTCATCGAGAACGGTCGCACCGGATTCATCGTCAGGCCGGATGCGTCGGCACTGGCGAGAGCGATGCGGCAGCTGTGCGACGACCCGGCGGTCGCGCAGGAAATGGGAGCCGCGGCTGCAGCCAGAGCCGCACGCGTGGACTGGGACACGCTGTGCGATGCATTGCTGGCGGCGAGCCGTCCGGAGCACGCTCGCCTTCAACAGGCGGTGCGGAACTGCGGCGAGGGCGGGCCCGAAGTCGCGCTCGCGCCCACAGTGATCACCCGGCGCGCCAAGCCGCTGCTCGGCGTGCTCAACACGTATCCCGTCGCGCCGGTGGTCAGCGGTGGCAAGCTTCGGTTGCACGGGCTCTATTCGCGCCTGGCGAATCCGTTCAAAGTGGAATTCGTCAATCTTGCGCCACCGCATGTGCCGCGCAACGTGCGCCAGTTGGGCGCCGATTTCAGCGAGGAGCGGGTGCCGAAGTCGCGGGCGTTCGTCGAAGAAGAGCAGCGCCTGGAAGCTTCGCTCGGAGCATCGGTCGAAGACCTCACGGCCGCGTTGCATCCTTCATGCACGCCGCAGTGGCTGGAGGCCATTAATGCACTGGCTCGGCGCGCCGATCTGATGGTCTGTTCGCATCCCTATGCGATGCCGGCGTTGCGCGCCGTTTCGCCGGCAGCCTTCGTCTACGAGGCCCATAACGTTGAAGCCGACCTCAAGGCGGATATCTTCGGCAAGCATCAATGGGCGATCAATCATGTGTGTGCGCTGGAGCGGCGCGCGGTTCACGACGCAGTGCTGGTGACGGCCTGCTCGGCGCAGGACCTTCGGCGCTTGGGCGAGCTCTACGAATGCGCAGGCAGTCAGCGATTCGCCGTGGTGCCGAACGGCGTCGACGTGGCGGGCACACCTTTTCGTGAAGCCGCTCGAGCGGCACAGCGCCGTTCGGTGCTGGGTGTGACGTCTCCGCTCGCGCTTTTCATGGGCAGCGCGCACGGCCCGAACATCGACGCGGCGCGCATCGTCTTCGACGCTGCCGCGCGCTTGCCGGAGGTTCACTTCCTGATGCTGGGCTCGGTTTGCAACGCGGTCCGAAGCTGGGCGCGTCCGGCGAACGTGGGTCTGACGGGTGTCGTCAGCAACGCGGAGAAAGCCAGCTGGCTGGAGATCTGCGATGTCGGGCTGAACCCGGTTGTGTCCGGTTCGGGCACGAACCTGAAGCTGATCGAGTATGCGGCGGCCGGCGTGCCGATCGTGAGCACCGATTTCGGTGCGCGAGGTTCAGGCTTCGGGGCGGGCCGCGAGTATCTGTCGGCTAGCGGAGGCGCATTCGCGGACGGTGTTGAAGCCATGCTCGGTCTTGCCCAGCCGGAACGCGCGTCGCTTGTCCGCAATGCACGGCGCCGTGTTGAGGCGGAGGGGGACTGGGCGACGATTGCCGACGCCTATGCGCAGGCTCTCATGCAGGTGCTTGCGTAACCATGCGCCCGGCATCGGCCGGGCACGACGTTTTGACGGTGTTCTTACAGGAACAGGTGGCCGAACGGGAAGAACCCGTCGGGCTGGCCGGTCACCGTCAACTCGACTGTCGCAGCGGCATGATCGGGCACCACGCTTCTCGAATGTGCGAGATCGCGCAACAGGCTGTCCAGCGAATCGTACGACTGGTTCAGGAATCCGTGTGCTTCGAGGCAAATCGACAGGTCTTCAGCATGGGGCGCGTTGTGGAGCGCGGCGATGTTGACAGGATTTGGCATGGCGGGAAGCTCGTGGCAAGTTGAACAGCGATTTTACCGCGTGTTGAGATCACGGTGTCGCTTTAGTATTTCCATGACAGGCCCACCGAACCGTCGCGCACCGTATAGGCAAACAGCGAAATCGTGTCGGAAATCCGCTGCGCCGACACCTGAGCATAGACAGACCACTTATGGCCGAGCGGATACGAATAGCGCAACGACGCGGCCCGTACCGTCTGACGCTGCGTGGTGGCGCCAAAGAAGATCGGATCGTAAGGCGCTACGTCGTTCAACGTACGCTGCTGCAGGATGGTCTCGAGCTGTCCGTACCGGCCCATTGCGTAGTCGAGGCCGAGCCACGCCGTATAGCCGTGGCGCATGCCGCCGGGACGGTCGTTATACGGCTTGTCCCACGTCGGCCCGACGAACAGCTGCATCGTCGCGTGATCGCCGAGGTGTGCCTGGAGCGAGGCGCGCAATTCGACGTGGACCGAGTCGTACAGCGAATCGCCAGGGTAGCTCTCGTCGGTGACGGTGAAGTCGAGCCCCGAGCGCGCCAGTATTGAACGTAGCGTCGTCGGCGGCGACCAGTAGCCGACGTGCCATGCGAAGTCACGTTGGTAGACATGCGTACCGAGCCACAACACGTCCGTCGTAAGCTGGTTGTCGAGTTCGCCCTGTGTGAATGTCTTCTGGTGAGCGATGCCGAACGTCGCGGTGCGCTGATCGAAATCATGCAGACTGCGATACTGGCGGTCCGACAGCCCGGCGAGCAGTGCGAATTCCGGCATCGCGGCAATCGGCAACTCGCCCTGCACGGCCGATTCAACGTACTGGTCGCTATGCGCAAGGCTTGCCGGTGCGAGTGGCGAGTCGAACGGCGCGCCCGGCGCGAAGTTCACCAGCGGGCTGGACGGGCCGAAGTTGGCATTCGACGTCACGCCAGCCCCGACGCTCACGGTCAGGCTAGGCCGCGACGCCGGCGGCGCGCATGCGTTGCCCTTGTAGAACGCGATCAGTTTTTCGATTGTCGCGGGCACCTCGTATTGCGTTTCGATGCGTGTCAATGTCTGTAGCGACAGGTCGCGTTCGCCGAGCTGGCAATACAGCAGCGCCGTGTCGAGCAGCGCGCCCGCACGGCGCGTATCCCGTTTCACGAGTTCGTTGAACAACGCGAGCGCCCGTTCGCGGTGCCCGTGATCCATCTCGTACTGGGCCTGGGTCTCCAGGTCGTCGTCGATGGTCTGGTCGAATGCATTGTCGGGCGTCTGCGCGAAAGCGTGTGGCGCGACGGCGCTCAATGCGACGACGCAGGCCGCGAAATGTGCGCGCCTCGCGGCCCGGAACCGGGCGCGTATCCGCGTCAACGAGCCGAAGTGCAGCTTAGTGGACTGCACCGTTCTCGCCTTTGTGCAGCACATAAAGCAATTCCGGTGCGATACGCCCGCGCAAGGTGGCACGCGTGAATTCACGCAGCCGATGACGCGTACTGCGGTGCGCAGTCTCCTGGCCGACGAGCAGGTCGGTCCCTGCGACCTTCGCATATTCCTGCAGCCGCGCTGCCACGTTGATCGCATCGCCGATCGCCGTGTAGGACTGGCGCAGCGTCGAGCCGAGTTCACCGACCACTGCATTGCCGCTGTTGACGCCGATTCGCACGCGAATCGGCCTGTTGTCGAACAGCGGTTCGGCGCTGCGATTCAGCGCGTCGAGTTCGTGCAGCATCGCGCGCGCGCAGTCGAGGGCGCGGTCGGCGTGGTCTTCCTGTTCAAGCGGCGCTCCCCAGAACGCCATCAGGGCATCTCCCATATATTTGTCGAGCGTGCCTTCGGTGTCGTACACGCAGCGGGTCAGGCGCGTAAGGATCACCTCTGTCATCGCGACCAGCCGCTCGGGCGATACCTGTTCGGCGATCTGCGTGTAACCCTCTATGTCGACAAACAGCACGGAGATCTGCCGGCGCTCCGGTTTGAAAGCCGAAAGACCTCGGCGCCGTACGATTTCACGCAGCACCGTGGGAGGGAGATAGCGACTGAAGCGCCGCTCGAACGAACGTATCGACGCCTGCGACGAGATCCATTCGAACGGCGCCTGGACCAGCAGGAAGACCGACGTGGGCACTAGCGGCAACGCTGCGAGATGGGATGGCACCGCACGGATAGAGATGATCAGCACCAACCAGAGTGCGGTGGTCGCGATCAACGCCGGCAGCGCCACGCTCGCGCGTTGCAGCCTGAACAGCAACGCGAATGAGACGATCGCGCCGGCCGTCCACAGCACCGGCAGCCATGCAACCGGTGTTGTGAATCCATGCTGCGCCTCGACGTCGAGCAGTTCGGTGAGCAGTTCTGCATGCACGATCACGGCGGGCATCCACGGGTCGATCGGTGCGGCGACATGGTCGGTCAGCCCGAGCGCTGAGGACCCAACCAGCACGTAACGGCCGGTCAGCAGCGCGGCCGGCGCAGTGCCGGCGAGTACTTCGATGGCCGGCACCACGTCGAAGGTTTGCATTGGACGCCGGAAGGAAATATGCATCAGGCCGCGCGCGTCGACGGGCAACGACGCAATGGAGGGTAACCGCGACGGTCCGGCGACCCGGCAATCGAGCAGTTGCCACACCAGCATCGGATAGGTGGAATTCGCATAGCGGATCAGCGGCGCAATCGACCGCACGACGCCGTCCACGTCGGTGTATGGAGTCACGTGTCCGACACACACATCCGGACTCTTGAAGAAGTTGCCGATGAAGCCGTCGGCGACCGGCGCGTGCGATGCCGTTATTGGCGGCGGTAGCGCGCCGCCGACGTGACCGGCATGCGGGGCCGGCGCATCGGTCGAGAGGTCGAACGCCTCGCCGAATACCAGCGGATACCGATGGGCGACCGCAAGCAACGCACGGTCGCCGTCCGGTGTGCCCGCTTCGGGAAACATGATGTCGAGGCCAACCGCCTTGGCGTGATATTGCTTGAACAGATTCTGCGCAACCTGCGCCATCACGGCGCGTGGCCACGGCCACGGGCCGACCGCGTCGAGCGAGCGTTCGTCGATATCGACCAGCGCGATGCGCGCGTCGGGCGTGGCTGTGAGCATCTGCGACTGCCGCCAGTCGTCGAGTGCGAAGCCGAGCCGGCGATAAGGCTCGGGAGACCATGTGCCCGTGGCCAGTAGCCATGCTGTCAGCGAGACGAGTCCAAATATTGCCAGGCGAATCCGGTCAAGTCTCGACAGGCGTGCTACCGCGACCACAGAGTCGCTCCGACCACGGTGTTCTTTCCGTTGAAGCTCTGCGAAAACACATAGCCGGCCTGCGTCGCATTCTTACCTGCGAGCGCCCCGGCGATGATCGCCTGCGACGTGTAATCGCTGGCCAACTTTCCGTTAGTGTTGACCTGGATGGCGCCTTGCCCTTTGATCGCATAGTTCACGCCATTTGCGGTCGCGGTGAGGCTGGTCGTGAAGGTATTCGCGCCGAAGGTGATGCACAACATCGGGTTGCTGATCGTTGCCGCGCTCGCTTGGCCCGTGGTCGAATTGATCACATAGGCCTCAGCGAATTGCAAAGTGAATTTGATACTGCCAGACGCCGGCATGACCATGTCCGGTTGCGGCGTGCGTGTCATCGCGTACGGGCCGGCTGTGCCGACCTGTTCGCTGCCTTGCTGGACCAGCGCGGTGATCGTCGTGGTCGCAGGTGCTGACGCAAGCGGCTCAAAACGTCCCCAGAAAATCTGTTGTGTTTCGGGTGGCTGGGCGGGCTGAGTTGGCTGCGATGGCGACGTTGACGTGGCCGGCGGGGTAGATGAGGCGGGTGGCGACAGCGGAAAAGTCAGCTCGACGGGCGCCACGCCCGGATCGACAGGCGCTTGCGCCGCCGGTGTTGATGCAGCGGATGCCGCTGCCGCGCGCGCCGTGTTGTCCTCATTCTTCTGCGCCTGGGCCGCCGGATCGGGCACCAGTTGTGAATGCTTCGCTTCGATCACGATGGGACGCGCGCTGCCGCGATTGAGCTGCAACAGCGCGTTACGCTGCGTCGCGAACAACTGCACTGCCGCCGGCGTTTCGCATGGGCCGATGCCGGTTGCGGCGCAGCCTTCACCAAGTGGCGTCATGACGATGCCGCCGCTGCGCACTTCCGCTCGGGTGACGTTGGAGTCTGTGAATACCGAAAAATCGGTGCCGCGCACACCGAGTGCTGCGACCGGCGTGTTCATCCGATAGTGTTCGCGTGCGGCCTGGGCGCCTTTGCCGGAGATTTCGCGCACGATGCCCTTGTGCAGGACGAGTTTGATCACGGTCCGCTCGGGGGCCGTCGGATCGTATTCGTAACGCTCGACCGTCAGCGACGAATTGGGCCGCACGCTGATAAAACCTTGATCCACGGTCGTGATGTACACGTATCCGTCCGCGCCGGTCTCGATGGTGCTGCCTTGCGCAATGGCATCGCCGCGCGCAAGCGGCGCGTGGCGATGCGCTTCCTCCAGGGACGCATGTCCGACCACGACGACGGCGTTCCCGATCACCGTCGGCCCGGCCGGAGCATTTTGCGCGAACGCGCACGAGCAAATGACGGACAGCGTCACCGCCGCCAGTCCCCCAGTCATGCTTCTATGCATTGAGTTCTGTTCCCCGGTATGCCGCAGGCCGTGCGGTCGACTGATGATCGGATGTTAAGCACATTCTGCCGATTTGATGTGATGGCCGTCACAGATTCTGGCGCCATGCACGTTTATCGTTGCACCGTGTCAGAGACCAGACCGTCCCCCATAGCGATGTCGATAGAAGACGTAACAAGCAGTGGCGGCCCATTGAAGGCTATCGATCTCCTGAAACAGCAAAAGCTGCTGCGCAATGTGGCGGACGATGTGATTGAAGAGACCAGCCGTCATATCCGGTATCGCCGTTTTGGCAAGCGCGACTTCGTCGTTCATAAAGGCGATGCGGGATCGTCTTTGCTGATGCTCATGTCAGGTAGGCTGCAGGTGATTGCGCTTTCCGAAGACGGCCGCGAGGTCGGACTCAACTTTGTCGAGCCCGGCGACTATTTCGGTGAACTGTCGATCATCGACGGCGGTCCCCGTTCAGCGTCGATCATCGCCACGACCGAGTCGGTCGTCGGCTTTCTGCCGAAAATCCAGGCGCAGGCATTGTTCTACCGGAATCCAGCCGTGGTGGAAGCGCTCTTGCAGCGGCTCTGCCGCACGATCCGGCAGGCATCGAACTACCGTTCGATGCTCGGCCTCACGCGTGCTTACGCAAGGGTGTATTCGGTGCTCGAAGCGTCGATGAAGAAGGTCGCGGGCGATCTCCTGACGATCGAGAATCTGCCAAACCAACAGGCGATCGCAATCATGGCCAATGTGAGCCGGGAAACGGTTTCGCGGGCGATCCGCTCGCTGGTCGAGGGGCATGTGATCGAACGTGACTATCGGCGCCTGATCGTTCGTGACGCTGCGATGCTCAGGAAGCTTGCAAGAGGCGAAGCGGAACTGCAGTTGCGAAAAAAAGTACTGGATGAGGATACCAGGATCGGCCAGAAGTTCGGCTGATGAAAGCGTTTCGACCGCTTTCAGTGGCAGCCGCCTGAATGCCGACGACCACCCCATCGACGCCTTGCCTGAGTGACAAACTGATGCGCGTATTACATTTTTATCGGACTTATATCCCGGATACGATCGGCGGTGCGGAGCAGTCGATTTACCATTTATGCCGGGCCGGTTCCGAGTTGGGCGTCGAGAATCGGGTGCTGACGCTCACGACCCGACAGGACGGTAAACCGCACATTGGCCTGCCGGGCCATCAGGTCGAACGCGTCGAGAGCCATTTCAAGGTCGCCTCTGTCGAACTGTCGTGGTCGGCGCTGCGGCGATTTCGTGCTCTCGCCGCCGAGGCGGACGTCGTTCACTATCACTTCCCCTGGCCGATGGGCGATATCGCCCATCTGTTGATGCAGATACGCAAGCCGTCGGTCGTGACTTACCACGCCGACATTCAGCGGCAGCAGAATCTACTAGCGATGTACCGGCCGCTCATGCACCGCTTTTTGAGCAGCGTCGACCGCATCGTGGCCACCTCGCCGTACTACGCCGCGACGAGCGATGTGCTAGCCCGCCACCGGCACAAGGTCGAGGTCGTGCCGCTCGGCCTCGCGCGAGCTTATTACCCGACCCCCGACGACGCGCTGGTGCGGCGCTGGAAAGAACGGATCGGCAGCCCGTTCTTCCTGTTCGTGGGCGTGTTCCGCTATTACAAAGGGTTGCCGGTCCTGATCGAGGCAATCCGCAAGACCGGTTATCCAGTCGTGCTGGTGGGCGACGGGCCGCTTGCACCCACGATCCACGCATTGGCGGCGGAGTGTGGCGCGACAAGTGCCTATTTCACCGGGTCGATCCCCGAGGCGGACAAAATGGCGTTGATCCGGCTGTGCCGCGCCGTGATACTGCCATCACCGAATCGCGCGGAGGCGTTCGGCATGTCACTGCTGGAAGGGGCGATGATGGCAAAGCCGATGATCACCTGCGAGATCGGCACCGGCACCAGCTACGTGAACGTGCACGGCGACACGGGTCTGGTGGTTGCTCCGAACGACCCGAACGAATTGGCCGATGCCATGCGTGCGCTATGGGAGAACCCCGACGTTTGCGAAGAGCTGGGCCGCAACGCTGCATTGCGCTTTGAGGATCTGTTCACAGCGCATCGAACCGCGAGTGCATACCGGCAAATCTACCGGACGGTGATGGCCGGCAAGCAGGACGGCGAGCGTGCTGTCTCGCCGGCCGCGGCCACATATGGCGAGCGTATCGCGGCATCGTCGCTGGTCCAATCGGACTCGGCAATAGAGAAACCGTAATGGACAGGATGCCTCCTCTCATCAGCGACGCTGCACCCGATGCGGACTCCAAACGTCGCCGCTCGTGTGACGGCCGTCACAGTTGGATTTCTCAACGTGAATTAGAGTTGGCCCGAGATAGAATGGCGCCGGTTTCGGGCCTGTTGCCGTGATTCAGTTGAGCGGAGTCGATCGAAGTTTGGGGCCGCGTCATTGAATGAGGCATTCACGCACTATGACGGAATCTTTGATGACCACACTTGCGGTCGTGGTGCCCGCGTACAACGAAGACCAAATACTCCATGCATTTCATGCGCGGTTGTGCGCGACACTGGCGACGCTAGATGACATCCGCGCAGAGATAATCTACGTCAACGATGGCAGCAAGGACGACACGCTGGCGGTACTTCACGCACTTCAAACAGCCGATAGAAGGGTAACCATCCTCAATCTCAGTAGAAACTATGGCAAGGAAATTGCCCTGTCTGCCGGGCTGGATTGTGCGAATGCCGATGCGTCCATCGTGATTGATGCGGACCTCCAGGACCCGCCCGAACTGATCCCGGAACTCATCCGTGTCTGGAAGCAAGGCTTTGATGTTGTCTACGGCCAGCGTACCTCGCGTGATGGCGAGACGGCACTTAAGAAAGTGTCGGCGTTTGCGTTTTATCGGGTCATTGATGCGTTGAGCCGGATATCGATTCCGCGAGATACAGGTGACTTTCGAATTCTTAGCCGGCGTGCGGTTGAAGCGCTACGCCAGCTACCTGAGCGACATCGCTACATGAAGGGCCTGTTTGCGTGGATAGGTTATCCGCAGACGGCGCTACGGTACGAGCGAGAAGCCCGCGCCGCGGGATTCTCCAAATTCAACTATGCACGATTGTGGCATTTCGCGATTGAGGGCATCACGTCGTTCTCCATTGCACCCTTGCGGCTGTCTTCCTGGGCAGGGGTCCTTGTGGCACTAGCTGCACTAGGCGACGCCATCTGGATTGCCTACAAAACCCTGAGATACGGCAATCCTGTGGCTGGGTATCCGTCTCTTATGGTGACCCTCTTGTTTCTGTCCGGTGTGGAGCTAATCGGGCTGGGCATCATGGGTGAATATTTGGGGCGCATGTTCAACGAGTCCAAGCGACGGCCTTTGTATTTTGTACAAGACTACTTACCGGCCACGCGTGACGAGCGCCATGCCGTTGATGCACGCTCACCGGATGTCGAACGGTGCGTGGCTCACGGCCATGCTGAGTCTCTGAAGCACTCCACTTCGCAGCCTGAAAATGCCTTTGCCGATGCAAGCGGTCGATAGGCGAGCTTTGGGTGTTTGATGGAGTTGGATTTCGCTCCTCCACGGATGCGCTCGGTTAAAAGATTAACATTCCTATATTTTCATCGGACTGAGTATGGAAGGCGTCTCCAACCTACTGATCGAGGTCTCGGTTAGGCCAATTGTACGTGGACCGGAACGCCTCTGGACTGCAGTCGCAGTGATCGGGATAGTCGCGATCTGGTTTCTTGGCCGCGGTATTGTCGTCGGAACGCTCGCCAACTACGAGAACATGACAGGACGGTATCAGGCTCATGAGTTCAGCTGGGCTTCGCCGGACGTCACGCTCGGCTTGCAACCGGCAAACTCGACCGGATCATTGACGCTAGTCGGTCGAGCCGATCACGACCAGCGTTGGACGCTTGATTGTGCGGGCAAGATGCATACGAGCGTCGATATCCACGCCGGCTTGTTCCGACAGTTGTTGCCGCTTCCATCGCCATGTGAAGCCAAGGGCATGACTATTCACTCCGACTGGGCATGGGTGCCCGCTGACAGGGTGGGCTCGCAGGATTCCCGCTCGCTGTCCTACCAGCTCTTCGCGGTGGAGTCGGGCGCAGACACGCTGCTGCTGGACAACCTGGTGCGCAATAGCTCGGGGCTGTACGGCGTCGAGCCGATAGAGTTTCGATCGGACCCGGAAGGCGTCCTGACAGAACGCTGGGATGCGAATTGGTACCGAGACATAGCGCAACGGGGATACCGTTTCGATGGCGACGGTGGCGTGCAGCAGAATGTAGCTTGGCCATTTCTGTTTCCCTCGCTGGTGAAGGGTGTCTCCGTGGCTTGGCGCGTGCCCGTGGCGTCGGCGATGATTGGGCTGAACGCTGTCCTATTGCTCGCAGCGCTGTTGTTACTCTTTGCGATTGGACGCGCAAGCGGACTCACGCACAGCTTATCGTTAGTTGCACCGGCGTGGCTCAGCTTTAATCCCTTCGCGTTCTTCGTCGTCGGCGGTTTTTCCGAGCCGCTCTTTCTCACGCTCGAGTGTCTGATTGTCCTGCTGCTTCTGCACAGAAAATATGGGATGTCAGCCGTGATAGTGGCGTTGCTAACCGCCACACGATTTGTGGGGCTGATTGGCGTTGGGTGGATCGCCATAACTCTCTGGTATGACACGTCTATTTCCCGGTTCGGGCGGCTCTGGCGCATTGTCCTTGCAGGCGGAGCAGGTCTGCTCGGAATCGTGATGGATGTCGCGATCAAGGGAGCGCAGACCGGTTATCCGCTTGGTGCCTTTGCCGTGCGAAAAAGTTGGCAAGTGACGCCGCTTTCTGTTCTCGACGGAATACTTCATCCTTATGCCCTGTTCTCGGGGGGCTATTTATTGGCGCTGTTGTTGCCGGCGTTGCTGACGATGTATGCGATGTACGTGCTGGGCAAAACATGGAGGCATGCGGGCATGGTGGAAGTTCGTCTGCTGCTTGGAACGGGGATATCGCTGGTCTCGGCTACGCTGGCTTTGAATCCGGAACTGCACTCGGCAGGGCGCTACTTTCTGCCTTTCGCCCCAGCCATCGTTGGCCTGTTAGCCTGCGTTCCGCTGCGAACCCGGTCACTGTCGTTCATATTGATCGCGACAGCCGCCGGCGGTGCATTCATGCCGTTCATCGTCGAACGTATCGCTATGGGGCAACCCCCGTACTAGCCTGAAGCACAGACATGAACCTCGACTTGACTCCATGCTGCACATAGCACACAAGCATGGATCAGGGGGCTTTAGCTTGTCCGAAAACCCGGCCGAGCAAAATATTTTGCCTTGTGGCAAAACAATTCTGCACACCGGCAAAACTCACGACTCTACAAAAGAGACGATCTTCTCTAAGTTTGTACTAGGACCGTTCTCACGAATCACCGGAGTGAAACAAGATGAAGACTTCCATCGCCATTGACCTAGGTCGCAGTGCTGCCAAACTTGTGGCCTACGACGGTGCGAACGACAGGCGCGAAATGTTGCTGTACCCATCGGCCGTGATTCCGGCCAAGCCCCTTTCCGATGAAGGGGCTCGTGCTCGCGCCATGGGTGAAACCGTAACGGTGAACACCAAGTCCTACTATTTTGGTGACACGGCAATCCGGCAGGGTCATGACGACCTGCTTGGTGGCCTGCGCGACGATTGGTTCGCGACAGACCACCATCGCGCACTCTTTCTGGGAGGGCTGAAGAAGCTCACCGAAGCCGGTGTGCCAGACGTGGACAGCGCGCTGATCATCGTTGGTCTGCCATCCTCAATGTACGCATCCCACAAGGCGCAGTTAGCCAAAGTCCTGTCCGCGCTCGCTCCTCAGGCGACCATCAAGGTCATGCCGCAAGCGCTTGGTCCCTATTTCGCGTTGGCGTTTGACGAGAAGGGGCAGGAAACGGAGAGGATCGAGGCGAGTGGTATGTACGGAGCCATCGAGGTCGGACAATACACGACCGACTACGCCCTGGTAATAGAGGGCGATCCGATCGACGACGCTTACGGCAGTTGCTCTGGGATGAGCAAGGTTGCCGCGAGCCTGCAGCGTATCCTGCAGCAGAAGGATTATTCCGTGACGCTCGCTGAGGCGACGCAAGCGCTGGCAACGAAGCAGATCAAGAACTTCGGGAAGGTGGTCGATGTCTGGACCGAAGTCACGGCCGCGGTTGAGCCGCTTGCCGAAGAGATCTACATGAAGAGCCGGGAGGTGTTTGGATCGTATCTGCGCAAGCTTGATAAGATCGTGCTGGCAGGGGGCGGCGCCGGGCTCGTAGCGCCGCGCCTGTCGAGTGAGTGGGGCACACTTGAGCTCGTTCCGAATGAGCGTTTCGCGGTCGCAGAGGGATTCCTGCGCTACGCCTTGGCTATGACGACTATTCCCGAGCAACGAGGCAAGAGCGGTTTTTTGGGGCAGCTTTTCAGGATTGCGTGATCGGTGCGGCGCAAGTTCGCCGGGCGGATTGGGGAGCCTGATCCGGTGTTCAACCACCAGGATTGCCTGCCCAACGTCCCGGCGGATGAATTTGTTGCCAACGCAGCGGCCAGTAAATCGAGGTCGCGGAGCCAATTTGTTCGGCAGTGCTTCAGGTCGCGAATATCAACTTCGATGTGTCGGTGCCTGCCGCAAGCGCAGGGAGCCTTCTGCTGGAACTGTGCAGGCGCGAATCGCGTGATGGTGCGGTCATTGAACAGCTAATGTCCATCGCCGGGCGCTGCTTCGTAGCTTGCGCAGGCACGGTTTGGAACGGCAAGGTTGGGGCGCGACTAGCTGCTAATCTATCTATTCTACGTCTTAGACGCGGCATCGCGCGCGGATGGAGAAGTCCATCACGCTGACCCGGTTGCGCGATTTCGCGGCACGCCGGTGAAGAAGAGCGTCGGCCCTTTGGGCCGACGCTAAAAGGCGCTGGCACTGACCTCCCGGGGGGAAGGTCGCCGTTTGCCTAGCCGTTAAGACTTCAATTTACCTCCATCGGCACAGCGCAGCAGTGACGCAGCTCACAACGCCATCGAAACACACACGCAATCCCTTGGCCTTTCATTTGCTGCGGCGAATACGTCCCACGCGATCGTGGCGGCCCGCGAACTGTGATCGCCGTCACAGCTCCCCATCATACAAACCGCATACGGGGGCACGACATGCACCGCCGCAGAGTTAGAGATGCACTCCGCGCATATGCCGCTGCGAAAAAGCCCGCCCACGCGCGGTTGTACGCCTTGGCGGTGGCCTTCGCAGAGATGATAGCCATCGACAGCGGGGAGCCCGTGACGATCACGATTCGCGGAATCGCGATCACGCGAAAGCCGGCCGCTCCGACTCAGTGAGCCTAATTGGAACGTTCCAAAGCCTGGCGGATGCGGGCGTTCATTCCTCGGAGGAATTCCAGAAGTTCGGGAGGCTCCACGACGTCGAATTCGACTTCCAGCGTGCACAGCCAGGCGGCGATCGAGTGCAGGGAATGCGCCCCGGTGTGCACTACGCATCGCTGCGAATCGAGCGGCGCCAACTGGCCGACGAGCGGGCAAATGCTTTGGGCAAGCGCTTGCATCGGCGCGTGAAGGATCACTTTGGCGCGCACCGGGTAGGCCGACGTCGAAACCGAACGGGAGACGTATGCTGCCAGATCGCCCTTTTCCGGCCCGACCCGCGGCTCGAAACGCGGCCCGGTCAGAACCGGCGGGACCACCCGGTCGACGCGGAACGTGCGCCAGTCCGCCCGGCTAGGGTCCCAGGCGACGAGGTACCACCGTGATTCCGCATTGACCAGGCCTTGGGGCTCGACCGTGCGCTGGCTCGCCCTGGCTTGGCCGTCGGTGTAGCGAAATTGCAATTCCTCGTGGTCCGCACATGCGCCGGCAAGAGCAGCCAGCACGGCTGGATCGACCCTGGGGCCTGCCTGGGCCAACTTCTGGATAGATGCGAAGAACGTCCTCGCCGTGCGGTTGTGCTTTGGAGGCATCAAATGTTCCAGCTTGACGAGGGCTGCGAGTGCCGACTCCTCAATTCCCTGCACGCCGCTGGCGGCAAGGGTTCGCAGGGCCAGCGAGACAGCGAGCGCTTCGTCCTCCTCGAAAAGCAATGGCGGCAAGGCCGTCCCTGCTTCCAGGCTATAGCCGCCATCGGGCCCCGGCGTCGCGCTGATCCGGTAGCCCAAGCCTCGCAAGTGGTCAACATCGCGTCGCACTGTCCGTTCAGTGATGCCAAGGCGCTCGGCCAGCACGGCACCATGCCACGATAGGGAGCTCCTGAGCATGCCTAGCAGACGCAGCAGCCTCGTCGAGTTTTGCAACATTCGGCGTCCGCCTCCGTAGATGCGGACAACCTTTGTCCGCAATGATACGTAGATTAGCAGTAAGATCAGGCCAGGACGAGCGGGTACGGGCCGGGAAAGGTAGAACGAATTTCCGAATGACGAGTTACGGGAGGCATTATTCGTAGGAGTACGAATAATAGCTTTCTTTTCTACTGAGGAAACTGTCATGAGCATCCATTACCCGAGCGACGTTTCTAAGCAAACCCGTCTCCATCGTGTGCTGGCACTGCCTTTTTCCAGCGGTAGAGACGTCAATCCTCTGCGCATTTTCGACTGGCTGATGAGCGGCTCGCGCGCCGCCGGCGCGCAGCCGGTGCTGTGGCTCAGTGTGCTGCTGGTCTGCGCCGATGCTGCGACGGCGTTGGGTTTCCTGCCGCTGTTGCGTCCGCTGCCGGTGTTGCTGGCGCCGCTCGTGCTGGGTGGGCTGATGGTCGTTCAGGACGGCGCTAGCCAAGGCCAGCCGGTGTCGCTGCGCGAAACGTTCGCCGCGCTGGCGCGGCGCAGTAACGCGCTGTGCATGATCGGGCTGTACGGCGCGGCGATCGTCGCCGTCGGCTATGTGATCCTGTTGGCAACCTTCCATGTCTCGCTGAACGTTTCGGTTAGCGCGCGCGGCGTGCAAAACCTTTCGATCGGCTATAGCGAGCATGGCGCGCGCGGCGCACTGGAAGCGTTGCTGGGTGAGTCGATTGTCGCCATCGCGATCGCTGCCACCTGCTTCGCTCCGGCACTCGTGATGCTGCATGACCTGAGCCCACACAGGGCCATGATCGCTAGCGCGCGCGGTGTGGCTCGTAACTGGCCAGTGACGATAACGTACTTCGCAACGCTGACGGTGGCCGTGCTATTAGCATCCATGGCTCCGCTGCCGCTGCGTGCCCTGGTGCTCACGCCGCTGCTGACGGCTCTGGCGTTGCTCTCGCTCTACGGTGCTTACCGGGACATCTTCGTTGGTCGGTGAACTTCGACTGCGGACTATGAAGAGTTCCCTCCCGCTCATTCGATCGCGGCTATTTTTCGGGAATGGGTCTCTGGCATCCCTATGTAGACGAGAAGCGACACGGCTGCCCACGCGGTGACGTACCAGTAAAAGTACTGCTCGTGACCGCTTGCCTTGAAGCGCAGCGCGACGAACTCCGTCGTGCCGCCGAGAATCGCCGTCGTCAGCGCGTACGGCAAGCCGACTGCGAGTGCACGGATTCGCGCCGGAAACAGTTCTGTCTTCGCGAGCATGTGGACCGACGTGAAGCCACTTAGCATCACGAGTCCGGCGAACGACAGCAGGAATGCAACCAGTGGATCTTTCGTGTGACTGAGCGCCGTGAACAGCGGCACTGAGAAGAACGTGCAGCACACGCCGAAGCAGATCAGCACTGGACGCCGGCCGAACACATCCGACGCGAGGCCGAAGAGCGGCTGCAGCGGCATTTAAAGCAGCAGCGCACCGGCGGAGATCAGCGTTGAGGTTTCCTTGCTGAGCCCAACCGAATTGACCAGATACTTCTGCATGTAAACCGTGTACGTATAGAAGCCGACAGTCCCGCCGACCGTAATGCCGATTGCAAGTGCGATTTGCCGCCAGTGCTGCAGCATCTGCTGGGCGACCGAGGGTCCTGTTTGCCGCGCACTCTGTTTGAACGCTGCGGTTTCCGTAACATTGCGGCGCATGTACAGTGCAAACAGCGCGAGCGCGCCGCCGACCACGAACGGAATGCGCCAGCCCCAACGCTCGATCTGCGCTGACGTGAACAGCGCGTTCTGCATCACCAGCATCAACGCGAGCGCGACCAACTGCCCCGCCACCACGCTGACCTGCAGAAAGCCAAGGTAGAAACCGCGGCGGTTTGCCGGCGCGATCTCGCTTAGATAAGTCGCGCTGGTGCCGTATTCGCCCCCCATGCTCAAGCCTTGCAGTAAGCGCGCGAGGATCAGCACGACCGGCGCGAACACGCCGATCGTCGCGTAGCCCGGCGTGACGGCGATCATCAGCGAGCCGACGCACATTGCCGTGACCGACCATGTCAACGCCGATTTACGGCCGCGCCGGTCCGCATATAGCCCAATCAGCCAGCTGCCGAGCGGTCGCGCGACATAACCGACCGCGGCGATCGCCGCGGTGTTCATCAACTGAACGGTGGGCTTGTCGCTCGGGAAGAACGACTTCGCGAAGTAGATCGAGAAGATGCTGTAGGCAAGAAAGTCGTACCACTCGATCAGATTGCCGGCCAGGCCGCCGACGATCGAGCGGATGCGCACCGGCGCAGTGGTGCTTGCCGCGCTACCGGCATTCCGGGCGCTGGCGACAGCCGCTGCAGCGACGCCGCGCGCGTCGCCCGGGTTGGGTGTCATTCCCATGAAGTCTCCGTAATTTTATTGGTGTGATCGAATCGCGTCGCGGCTCACTTTTCTTTGGCTGCGTATTGCCGATCAAGCTGGTCGTACAAAGGCTTGTTGACGAGCCGTTGCCGCTCGCTGAACGGTGCGACCAGCGATGCATCTTCGTCTAACCGGCCATTCGCGCGCAGCGTGCCGAGTGCCCGCTGCATGCCAAGCACCGCGCCTTGCAGCGCCGCGTTCGCATACAGCACGATCGCGTAACCGAGCTTGCCGAGCGCTTCGCGCGGCTGCGTCGGCGTCTTGCCGCCGATCACGATATTGATCAACTGCGGCGCGTTGATCAGTTTGGGCAAACGCTCGATGTCGGCGAGCGATTCCGTCGCTTCAATAAACAGGATGTCTGCGCCCGCCTCGATGAAGCGGTGACCGCGCTCGATCGCGTCGTCGATACCATGGACGGCGGCTGCATCGGTGCGCGCGATGATCAGCAGGTTGTGGTCCTCACGGGCATCGACGGCTGCGTGAATCTTGCCGAGCATCTCACCGGTCGCAATCACCTCCTTGCCGGAGAAATGACCGCATTTTTTCGGCATCACCTGGTCTTCGAACTGGATCGCGTCGGCGCCGCTGCGCTCGAGTGTGCGCACCGTGTGACGCACGTTGAGCGCGTTGCCGAAGCCGGTATCGGCATCGACAATCAACGGTAGCTCGACGGCGTCGCGGACCCTGGCGGTGTGTTCCGCAATTTCGTGCAAGCCGACGAAACCGAGGTCAGGAAGACCGAGCGACATATTGGTCACGCCGGCGCCAGTCAGATAGAGCGCTTCGAAGCCGGCGTCCTCAATGACGCGCGCGCTCATTGCGTTGAAGGCGCCAGGTACGAGCAGC
Source organism: Paraburkholderia sp. EB58 (assembly GCF_050436665.1). Classification (NCBI taxonomy): domain Bacteria; kingdom Pseudomonadati; phylum Pseudomonadota; class Betaproteobacteria; order Burkholderiales; family Burkholderiaceae; genus Paraburkholderia; species Paraburkholderia sp. EB58. The sequence goes on along the minus strand of NZ_JBNDMQ010000043.1, from coordinate 23,236 downwards.
CCGTTGCGTTCTTCGACTTTGGCGCGGAATGCAGCACGGCGGGCAGTGGTTGAGGTGGGCATGGCGTGTCTCCGGAATCAGTGTCTGAAAGTGAGGGACGTGTGCAGGAAGCATGCCAATAGTGCGCCTTCCTGTTTCATTTTCAAATTCATGGACTTATAGCCGGCGGGCGGCGTGGAGGCGTTCGTGCGAGAATGTTCCGTGTGTTTCGTGGAACGTTTCAAAAGCGTTCCATCGCCCTGGGAGATTTCATCGTGTCAACGCCCCTCTCGAACCAGAATCAGCACCCGAATCAGAGCCGGCCGGGCATCGCGCTCGTCAGCATCAGTCGGCTGACCACGTTGTGCGAGACAGTCGCGCCGCGCTATACGGAGCGGGCGAAATTCTTCTCGGTGCGCGAGGGCTACGGTGATGCCGTGACCGCGCTGCAGGCGTACGTCGAGGCGGGGACGGTCGACGTCGTGCTCGCCGCCGGCTCGAACGGCGCGTATCTGCGCGACAACCTGAGCGTGCCGGTCGTGATGGTCAAGGTGAATGGCTTCGACGTGCTTAGCGCGATCACCCAGGCCATCACGATGTGGCCGGGCGCGCCGATCGGCCTCGTTCTGCACGAGACGGTGTCGAAGGAACTGACCGACCTGAGTGCGTGGTTGAACGTCGCCCTGAAACAGCACGCATACCGCTCGATTGACGAGGTCCACGTGGCCGTCGAAACGCTCGCGGCCGAGGGCTGCAAGGTCATCATCGGCCCGGGTATGGCGTGCGACCTTGCGCAACGGGCCGGGCTGCATAGCGTGTTTCTCTACTCGCTCGGCGCCGTCGAAGAAGCGTTCGAGCGCTCCATCGAACTGGCGCGCGTGAGCCGCCAGAAGGAGTCGAAGCGCGTGCGGCTCAATACGATCGTCGCGCATCTGCGCGACGGCGTCGCTGCATTCGATGACGCTGGCCAGCTCGAAGCGGTCAATCCGGCGATGCTCGATCTGCTCGGACTCGACCGCGCGCACGATCTGCCCTCGCAACTCGCGAGAGCGGTCGGCCCGCTGTTGCGCGAAACGCTCGATACCGGCGCGCCGATCGACGAGCGCATCGAGCAGATTGACGGTCGGGCGCTGATCGTCAACTGCGTGCCGATTGTTGAGCATGGCTTACGTTCCGGTTCCGTGGTGACGGTGCAAGACGCGCTGGTCGCGCAGCGCATCGACCGGTCGTTACGCACCAGTCAACGGCCAAAACATCTGGTGGCGCGACACCGTCTCGACGATCTCACCGGCGCGTCGCCAGCGCTCGAACGTGTGCGGCGCCTTGCGCGAGCCGGGGCCGCACACGACGCGACCGTGCTGCTCACCGGTGAAAGCGGCACAGGCAAGGAACTGGTCGCGCAAGGCATCCATAATGCGAGCCGCCGGCGCGGCAATCCGTTCGTCGCGTTTAATTGCGCGGCGTTGCCGGAAGGGTTGATCGAAAGTGAACTGTTCGGTCACGAGGAGGGGGCATTCACCGGCGCCCGGCGCGGCGGCAAACCGGGGCTCTTCGAAATCGCGCATACGGGGACGATCTTTCTCGATGAAATCGGCGAGATGCCGGCAGCGTCGCAAAGCCGCTTGCTGCGCGTGCTGCAGGAGCGCGAAGTGATGAAACTCGGCTCGGGGCGCGCGACGCCGATCGATGTTCGCGTGATCGCCGCGACGCATCGCGACCTGCATGCGCTCGTGGAGCAAGGGGTGTTTCGCGCCGATCTGTATTTCCGGCTTAATCTGTTGCAAATCGAGCTGCCGCCGTTGCGCGAGCGTCGCGGTGACATACCGGAACTGGCGCGGCATCTGCTCGCGCGCAGCGCAATGCAATACGGACTGCCCGCCACGGCCGCGGAACGCGTGCTGGAATTCCTCACGCCGTTGTTCGAACACTACGCGTGGCCCGGCAACGTGCGGGAGCTTGAGAACCTCATAGCACGGGCCGCGATTTATCTGGGCGATGCAGCCAGCGGCGCGTGGCAGGACCTGCGGGACGTTTTTCCGGAGTTCGGGCGCATGCATGCGCCGTCAGTCGAGGCGGTGTCCAATGGCAATAACGTTGATGCCGTGAGTTCTTCGCCCGTAGCCGTGACGCGCGACGACGTACAACGCGCACTGGAACTACACGGCGGCAACCGCGCCGCGGCGAGCCGCGCGCTTGGCATTGGACGTACCACGCTTTGGCGACTTATGAAGAAGTGACGGTGTCCTGATTGCCGTCTTGGATCGCCTCACGCAGATAGTGCAGCATCAGGCCTTCCAGCTCTTCTATTACCGCTTTACGACTGGCTATGGCGGCATCGCCGTTCACCGCGACGGCTGCTTTCATGATGTGCTGGATGACGACAGCACGGATGGCTATCTCGGCTGGCTCCAGTTGCGGCGCTACCGCGGCCAGCACGGAGGCGATTTCTCCACGCAGACGTTCGCGGATCGTGATAGTGCCTGGGAGGACATCACTGTAGGTCTCGGCCAGCCCCGCGAATGCCGGATGGCTTGCGCGGAACTTCACAAACGTCCTGGTCAAGCGGCTCGCAAGCAGCGGTAAGTCGAGAGATGGCGCGGTCTCGCGCAGCTTGTGGAACGTCTCCGCAAGCATGTTCACGTAGTTTTCGAGTAACGCCCCCGCAATCTGATCCTTGGTGGGAAAGAATTGGTACAGCGAACCAATCGATGCCCCAGCACGGGCGGCAATCGCCGTCATGGTTGCGGCTTCATACCCCTTGTCTGCGAATTCACTGCCCGCTGCCTCCAGCAGGGCAGCGACGCGTGCGTGACCTCGTGCACGCCGAGGGGCTTTCGCTAGATTCGCTTGCCCGCTTTCGGCCCGCAATGTTCCCGTTGACTTTTGTGAGGACATGCTCATAGAATAGAAATGTGATACTAGCCTCACAATACACCTTTGGCTCACTAACTTCAACGGAAGGTAAAGATGCTGCAGAACTTGACCCCAAAACGGCGGCACTCGTTCTGATCGACCTCCAACAGGGCATTCTTGGATTCGGGAAGGCACCTCGTAGTGCCGAGGCCGTGCTGGCGTCTTCGGCGAAGCTCGCGAAGCGCTTCCGGCAACTGAATGCGCCAGTCGTGCTGGTACGCGTAGGCTGGAGCGCCGATTTTGGCGACGCGCTGAAGCAACCCGTCGACCAACCGGTGACACTGCCGGCCGGCGGACTTCCGTCGACGTGGTGGGACTACCCTGAAGCGCTCGAAGTGGCCGAGCACGATCTGAAGATCACGAAGCGGCAGTGGAACGCATTTCACGGCACGGAACTCGATCTGCAATTGCGCCGCCGTGGTGTCCAAACCATCGTGTTGGGTGGAATTTCGACGAACATCGGTGTCGAGTCGACGGCGCGAGCTGCCTATGAACTTGGCTATTCACTCGTGCTCGCTGAAGATGCGATGAGTTGCGGCTCGGCTGAGCATCACGAGGCGTCGGTTAATTTCATTTTCCCGAGGCTTGGCCTGGTGCGGCAGTCCGAGGACGTGATCCAGGCGCTCGCGGACTGATACCGGCTCGCCCTGGAGAAGGGCGAGAGCAGAGCGCGGATATTTCGTGCAGGAATCCGAACGATCTTGAAATCGCCGTCCGACTTTCCGTGGATCTTGCATCAACGATCGCCTCAAGTCCGCGAGCGTCTCGCGGGCCTGCGACTTCATGGTGGCGCAGGCAAAATGTAATTAACTTTCTTTCGATTATGAAAGATCATATTAGCGATAATATTTTCTTGACCTGTGCCAACATCCCGCATATGCCGACACAGCGCCATAGTTGTTCCAACACTTCACTTTTTGCGTAGGGGATTGTCCCTAGAAGGGTTGGCGATAATATTGACTAATATTATTACCGAGCGAGGCGCCCCGCTGCCACGCGGCATCAGTTGCTGTTCCGCTGGACGGACAATCGATGCAACGACAATGGAGACGAGGATGGTGAGCCGCAGAGCGCTGCAACGGATGGTGGTGATGCTGGCCATTTACCTCGTGTACTAGCCACCGGTAGCCGCGACACGCGATGAGCGCCACTTTTCCGCAAACGTTTGCGATATCCGGCCTGATGGTCCGGCAGTGCGATTCGATTATCGGCCCATCGCGCAGCATGCCGGCATCTGGGCGCTCCACCCAAAGATCAAACTCATTTCCAGGCGTAGCGTGGCCAGGACGGCGCGTTGCGTTACCACGTAGTACGTCTTGTAACCCGCCGTGAGTGACTGACAGTTCCGAAGACTGCTTGCTTGATTAGTGACGATTTTGTGGCAATAAATTTGCATAACTAAATTTTCCAAATCTAATCCGATGCTTGGTTTCACAGGAGGATGTCATGATGTCCAGAGGAGTGGGATTAATTTCCGTCTTGTTGGCAATGACTGTCGCACTTGCCGCATGCGATGGAGGCAGTAGCGGCACATCTCAAGCCGCAGGCGTGGCGAACACAAGTGTGGCGCCGACGGCTGCAGCAGCCCAGTCGGCCCAGGCAACCCCGTCAAATGACAGTACATCAGTGGAAGAGGCGTCAGCGACTCCTCTACCATGCGACGCCGCCGCAACGGCCAGCACGCCGTGCTCTGCGGCTCACAGCGTGACACGCTTGCTGACAAAGAACTACAGAGGTCCGCTGTTCCAGATCCAACGGGCGTCTGATAATGCAACGTTGAACGTTTATCCGTATACCTCAGGTAGCTTGCCGCGTGGCGCTGACCGTACGCTGATTGGCTCAGCCAATGTCAACAGCACGAATTCGTTCTGCAACAATACAACCTGTTCCGTCACGTACATTTACGATCAGATCGACCTGGTGGCGCCTCTCAAGGGCGGCGCATTTGGCAATGTGGCGGCTACCCTCATACTCAACGCGGACGGCACAGAGTCATTGACTGTTCCGAGTGCGAGTTCAGCGGCGCAAAAAACGACGACGGTCCCGGTCCTCAACGGCTTTGCGACGATCACGCTTCCAGGAAGCGGGACGCTGACCGTTCAGCTGCTACAGCCGCCGACCGCGCTGACCACCCAGGCGCCGACTCAGCAGATATCGATCGGTAACGACTTGCCGGCGCTTTCCGGCACCCCCGCAAAGCTTAGCTTCGTGCCGCTGCAAGGTGCCCAGATTCCGGCCCTGGGCACGTTGGCGGGGCAGGCGTATCGCAACCGCTTTGGCACGGTGAATCAGTCTATCGGTGATACCGACATCGCCGAATACATGGTGGCGGGAGCGCACTATAGCCAGTCATCGACTTGCTGCGGGACCTACGGAAACATGGAAAGCAGTGCTAACTCCAGCACCTATGCACATGGCGAGGTCGAAGGCGAAATGTTTGCACTGGCGTTCTCAAATGGCAACGCAGCTACGTTCGGCTATTGCGATGGCGATTCGAGCCAGCCACTCACCTCAAAAGACCCCGTATGCAACGCACTGGACACCAACTGGCCGGGCGTCGACGCAGAAGCGGGCGTTTATCTCTACGGACCGCAGCAGCCGCCAAAGGATAAATTCGTCACCGTGCTCTCTAAATACTCGCCGGTGACCGGGTCAAATATCTTCGCTGTCAAAGACGGGTCCTCCTCGCAGAATGTACTCACAGCAGTCTATGACGCGGCGCCTCCGGAAGCCTATAACTTTTTCAACGATGCGGGCCATGCGTTTAACGGGCAATGGCAAGGTGGTCTTTCGCTTGGCGAAGGTGGCGATGGTAGCGCGGCGCCAGTTCAGTTCTTCGAAGGCGCGGTGCTGACCAAGGCAACCTCCGATACGACCGACAACGCCATTCAGGCGAGCATCGCCAGCTTTTATGGGCCCCCGGCCGATAAGACCACAACTGCCTGCTATGCCAACAACCTGATCGACTCGCCGCTGAGTCTCGCAGCACCCGATACATGGGCTCAACAAAATGGCGGCACCGCAGTACCTGCGACGGATATCTCGGGAATCAACAGGGGAGCTGCAACAGTGACCAGCACGAACGGCTCGTCGGTCTCGAATGTCCGTGAAATCATCAGGGTTCAAGGTGGGCAATCATATAGTTTCAGTGACTATGTTCTTGCGACCGCCAACGCGACGGTCTTTCCTGGCGGATCGATCCAGACCGATGACCCGAGCGGCACGGAGTTTGGTTGGGTCCTCAATACGAACACGGGCGCTATAGTGCGAGGCACATGGGGTGGGGGACAGGCGACCTCGCTCACCGCTGTGAAGTCGGGCAACTGGTGGAAAGTGACGATGACGCTCACCGCTCCGGCGGGATCGAACAATGCGCAAGTGTTTATCGATCCGCCGACGTCTAATGCTGCTGGCGTCCGCTCACAGCAAGCGGCGTACTTGAGCGCAACGCATTACTGCCCAAGCCTGGCCATCGTGACTGCCTCGGGAACGTAGGCGTGAAATCGCGCTTGGTTTTGCGAACCTGAATCGCAATGCGACAGACGGGCGGTGCTTTCTTGTTGGAAAGCACCGCCTTTTTACTTAGGGTTGCGCGGCGGCATTGAGCTGCTCACGCAACTCCCGTTTCAGCACTTTGCCGATCGGACTGCGCGGCAGTTCATCAATGAATCGCAGTGCGGAGAGCCGCTGCGTCTTTCCCAAACGTACATTGATCCACGCCAGCATCGCGTCTTCGTCAAGTGTGGCTCCTGGCAGGCGTACGACGAACGCCACAGGCGTTTCGCCCCATTGCTCCGACTGCGCGCCGATCACGGCTGCATCCGCAACGTCCGGATGCGCACGCAGTTCCGCCTCCAGATCGCTTGGGTACACGTTGAAGCCGCCCGAAATGATCATGTCCTTCTTGCGGTCGAGTAGCGTCAGAAAGCCGTCCTCGTCGAAGCGTCCCATATCCCCGGTGCGGATGAAGCGCTTGCCGCTCGGGTCGTACCATTCCGCGTCGGCGGTTTTCTCCGGTTGCCGGTAGTAGCCGGTCATCATGGCCGGCGAGTGGCCGACGATTTCGCCGACTTCGCCTTGCGTCACCTCATTGCCCTGCTCGTCGATCAGGCGGATATCGTGGCCTTCCACGGGCTTGCCGACCGTATGCAGTTTGTCGGGGAACGCGTGCGCCTCCAACTGGCATGAGCCGCCGCCTTCCGTCATGCCGTAGTACTCGGTTAGTTTGCCGGGCCAGCGCCGTACCACGTCGGCCTTCACGCTGGCCGCGAACGGCGCACTAGTACAGAACTTCGCCTGGAAGCTGGACAGGTCGTAGCGGTCGAAGTCGGGGTGCGCCATCAGCCGCTGATACTGGACCGGTACGAGCATGGTGTGCGTCGCACGATATTGCTGCGCGAGCGCCAGGTACCGCGACGTGTCGAATTTCGACATCAGCACGACTGTGCCCCCGAACGTGAGTGTCGGCATGAAGCTCACGAGGGTGGTATTCGAGTACAAGGGTGTCGAGATCAGCGTCGTGGCATGCGGACCATAGCCGCGTTCGATGCTGCGCTGCGCATAGGCCCAGCGCATGCCGTGCGACTGCACGATGCCTTTCGGCGTACCGGTCGTGCCGGACGAATAGATGATATTGAATGGCCACGCGGGCTCGATCGCCAGCGGCACGGGCGCTGCGCCGAAAGGCGCGAGCCATGTCTGAAGCGCGACGCTGCCCGGGTGCCCGTCAAGTCCAATGGCTAAAGCGTTGACCTCGCCCGCGACCGGTTCAAGCAGGCGCTGGACCTCGGCGTCCAGAAATAGCAGCCGTGCGCCCGAATTGCCGATCATGCTGACGAGGCTCGCAGCACTCGACGATGGCGCGAGCGGTGCAACTGCCGCACCCGCCCTCAGGCCGCCGAGAAATGCCACCACGTATTCGACCGATGCTGTCGCGCACAGCGCAATCGCGTCGCAAGGCTTGAGGCCATCGCGCTGTAGTGCAGCCGCGAAGCGGTCGACTTTCGCATCGAGGTCAGCGTAAGTGACGACCTCGCCGTCGCAGATCAAGGCGGCGTGATCGCCACGCTCGGTCGCGAAGCGGCGGATCATATCGGTAATGCAAACGAAGGGTTCGTTCATCAATGAGTCGAGCCATGTCATTTGCACGTACCTCCGCACGGCTCGTTGCACACGATCGATACAGCGCACGACGTCGCCTTTCGGTACTGTCGAAATACGTCTTTCACGGGCATTACAACGCTCCTCCATGTTCTTCTGTAGTGCAGATGTCTAGTTCTGACTGTTCGAAGATCATACGTGCGAGCCCTAGCCATGTAAATAAAAGCACGTTCATTCACTTTCTATTGCACGTCACCTGGTGCTAGGTGTTTTCCCGGCTAACCCCTGCGAGTGACGCCATTTGCGTGGTTTGCCCGTTGACACGCTCCGAACGGTCGTGCGAAATTGTATGTCGAATCCCCAGATAGCCACGCCCTGATAGACGCGCGTCACTTCGTCAATTGAAGCAACTTCAGTTGACATGGAGATACGAAGCATGTCGGCCAGCCGTTCTCGTTCACCTACCGTAGTAGCACCGCCTCCATCGCCTTATCGTGCCAAGCACAAACGTCTGTGCTCGGGCCGCCTTCGCATATAGTTAGTTATACCTAAGATAGAGACTCGATCCTGAAATCATAGGAGACAACTGAATGAACAAGATGCGTTCCTTGGTTGCTGGCGCAACGATTTTTATGGCGCTAGCTTCTGGTGCCGCTTCGGCAGAAACAGTCAAGATCGCGTATATCGATACGCTGTCGGGCCTGATGGGTTCGTTGGGGAACAACGAGCTGAAGAGCTGGCAATACGTTACGGAGGTGGCCAACCAGCAGGACTGGGCCGGCGGCCAGAAATTCGAAATGGTCCCGTTCGACAACAAGCTGTCGCCGCAGCAGAGTCTCACGTTACTCAATGAGGCTGCCGATCAGGGCATCCGCTATATCGCGCAGGGTAACGGTTCCTCAGTGGGCCTCGCGCTTGAAGATGCGGTGTCCAAGTACAATGCGCGCAATCCCGGCAAGGAGATCATCTACCTGAATTTCGCCGCAGTGGATCCGACCATGACCAATAGCAAGTGTGACTATTGGCACTTCCGCTTCGATGCCAACGCCGATATGAAGATGGAAGCGTTAACCAGCTTTCTCGCCAAAGATCCGAACGTCAAGAAGGTCTACCTGATAGATCAGGACTATTCCTTCGGCCATGATGTGTCGCGTGTCGCACAGGAAGATCTCAAACGCAAGCGTCCGGATATCCAGATTGTGGGCGACGATTTTCACCCGCTGGCGCAGGTTAAGGATTTCTCGCCCTATGCCAGCAAGATCAAGGCATCCGGCGCCGATACGGTGATCACGGGTAACTGGGGCAGCGATCTGGCGCTGCTGATCAAGGCTGGCAAGGACGCAGGCGTGACCGCGAATTACTATACTTACTACGCCGCCACGACCGGTGTGCCGACGGCGATGGGGGCGGCGGGTGCCGACCGCGTCAGGTATGTTGGTTATATGGGCCCGAATTCCAAGGGTAATCCGCCGCAAGCCGATCAGATCATGGATGGCTTCAAGAAGAAATACGACGACGATTTCTTCGAAATGGCGGCCTATACTGCGGTCGCGATGTTGAGCAAGGCGATGAAGGAGACCAAGTCCACCGATCCGGTGAAGGTGGCCAAGGCGATGGAAGGCATGAAGGTCCAGAGTCTGAACGGCATCGTGGAGATGCGCGCCTCCGATCATCAGGCGCAACAGCCTCTCGTGATCGCGACCTGGGTCAAGGCGGATGGCAAAGACGTCAAGTACGACCAGGAGAAGACGGGCTATGGCTGGCGAACCGACGCGCAGCTTGACGCTTCGTCAGCGGTCCAACCGACCACGTGCCAGATGAAGCGGCCGAACTAGGCCGGGATGTCAGGTGCCGGATGAAGGATGTGGTGAAGGCCGGGTTAGCCCGGCCGCTTTTCCATCGCTAACCGCGCGCTCGTCGACGCTGCCGCAAGAAGTAAGGAACATTGTCTGTGGAATTCTTCGTCATCTCCTTGTTGAACGGCATCAGCTACGGGCTGCTGCTGTTCCTGCTGTCGTCGGGGCTTACGCTGATCTTCAGCATGATGGGCGTGCTCAATTTCGCGCACGCCAGTTTCTACATGCTGGGTGCTTATTTCGCGTACGCCATCGCCAGCAAGATCGGTTTTTGGCCGGCGCTTGTATTGGCTCCGCTGCTGGTAGTGGTCGTCGGGGCGCTGGTCGAACGTTTCGGGCTGCGCACCGTGCATAAGTACGGGCATGTGGCCGAACTGCTGTTCACTTTCGGCCTCGCCTATCTGATCGAAGAGGCCGTCAAGCTGGTCTGGGGGCAGTCCGCTGTGCCTTACCGCATTCCACAGGAACTCGACGGCCCGCTGTTTCAGGTGTTCACGTCGGTGTTTCCCAAGTACCGTGCCTTCATGATGCTGGTGTCGGTGTTGATGCTGGTGACGATGTACCTCGTACTCACCCGCACGCGCATCGGGCTCGTGATCCAGGCCGCGCTGACGCATCCGCAGATGGTTGAAGCGCTCGGCCACAATGTGCAGCGCGTGTTCATGCTGGTGTTCGCCGGTGGTGCCGCGCTCGCGGGGCTAGCGGGCGTGATTGGCGGAAATGCCTTCGTCACTTCGCCGTCGATGGCTGCTTCGGTTGGCACCATTGTGTTTGTCGTGGCAGTGGTGGGTGGGATGGGATCGCTCGCGGGGGCGTTTATCGCGTCGCTGCTGATCGGACTGCTGCAGACGTTTGCCGTCACCATCGACGCCTCGCTCGCCGACCTGTTCGGCTTTATCGGTCTACATGTAACGAGCGCGACGCCGCTGTCCTCGGTGTGGAAGCTGACCGTGTCGCAGATGGCGCCGGTGCTGCCTTATCTTCTGATGGTGGTCATGATGATTGTGCGCCCGCGTGGTCTCATGGGAACCCGGGAGGGCTAGATCATGAAACCTATCCTGAGGCATAGCTACGAGCAGGCCATGGCCCAAGAAGGCCGTTCTGCTTCTCCCCCACGTCATCTCACACGCTACCTGATCTGGGGGCTGACAGCACTCGTGATGTTGGTGGCGCCGCTGATCTTTTCCAGCGGCTTTGCCATCACCCTGTTGTCGCAGATGGGGATCATGATTATCTTCGCGCTGTCGTACAACATGCTGCTCGGCCAGTCCGGCATGTTGTCCTTCGGACACGCGGTTTATTCGGGTATGGGTGCGTTCGTTGCCGTGCATGTGCTCAACCAGATCGGTGCAGGCGAGTTCTGGTTCCCTGTCTCGTTGCTGCCGCTGGTGGGTGGCATCGGGGGCGCATTCTTCGGCGTGCTGTTCGGTTATGTGACCACGCGCAAAGCGGGCACCACCTTCGCGATGATCACGTTGGGTATTGGCGAGATGGTGTTCGCCAGTTCGTTGATGTTTCCCGACTTCTTTGGCGGCGAGGGCGGCATTTCAACTAACCGGGTAGTCGGCAACCCAGTGCTCGGCATCACATATGGCCCAGGGCGCCAGGTGTATTACCTGATCGCGGTGTGGTGCCTGCTGTCGATGATTGCGATGTATGCGTGGACGCACACCCCTTTAGGCCGCATCGCCAACGCCGTGCGTGACAATGCCGAGCGGGCCGAGTTCGTTGGTTACAACACCCAGCGCGTGCGCTACCTGGTGGTGATCCTTTCTGCCTTTTTTGCCGGTATTTCCGGGGGGCTGTCGGTCATCAACTTTGAGATTGTGTCGGCGGAGAATGTGGGCGCCGTGCACTCCGGCAGCGTGTTGCTGGCCACCTTCATTGGAGGCGGTGGCTTCTTCTTTGGGCCGGTCATCGGCGCGGCGGTGTTTGTGCTGTTCGCCGTCGCGCTATCTAGCCTGACCCAGGCGTGGCTGCTTTATCTGGGTCTCTTCTTCGTGCTGATGGTGATGTTCGTGCCGGGGGGCATGTCCAGTCTGCTGATGAAGCAGGTGCCGCTGCTGGCTAAGCGCAAGCTGGGCCGCATGCTGCCCTCCTACTCAGTCGCATTGGGCGCCGGCCTGATCTTGCTGGCCGCGTTGATCCTGACCGTGGAGCTGACCTACAAGCTGCGGATCGACAGCGACAATGGCACCAGCATGACGCTAGCGGGCTTCGGCTTCGATGCGGCGTCGTTCAAGCCTTGGGCGGTTGCCGTGGCACTGTGGCTAGCTGGAGCGCTGGCCTGGCGCGCAGCAGTGGCGCGCGTGCATCAAACCTGGGACGCAGTTCAGGCGGAGATGGCAGGAGGCGAGGCATGACGGCCGTCCTTGAATTGAGCGAACTCACCAAGAACTTTGGCCAGACGGAGATCATCCGTGGGGTGAACCTGAGCATTCCTAAGGGTGAGCGTCATGCGCTGATCGGCCCCAACGGCGCGGGCAAGTCGACCACTTTTAATCTGATTTCCGGGCGTTGCGAACCCACTTCCGGCTCGGTCAAGCTCAATGGTGTCGAGATTGGCGGCCTCAAGCCCTTCGTGATCAATCGCATGGGGCTTTCGCGCAGCTTCCAGATCACGAATATTTTTCATCGGCTCTCGGTGTTCGAGAACCTGCGTTGCGCGGTGCTATGGTCACTCGGCTACAAATACTCGTTTTGGCATCGACTGGCCAAGCTGCATGATGCGCGCCAGCGCGCCGACGAGGTGCTCGAACTGATCGGACTGCAGCGCCGCCGTGACACGCAGGCGAGCCTCTTGACCTACGCTGAACAGCGCGCGCTGGAGATTGGCATCACCATCGCCGGTGGCGCCGAGGTGATCCTGCTCGACGAGCCTACAGCGGGCATGAGCCGTTCGGAAACAGAGCAGGCCGTGGAGTTGATTCGCAATGTCACGGTGGGCAAAACGCTGGTGATGGTCGAGCACGACATGGGCGTCGTGTTTGGTCTCGCGGATCGCATTTCGGTGCTGGTCTACGGCGAGGTCATCGCGACGGATACGCCCGAAGCGATCCGCAACAACAGCAAGGTCAAGGAGGCCTATCTTGGCGCTTCCCTCGACGAAAGCTCCATCGAAGGAGCGCACTGATGACCCAGCGTATGCTCGACGTGCAAGGCTTGCACGCCTATTACGGCAAGAGCCACATTCTGCAAGGCGTCGACGCGCATGTCGACGAGGGCGAAATCGTCACCTTGCTTGGGCGCAACGGAGTAGGGCGCTCCACCATGGCTAAAACGATTCTTGGGATGGTCAAGGCCGCGGGCTCGGTGCGCTTTCGCGATGAGGAGATCTTGGGGCGCCGCACCTTTGAGATCGCGCAATTGGGCATCGGGTACGTTCCCGAGAATCGCGACATCTTCCCCACGCTGACCGTGCGCCAGAATCTGTTGCTAGGTGAGAAACGTAGTCGGCGCCATCGCAAACCACGCTGGACGCTGGCGGAGATGTATGAAATGTTTCCGCGCCTGAAGGAGCGGGAAAACACCGCAGCGGGAGTGTTATCAGGGGGCGAGCAGCAGATGTTGACGCTGTGCCGCACGCTGATGGGCGACCCGGACCTGATCCTCATCGACGAGCCCACGGAAGGACTCGCACCGAAGCTGGTGGCGCTGGTCGCCGAGTATCTGCAAGCGCTCAAGGAACGCGGTGTGTCGGTGCTGCTGATCGAGCAGAAGCTCGCCATTGCGCTCGACATCTCGCAGCGTGTCTATGTCATGGGTCACGGGAACATCGTTTTCGAGGGGACGCCTGCCGAGCTGAAGTCCAATGCGCAGGTTCGCAAGGAGTGGCTGGAGGTTTAGCGCTGTTTTATTGCCGACCGGAAATATGAACCAAACAGATTCTGTCGCCGAATGCCGGCCCGTTAGCACCGCCTGCATTCCTCAAATCTGCCTGTACCAGGACTGGCTGCAGCGGAACCGTGGCCTCTCGTTCGATTCGTACGATGCACTGTGGCGCTGGTCGGTCACGGATCTCGACGCGTTCTGGGCAAGCGTCTGGGAGTACGGCGGCATGCAATCGCCTACGCCCTATAGCGCGGTGCTGGCCGAGGAGCGTATGCCCGGCGCGCGCTGGTTTCCTGGCGCTCAGGTGAACTACGCGCGCCAGGTGCTTCGGCATGTGGACGCCGCACATGAAGCGGGCGTGCCCGCAATTGTCAGCGAGGACGAGCAGGGCTGGATACGGGAGCTCGGTTGGGCCGAATTGAAGCGCCAGGTGGCCTCGCTTGCATTGACCTTGCGTGAGCACGGCGTGCAACGTGGCGATCGCGTGGTGGCTTATTTGCCCAACGTGCCTGAGACGATAGTGGCGTTTCTCGCCTGCTGCAGCATTGGCGCGGTGTGGAGCGTGTGCGCGCCCGATATGGGGTTGCAGGCGGTAATTGACCGCTTCCGTCAAATCGAGCCGCGCGTCTTGATCGCCGCCGACGGTGTCCGCTACGCAGGCCGGTCGATGGATCGCAGCCAGGTAGTGGCCTCGTTGCGTGCCGCGTTGCCGGACGTGCATACGTTGATCGTGCTGGAAACGCCTCATGCGGCATCGCTAGTGGCCGGCGCGCTGAGCTTCGCCGATACAGTCGCACGCAACGATCCAGCCACCGCAGCCTTTGTCCCCGAGTGGTTGCCATTTGATCATCCACTGTGGGTGGTCTATTCGAGCGGTACCACGGGCCTGCCCAAAGCGATCGTGCAAAGCCACGGTGGCGTTCTGGTCACCGGGCTAAGCGTCGTGCTGCACACCGACTATGGCGCGAGCTATGGCAGCAACAACCGCGGCGAACGGTTCCACTGGTACACCTCGACCGGCTGGATCATGTGGAATGTGCAGATATCGGGTTTGCTGGTCGGCACGACAATCTGCCTCTACGACGGCAGTCCCAGCGGCAGCAAGGAACACCCCGACTGGGGCGTGCTGTGGCGCTTCGCCGCCCGCCACAAGGTCACCATCCTCGGCGCCGGCGCAGCTTTCCATGGCAACTGCATGAAGACGGGTTTGTCACTGGCCGATTGCGGTGACCTCTCACGGTTGCGCGCCATCGGCACGACCGGCTCGCCGCTGCCGGAGGACGTGCAGCGCTGGGGCACTACGCAATTCGCCGCCATCGGTACACCGGACATCTGGTGGCTCAATATCTCCGGTGGCACCGATCTGAGCGGCAATTTCCTCACCGGCAACCGTGAACTGCCGCAGGTGCCGGGACGGATGCAGTGCCGCCAACTAGGAGCCGCGGTCGAAGCCTGGAACGACGCAGGGCAAGCGGTGATTGGCGAAGTAGGCGAACTGGTATGCACGCGTCCCATTCCTGCTATGCCGCTGTATTTCTGGGGCGACGCAGGCAATGCCCGCTACCTGTCGAGCTATTTCGACGTCTACCCCGGTGTGTGGCGTCACGGCGACTGGCTCAAGATCGATGCAGACGGCGCGTGCACGATCTATGGTCGCAGCGACGCCACGATCAACCGTAGCGGCTTGCGTATGGGCACCAGTGAGATCTACGCCGCGGTTGAGGCGCTGCCCGAAGTGCTCGATTCGATGGTGATCGATCTCGAGTTTCTCGGACGCGAAAGCTATCTGGCGCTCTTTGTCGTACTGCGCGAGGGACTCATGCTGGATGCGGCGCTGGAAGCATGTTTGGCGGCGGCCATCAGGACTTCGCTGTCGCCGCGCTTCGTGCCGGATCAGATCCTGCAGGCGCCGGAAATTCCGCGCACCTTGTCCGGCAAGAAGCAGGAAGTGCCGATCAAGAAGCTGTTTCTCGGCCATGCGCTTGAGAAGGTGGTCAACCGCGAGGCTATGGCGAATCCGCAATGTCTGGACTGGTATGTGCAACAGGCGGCCGCCCACGCGGCGCGTCGTCGTCGCGTTTAGCGCCGCACGTTCCCAGAAAGTGCGGCGTGCATTAATAGGGTGGACACTGCGCGAGCGCATGGATAGGATCAGTTTTTAGTCAACGTTCCGGACATGACGAAATGCGCCTCGATCCTGCCTCTTGCCTTCCCGATGACCTCGAACACGCGCTGCTGATAGGCCGCGTCTGGCGCCCCGCGCCGGTTGATGGACCGTCCGTCGTGGTGGTCCGCGGTGGCCAGGTCTTCGATATCACGTCCACGGTAGCCACTACGGCCGATCTGTTCGACCGGACTGATGCCGTGCAAATCGCCCGCGATGCGTCTGGCGAGGCGCTAGGCCCGGTCAATGCGCTGATTGAAGCGAGCTTCGCGCCCGCCGGTCAAGCGGGCACACGACTGCTTGCGCCGTGCGATGTGCAGGCCATCAAGGCGTGCGGCGTGACGTTCACGGTGAGCCTGCTTGAACGGGTGATCGAGGAGCAGGCGGGTGGCGACGCCGCCAAAGCGGTCGAAGTGCGTCGGACCATCACAGAACTGATTGGCACTGACCTGGCGAAGATCAAGCCCGGCTCGGACGCTGCGATGAAACTCAAAGCCGAACTCGAGCGACGCGGGGCGTGGTCGCAATACATGGAAGTGGGCATCGGGCCGGACGCCGAGGTGTTTTCGAAATCGCAGCCCATGTCCGCCGTGGGGCTTGGTGCTGATGTGGGTCTGTATCCCACCTCGGTTTGGAACAACCCGGAACCGGAAATCGTGCTGGCCGTGAATAGTGCAGGTCAGATCGTCGGCGCAACGCTGGGTAACGATGTGAATTTGCGCGATATCGAAGGCCGCTCGGCGTTGCTGCTGGGCAAGGCAAAGGACAACAACGGCTCGTGCGCGATCGGTCCGTTCGTACGCCTGTTCGATGACAGTTTCACGCTGGATACGGTGCGTGCGGCGAGTTTGTCGCTGCGCATCGAAGGCGCGGATGGTTTTGTGCTCGACGGCGTGAGCCATATGCAGGAGATCAGTCGTGATCCTGCTGATCTCGTCACGCAGACCTGCGGCGCACATCATCAGTACCCCGACGGTTTCATGCTATTCCTCGGCACGATGTTCTCGCCGATCAAGGATCGCGATGCGCCTGGCGCGGGCTTCACTCATCATCTAGGCGACGTCGTGACGATCGCGACGCCCTCGCTCGGGGCGCTGGTCAACACGGTACAGCTTTCCACTGAAATTCCTCCGTGGACCTTCGGCGTGAGAGCGCTGTATCAAAGTCTTGCGAAACGCGGGCTGCTTTGAATTCTTCGTAGCGCTATTGCTATTGCAAAGACGGGGGCAGTCATGCAGCAAGGGGATGTGATCGAGGCGCTACTTGCGGCGCTTGGCGCGGACGTGGTGACGTTACCGGAGCAATTCGGCACACGCCAGGTAGTGGATTGGAGTGGATTGCCGGGCGCGACGCCGCGCGCCATCATTCGGCCGCGCAACACGGAAGAAGTCGCAGCAGCGTTACGCATCTGCAATCAGTATCGCCAGCCGGTTGTTACGCAAGGCGGCCTGACCGGCCTCGTCGGCGGCGCGAATCTGCGCGATGGCGAACTGGCGCTAAGTCTGGAGCGGATGAACCACATTGTCGAAAGCGACCGTACATCAAGCACGATGACCGTCGAAGCCGGCACGCCGCTACAGGTCGTGCAGGAGGCCGCGCTCAATGCGGGGCTTTACTTTCCACTCGATCTGGGGGCGCGCGGCAGTTGCACGATAGGCGGGAATCTCGCGACCAACGCGGGCGGCAATCGTGTCATCAAGTACGGGATGATGCGCGATCAGGTACTGGGTCTCGAAGCGGTGCTGGCAAGCGGCGAGGTGATCGGCGCATTGCACAAGATGATCAAGAACAATAGCGGCTACGATCTGCGGAATCTGCTGATCGGCAGCGAGGGCACACTCGGTGTCATCACGCGTGCGGTGCTGCGCCTTAGGCCGCGGCCGCGGGCGGTAGCGACCGCGTGGTGTGCGTTGCCGTCATACAGTGCGGTGACGAAACTGCTCGAAGAAGCCCAGGCTGGGCTCTCGGCCGGCGTCTCCGCCTTCGAGGTGATGTGGGCCGGCTATTACGACGCGGTGCTCGCGAATCTGCCGAGCCTGCGTGCGCCAGTGAACGAGCGCTACCCGTTTTACGTGCTGCTCGAGAGCGTGGGAGGCGATCCGGCGCGGCATACGCAAGCGTTCGAGGAATTTCTCGGCCGTATGCTTGAAGAGGATGTCGTCAGCGACGCCGCGCTGGCTACGTCCGAGTCTGACGCACTGGCCTTCTGGGCGATCCGTGATGCGCCAGGGGAGTATCCGAAGTTCATTCCGAACCATGCTGCGTACGACGTCAGTTTTTCAATCAGCGACGTCGGCGATGCCGCCGAGCGTTGCGACATCCGCTTGCGTGAGTGCTGGCCGCAGGCGTTGGTGATGATTTACGGACATCTTGGGGACGGCAATCTGCATATCGTCGTCGACGTGCCGGGAGCGGGGAAGACGCTGCATGGCGAGATCGACGACGTGGTCTACGACGTGACGCGCGAATTCCATGGATCGGTTTCCGCAGAGCATGGGATTGGTACCAAGAAGAAAGCGTATCTTGGGTTCACCCGCAGCGATGCGGATGTCGCCGCGATGCATGCTGTGAAGGCGGCGCTCGATCCACAAGGAATCCTGAATCCAGGGAAGATATTCTGAAGGGTTGCCTCAGCTCAAGGTCAGCCACGCCGCCGTATTGCCGGGCAACTCGCCCGGCGTCTCCAGCGGCTCGCTCGACACCAGCACGGCACCCTCAGGCAGAGGGATAGGCCGCATGCCCAGATTGATCACGACACGCAGCGTGCCGTTGTCGAACACCAGCACGTTGGATGAGCTCTCAGACTGCCACTGCAATCGGCCACCACCGAGCGCATAATCGCGCCGCAATCGCAGAAGCTCGCGATACAGCTCTAGCGTCGAGCCGCGCACGCCGTCCTGCCGGTCCACCGCATAGCGCGCGAAATTCTCCGGCTGCGGCAACCAGCTCTTTTCTCCAGGACCAAAGCCGAAGGAGGGCGCATCCGCGTTCCAAGGCAGCGGCACCCTGCAGCCATCGCGCCCGATCTCAGCGCCCTGCGTGCGGAAAAACGCGGGATCCTGCCGGTAGCGCGCATCCAGCGTGGTGTGCTCGGGCAGGCCCAATTCCTCGCCCTGGTAGATGTAGGCTGACCCCGGCAGCGCGAGCGTCAGGAAAGCCGCGGCGCGGGCGCGGCGCAGTCCCAGCGCTTCGTCCGGCTGCTCGCCGGTCGCGTCAATGCCCTTGGGGCGAGCGCCCGGCTTGCTCAGACCGTAGCGCGATGTGTGGCGTACGGAGTCGTGGTTGGACATCACCCAGGTCGTGGGCGCACCGACCGCCGCCGATGCAGCCAACGAACTGTCGACGACCGCCCGGATTTCAGCCGCGTCCCAGTGGGCGAGCAGGTAGTCGAAGTTGAACGCCTGCTGCATTTCATCGCCACGAATGTAGCGGACGAGCCGCGCTTGCGGCGCGATCCACGCTTCGGCCACCATCATCCGTTCACCGGGGTAGGTGTCCAGCAGACGGCGCCAGCTACGATAAATGTCGTGCACACCTTCCTGATCCCACATCGGGCCCGGGGTGTCGTCACCGCCCTCGCCGTCCTCGGTACCCTCCACCATCGCGGCGTGACCCGCCCAGTCAGGCAGCCCCGGCGCCTTGATGAGGCCGTGCGCCACGTCGACCCGGAAGCCATCCACGCCCCGGTCCAGCCAGAACCGCAGCACGTCCTCGAATTCGGCACGGACCTCGGGGTGGTCCCAGTTGAGATCGGGCTGCTTGCGATCGAACAGGTGCAGATACCACTGCGAGTCCCCTGGCGCTCGCGACCAGGCGTTGCCGCCGAACACGCTTTGCCAGTTATTCGGCGGTAAATCGCCGTGCGGACCCTTGCCGTTGCGAAACAGATAACGCGCACGTTCGGCGCTGCCGGGCGGCGACTTCAGCGCCGCCTGGAACCAGGCGTGTTCGTCGGAGGTGTGATTGGGCACCAGATCGACGATCACCTTCATGCCCAACGCGTGGGCCTGATGCCGCATGCGCTCGAAGTCGTCCAGCGTGCCGAACAGCGGATCGACGAGCCGGTAGTCGGCCACGTCGTAGCCGGCATCGGCCTGAGGGGAGCGATAGAACGGCGAGAGCCAGATTGCGTCGATGCCGAGGCGCGCGAGGTACGGCAGCCTGGACGTGATGCCTGGCAGATCGCCGATGCCGTCGCCATCCGCGTCCGCGAAAGAGCGCGGGTAGATCTGGTAGATCACTGCGCTACGCCACCACTCCGTACCAACAACGGCACCTGCTTCGGTTGCAGGAAGGGTGAACTCTTTCGTGCGCATATTCATGTGGTGTCCTCTTGTGGGTCTGCCCGGACAGGACCTGCCCCGGCGCGCAACCCCGATTATGCGGGCCGCTACTGCCGGGAATCTATGGCGGGTCGTACGAGTCTGTTGTCTATCGATCCTTGGTTAAGCGAGATCGTTCCCGCGAATTTGACTGGAGTATGTACGGCAGCACGCAGGCCGGCTTCAGCTTGAGCGCTGTTGGATGCCGATGCGGAGGGTGTTTCGCTGCAACGCCCGGTGTCGGCCTTGCGGCGCCGGATCACGGAGTCCGGATGGCGCTTGCGACTGGATACGGTGCCGCGCGTCGGTTATTGCGCGGTTCTTGATGCGGAAGGCGCTTAATGGTGGGCACTTACCGCAAATATAACGACGGCCGATTCAAGCCGTCGCCATAAAGAAAAAGGGCTCTGGTTTCAAACCAGAGCCCTCTGCTACTTTACCGATCGAGGAACGACTTGAGTCGATCCGCGCGGCTAGGATGCATCAGCTTGCGCATCGCCTTGCTTTCGATCTGGCGAATCCGCTCGCGCGTGACGTCGAACTGCTTGCCGACTTCTTCGAGCGTATGGTCCGACTTCGTGTCGATACCGTAACGCATGCGCAAAACCTTCGCTTCGCGCGGCGACAGCGAGTCGAGCGCGTCGTCGATTGCAATCCGCAGATCGGCCTGCACCGCAGCTTCCGCCGGCGAAGTGGCCGAGGAGTCTTCGATCATGTCGCCCAGCGTGGCGTCACCGTCTTCGCCCATCGGGGTTTCCATCGAAACCGGCTGGCGGGCGATCTTCAGGATGCTGCGGACCTTCTCTTCCGACAGATCCATCCGCGCAGCCAGCACAGACGGATGCGCTTCCTGTCCGGTCTGTTGCAGGATCTCGCGCGAAATACGGTTCAGCTTGTTGATCGTCTCGATCATGTGCACCGGCACTCGAATCGTGCGAGCCTGATCCGCCAGTGAACGCGTGACGGCCTGACGCACCCACCACGTTGCGTACGTGGAGAACTTCCAGCCGCGACGGTATTCGAACTTGTCCACCGCTTTCATCAGACCGATGTTGCCTTCCTGAATCAGATCCAGGAACTGCATGCCACGGTTGACGTATTTCTTCGCGATCGAGATGACGAGACGCAGATTTGCCTCGATCATCTCGCTCTTCGCCTTGCGCATCTTCGCTTCGGCAGCAACCATCTTCCGGTTGATTTCCTTCAACTGCTTCAACGGCAGCGCCACCGCTGCTTCGATGGCGATCAGCTTTTGCTGTTCGGCCTGGATGGCCGGCAGATTACGCTCCAGTGCGGCACCGAATTCCTTGGACTTGGCGGCCATACGCATGGTCCAGTCCAGATCGGTTTCGTGGCCGGGGAACGACTCGATAAACAGCTCGCGCGGCATGCCGCTCTTTTCCAGCACGATTTGCTGAAGGCGCCGTTCGATCGCGCGAACTTGCGTGACCTGGTGGTGCACGTCGCCGCACAGGCGGTCGATCGTACGCGCGGTGAAGCGCAGCGCCGCGAGTTCTTGCTGGATGTCCTCGCGAGCGCGCAGGTGCGCCGCAGAAGACGACGCGTCCTTAGCGTGAAGCGAGCTGACTTCTTCGAAACGCGTGCGCACGCGAGCGAAAATCTCGAGGCAGTCGCTCGTCAGCTTCTTCAGGCGCGCTTCGTCGACAGCGCTGGAGTCTGCGGCGATGTCGTCGTCGCCGTCACTGTCGTCGCTGTCGGCGGCGTCCGTGTCCAGATCCGCCGCTGCATCGACGCTTTCATCCGCCACTTCTTCCGCGTTGGTGTTTTCGTTCAGACCGTCGACCAGTTCGTCGATGCGCAACTCGCCGGCGGCGACCTGGTCGGCGCTAGCCAGAATGGCCGACACGGCCGACGGGCAGGCAGCAATCGCCTGCACCATTTCGTGCAGACCATCTTCGATGCGCTTGGCAATCGCGATTTCGCCGGCGCGGGTCAGCAGTTCCGTCGCACCCATTTCGCGCATGTACATGCGCACGGGGTCCGTAGTGCGTCCGAATTCAGAGTCGACCGTCGACAGTGCAACTTCCGCTTCTTCGTCGGCCTGGTCGTCGGAGACGACCGGCGAATTGGCGTTCAGCAGCAGCGCTTCAGCGTCGGGCGCCGTCTCGTAGACAGCCACGCCCATGTCGTTGAAGGTGGCGACGATGGTTTCCATCGCCGCGGTTTGCGCGAAGTTGTCGGGCAGGTGATCGTTGATCTGCGCGTGCGTCAGGTAGCCGCGCTCCTTGCCCAACTGGATCAGCGCGCGCATCTGGCGTTGCTGTTCTTCGACTTGCTGCGACGTTTCGGCTGCAACCGGGATCGCTTTACCCGCGCCCTTGCCTTTGGCGGTTCGCCCGGCAGGGGCCTTGATTGAGTATCCGGCCGTGTTGTCTCCGGAATCATCCCGATCGAAAGGGTTCAATGTCTTCTCCTCGAAGGCTTCGCTATGAGGCGCAAGACGCGGCGCTCAGGCGTTTCGGCTAGGCCGCAACATCACCTGAGTGATACATGCGGCTGGTTTGTCTATGCTCGCAAAGAGCGAAAAGATTGGCCCGCCTGAAGCGGGCCCATAGAGGCGCGCGAAATTCGCGCGGCCAGCGATTATATACGAACTTGGGGGCGAATTCTCGTCAGACCAGAGATATATATCGAAGAAGGTCAAGTGGTGTGCGCCCTGGGGGGGGCAGATCATCCGCTGTGACGGTTTCCTCGTCGTTACTCGGTCTTTCTCCTTGCTCCTATATGTAGGGGCGATCTCACCGCAAGACAAGGTGCTGCCGTGAGATACATGAGAGTTACGCAACGCGTGCTTGTGGCACCGTTTGCCGCTCCTCATGTTGCGCCCTGCGCGGATGAATCCTTTCCTCTGGTCTTATAGGGGAGGATGCAGTGCGCGACCTTCGACTTCATCAACGCACCGAGCGTCACGAGCGTTGACTTCTATGCGCCCACAAACTTTTTTCGCGAATGGGGTTGACGTGCCCCAGATGGCATCGCATAATTCGCCTCCCGTTTGATGACGGACGCGAAGAAAGCAGAGCTTCTGAGCGAGAGTTCTTTAAAAATTA
>NZ_JBNDMQ010000042.1:0-68541 GCF_050436665.1 Paraburkholderia sp. EB58 | reverse complement strand
TGGGTCGAACCGGCGCCGCGCTTCACGCGTGGTTACGGCGCGATGCATCAGGTGCATGTGATGCAGGCCAACAAGGGCTGCGACTTCGACTTCCTCCAGCGTGAAGGGGCGGGCGGAGCGGCTAGCTGTGGTGGTGGCGCAGTCGAGCCCGAGATTCACTGAATTAACTAACGTTGCGGCTGCTCGAAACCACGCGTTTCGAACAGCCGCAATAGTGTCGAGAACGATTCGACCGAACAGATTGCAGTAGTCAGGCCGTGCGCAGGAGACCAGGCGGCGATGCATGAAATAAGGACTACATATCGTGCCGACCGGTGTGTCGGTGGGTATGTGACGACGAGAGCGATAACTGGATGCCCGATGGCGGCCAGGCAATTTCGTGCGGCATAACGTGCCGCCATAACTCCAATGAAAACAAAGGACGATCTGATGAAAAAGAGTTACCACAAAGAAGCCAAGCTGGCCGTCGCCGGCGTGGCGGCCATGCTCGCTACGGGCGGAGCTTTCGCGCAGAGCAGTGTGACCCTCTACGGGGTGATTGATACCGGCATCGGTTATCTGAGCAGCCAGGCGCCGTCGACGGGGGCAACCAAGGGCGGTCATTCGGTGTTCAAGATGATCGAAGGGGTCTGGGGCGGCGAGCGCTTCGGTCTCAAGGGTAGCGAAGATCTCGGCGGCGGCACGAAGGCGATCTTCCAGCTCGAACAAGGTTTCAACGCCGACACCGGCGCAGAAAGCAAGGCCGGTCTGATGTTTAGCCGCGCTTCGTGGGTGGGCATTAGCAACGATAAGTACGGTACGTTCACGTTAGGGCGCCAGTACACGCCGTACTACAACATGCTCGCGCAGTACGGCCCGACCCCGTGGCTGACTGGCGCTTACGGCACGCACCCGGGCGACCTTGACGCACTCGATACGGACTACCGCGTCAACAACTCGCTCATGTACACGTCGCCGTCGTTCGGTGGCCTGAAGCTGAGCGGCATGTATGCACTCGGTGGCGTGCCGGGCAGCACCAACGCGGGCTCGACGTGGAGCGTCGGCGCGCAGTATCTGTTCGGCGCGGCGGGTGTCGGCGTCGGTTTCGCGCGCTTTAACAATGCGACGGAAGGTGGCGGCGCATGGAGCTCCAGCTCCACGGCTTATTCAGGCACCGGCGAGCAGGGTGTGTCGAGCATCACGAACGGCTATCAGAATGCGGCCGCGCAACAGCGCTTTGCCGTAACCGGTGGCTATCAGTTCAGCCCGCAATGGGATGTTTCGGCGTCGTATTCGAACGTGCAGTACATCGCCGGTCCGAATTCCGGCTTCTCGACGACTGAGATTTTCAACACCGGCGGCGCAGTGCTCCACTACCGCCCGGTTACATCGTGGGACCTCGCTGCAGGCTATAGCTACACGCGCGCAACACAGGCAAATGGTGTCCAGGATGCTGCGAGCTATCAGCAGATCAACCTGACTGAGCTCTACAACCTGTCCAAGCGCACGCGTATCTACGTGCTGGAAGCGTACCAGCGCGCCAACGGCCAGACGATCAACGGCGGCAAGGTTGTCACCGCAACGGCATCGATCGGCGAGCAGTCCGCTGCGTCGAGCCGCAGCCAGTTCGCAGCAACGATCGGTATCAATCACACGTTCTGATGCAGTAGCACGTCGATGGTGGTGGCGTCATTCGACGCCGCCCGCCATCGTCTTGCGTCACCCGCCTGGCCATCTCTTCGGCATTCCACGTCCCCGCGATTGCGAGAACGTTGCAGCGCGGCTGAGCGAGGCCCGATGTGTAAGACATCATCGGGCATAAATTTCAACGTTATCAAGCAAATATCGGACGCCTTTCAGCACCGCCGCGGCCCGTGCCAGCGAGGCCGGGAAAGGGCGAGCCCAATTTTTTGTGGCTTCGCGACACATGCAACCTACGGGTATGTCCTAGGCCGCAAGCGGGTGAGATATTTATACAATCTCATCTTGTCTTACAACATAGCGGCTTGTGCTAAGTTGTAAATCGGGAGGGGGTTGGCCGCACCAACTGTGCACATTCGAGGGTGAAGCAGGCGTTGCGCGCTAGCCACCGGCTGCACCACAGAGATTCAGCGTCAGGGATCCGGGGCAGGTTCGAATCGCCGCAAACACAGTCGCTTGATGATTTAATTTTGAGGAGATCACACGATGAAAAAAAATTTCGCCCTGACCGGTGTGTCGATGATGGTAGCCGCCTCGGTTCTCGCATTCAGCGCAGGTGCGGCGCAGGCGCACACGTTCCGTGTCGCCGACGTGCATAGCGACACCTTCCCGACCGTCCTGGCGCTGAAGTATATGGGCGACGAGCTGTCCAAAGAGACCAATGGCGCGGATACCGTGAAGGTCTTCAGCAACAGCGCCCTCGGTTCCGAAAACGATACGATTGACCAGGTCCGTATCGGCGCGATCGATATGGTGCGCGCCAACGCCGCGGCATTCAATGACATCGTGCCCGAATCGATGATTCCCTCGCTGCCGTTCCTGTTCCGCGACGTCGACCAGTTCCGCAAGGTCATGTACGGCCCGGAAGGCCAGAAGATTCTCAACGCCTTTGCGGCGAAAGGCATGATCGCGCTCACGTTCTACGAGAGCGGTGCGCGTTCGATCTACGCCAAGAAGGCGATTCACTCGCCGGCCGACATGAAGGGCCTCAAGGTGCGCGTGCAACCGTCCGATCTGATGGTTGATGAAATCAAGGCTATGGGCGGCACGCCGACGCCGATGCCTTTCGCGGAAGTCTATACGGGGCTGAAGACGGGTCTCGTGGACGCGGCCGAGAACAACATGCCGTCGTACGTCGAAACCAAGCATTACGAAGTGGCGACGCAATTCTCCGAAACCGAGCATTCGATGACGCCGGAAGTGCTGGTGTTCTCCAAAAAGGTATGGGACACGCTGACGCCGCAGGAGCAGACGGCCATCCGCAAGGCTGCGGCGGACTCGGTGCCTTACTACGTCAAATTGTGGACCGCGAAAGAGTCCGAGGGTGTCCAGACCGTGACCAAAGCCGGCGTGACGATCACGCCCGCCGCGCAGATCAATCGCGCGGCTTTCGTGAAGGCCATGCAGCCGGTCTGGGCGAAGTATGAAAAGACCCCCGAGATGAAACAGATCGTCACCGAGATCCAGGCGATCCAGTAAGCCATTCCCATCGCTAACCTGGCCGGAAATCCTTGTGGAGCAATCGCAGGGTTTTCCGGCGTTCGTCGTTTGTGTTGGGTTCGGTTCGGTAGCGAGTCCAACCAGGTGTACCGGCAGGTTCGTGTGGGGAGTTACGGCTTCGTTGTTCTGTACGAGGAAGAAATAGATGAACTTCGTGAAATGCTCGCTCGGGGTTTTGGCCCGCGTGGCGACAGTGG
Source organism: Paraburkholderia sp. EB58 (assembly GCF_050436665.1). Taxonomy (NCBI): domain Bacteria; kingdom Pseudomonadati; phylum Pseudomonadota; class Betaproteobacteria; order Burkholderiales; family Burkholderiaceae; genus Paraburkholderia; species Paraburkholderia sp. EB58. Next base: position 65,164 of record NZ_JBNDMQ010000042.1, on the reverse strand, counting down.
TGGCGTCGATTTGTCTCGCTGTGCTGGTGGTGCTGGTGATGTATAGCGTGGTGATGCGCTATGTCTTCAACGACGCCCCCGACTATGTCGAACCCGTCGGACTGCTGATGGTATTGGTCATCGCGTTCTTCGGCGCTGCACTGAAAGTGCGCGACGGCGGGCATATCGGCCTCGATTCGCTGGTCAAAAAGTTGCCGCCCAAAGGTCAGATTGCGATGGCGGTGTTTCAGCAGCTCTGCGTGATCGCTTTTTCGGTCGCCGTGTGTTTCGGCGCGGCCAATATGGGTTCGACTACGCTCGATGACCAGATCCCCATCCTGGGCCTGCCGGAAGCCGTTCGTTACGCGATTCCATTCCTGGCCAGCGCCTGCACCATCCTCTTTTCAATCGAACATCTATTGGACCTCTTCGCGCGGAAGCGGGCGTGATCAATCATGGAACTTGCGATTCTAACTGTCAGTTTTCTTGTCTTCCTCGTACTCGGGGTTCCCGTTTCCTTTGCGCTGGGGCTGTCCTGCATCCTGACCTACCTGCATGAAGGTTTGCCGGCGGCAACGGCGATCCAGTCTATGGTGTCGGGCATCAACGCCTTTTCGTTCCTTGCGGTGCCGTTCTTTATCCTGTCGGGCGAACTGATGCTGCACGGCGGTATCGCCGACCGCATCCTGCGCTTTGCCCAGGCAACGGTGGGACACTTCCGCGGCGGACTCGGCATGGCCAACGTGGTGGCCTGTACCTTGTTCGGTGGGGTGTCGGGATCGCCGACCGCCGATACGTCGGCGATGGGCGGCGTGGTCATTCCGCTGATGAAGCGCGAAGGGTATAGCGCGGCCTACGCGGTCAACGTCACGACCCATGCCTCGTTGGCGGGCGCGCTGATGCCGACCTCCACCAACATGATCATCTATGCGCTTGCAGCGCAGGGCATCACGGGGATCGTGGCGGGGCAGTCGGTGAGCGGCGTGTCGATCGGCGATCTGCTGTTCTCCGGCCTGGTGCCGGTGCTGTGGGTGATGGGCTTCGTTCTGCTCGCCGCCTACTGGCAGGCAGTGCGCTACAAGTTCCCGCGCCGCGCCGACGGCTCGACTGAACTGCCGAAGTTTCCCGGCTGGTTCACGGTGGCGCGGACCTTCGTGGGTGCGTTGCCAGGGCTGTTGGTTATCCTGATCATCCTGACTTGCGTGGCCAAGGGGATTGCGACGGCGACCGAGGCCGCGGCTATCGCGGTGGCGTATTCGCTGGTGCTGACCTTCGTCGTGTATCGCACGATGACGCTGAAGAAGCTCGCGATGGCGCTGGCGCGTGCTACGCGGACCACCGGTGTGGTGCTGCTGCTGATCGGCGTGTCGAACATGCTGCGTTTCCAGATGGCTTACCTGGAAATTCCGGATGCGATTCAACACCTGCTCGAACACGCGACGACCATCCCCTGGCTGATGCTGCTTTACATCAACATCCTCCAGGTGTTCCTCGGCACGTTCGTCGACATGGCGGCGCACATCCTGATCACGACGCCGCTGTTCCTGCCGATGGCGATGCACTACGGCGTCGGCCCGGTGCAATTCGGCATCATGATTCTGCTGAACTGTTCGCTGGGGCTGGTGCACCCGCCGATCGGCTCGGTGCAGTTCATCGGATGCGCGATCGGCGAGGTTTCGATCGGGGAAACCACGAAGATTGCCTGGCCGTACTACCTGGCCATTTTCAGCGCGATCAATATCGTCACTTATGTGCCGATGTTTTCGACCTGGTTGCCTAGCCTGATCAACGGCCATCCGGTTTATTGATCAAGAAGTTCATGGTTGCATGAGGAAACAGAACCCGCCTGGCCGGGTTCTGTCGCAGGGCGGCACAAGATCGCCAGAGACATCGATAAAGATAGCGGCCAAAGACATCGCGGGGACAGCATGCTCAAAAACATCAAAATACGCACGGGCCTGACGCTGATCGTTTGCATTTTCGTTGCGTTTCTCATGACGGTGATTGGCGTCGGCTACGGCGCGCTTAAGCAGTCAATTGATGGCTTCCAGGACGCGCAGCGCAGTTCGGCTGCCCTGGCATCGCTGAACGCAAGCTCCGAGAAGTTGCTGAAGGCGCGGCTCGCGCTGGGTAGCTTCGAGATCCTGTTTCATGTCGGCAAGCCCACAGATGGCTTGCTCGCGGGTGCGGAACAGATGCTGCGCGAGTCGAACGCGGACTTCCAGGTTTATGCCAACGGGCCGTTCGCGAGTCGAAGGTGCGCGGTAGCGCCAGCGTGATCGCGCACGGCGTCAAGGAAATCGCGGAGGGCAATCTTGACCTGTCCGGCCGCACCGAGCAGCAGGCCTCCTCGCTGGAGCGTACGGCCGCAACCATCGAACAGCTGTCGTCGACGGTGAAGCAGAACGCCGATCACGCCAAGGAAGCGAATCGGCTCGCGCATGGCGCACTGGAGACGGTCACGCGCGGCGGCGCTGTCGTCAAGCGTGTGATCGAGACGATGGATGACATCACCATTTCGTCCCGTAAGGTGACCGAGATCATTGGCATGATCGAAGGCATCGCCTTCCAGACCAACATCCTGTCGCTGAATGCGGCCGTCGAAGCGGCCCGTGCCGGTGAACAGGGACGAGGCTTTGCGGTGGTGGCTTCCGAAGTGCGCAGCCTCGCGCAGCGCTCTGCAACAGCGGCCAAGGAGATCAAGGATCTGCTTAACGCATCGGCCTCGCAGGTCGAGCAAGGCGCGACGCTGGTGGCGGAGGCGGGCGGCACGATGAATGAGGCGATGCGGGCGGTGGAGCGGGTGACCGGCATCATGGTCGAGCTTGAAGCTGCGGCGCATGAGCAACGCTCGGGCATCGAGCAGGTCAATCAGGCAATCAGCCAGATCGACGACGTCACGCAGAACAATGTTGCGCTCGTCGAGGAAGCGGCTGCTGCCGCGAAGTCTCTGGAAGAGCAGGCGTCGGCGTTGCGGGATGCTGTTGCTGTGTTTCGGCTGGAGGAGGAGGCTCCGTCAACATCAATCGCGGAGCCTCCGCATATGCGCCTTAGCGCTTCAGATTCCTACGCTCTACCGGCGTGAAATCGAAGCTGGCGAAGCTACCGCCTTGATACCTTTGGGCGGTGGCATCGAGCGGATTGGTTTGGGCGAGAATCTCCGCGGCGTAGTCTTCGGCGTTCTGGCGCGGCTGATAACCAAGCCGTGCGGCGCCGGAATTATCCCAGTAGCTGCGCGTGTTGTTGGACACGCCCCACACCACCTGGTAGCCAAGATCAGGCACGTTCACCGATAGATCGATCAACTGCAGCAGATCATCGAAACCGAGCCACGTGCTGAGGTGACGGAATTCCGTGGGTTTTTCGATGCAACTGCCAATGCGGATGCACACGCTCTCAATGCCGTGCTTGTCCCAGTACAGCCGGCCAATCGCCTCACCCCACACCTTGCTCAGACCGTAAAAACCATCCGGACGGAAATCGCAGTCGAGGCTCAGCTTCTCTTCGACAGGATGCAAGCCGATTGAATGGTTGGAACTCGCAAAGATGATGCGGCCAACCCCGTGGCGGCGCGCACCTTCATACACTTCGACGAGCCCGCGCAGGTTGTTCTCGATGATTTCGGGCAACGGCCGTTCGACGCTAGTACCCGCCATGTGGATCAACACATCCACGCCCTCGAGCAACCGGTCCACCACGGCCGGGTCGCGCAGATCGCCGTGCATGACATCTTCGCCGTCGACGATCGGCTCCAGTGGGCGCGAGCCCGCCGCCGAACGCAGGTTGGCGCCGCGCTCGAGCAGGGCTTTGCGCAACACTCGGCCAAGCTGGCCTCCTGCGCCGCTCAATGCAATTTTTTTCACGGGTCTCATCCTTATCCTGAGGTTTTAGCAAAGCAGGGGCTGCCTTTGAGGCGCCCGGTGCTTCGCGGGAGGCGCTCGCCATCTGCCTCAACTGCTGCGGTCTGGCGCGCACGAATGCGGCTTGCTGGCCACCCACCATAGGCGTGGGCGCAGCTCCATCGATTGTGTCGAGCAATCATGTCGATTCATCGGAAAGTTGTCAAGCAAATGGGGATTGGGCTAGGAGTTTCCCTGGCATGAGTCCGCCCCGTAGCGGATTCTCCGAGCGTTCCAAATGTTGATCGATGCCCCAAAAGCCTAAGTATCCAAGGACATTAAGAGAAGCCATCACGGGTCACACCCACCGTCTACGTGCTCGCGCGATACCACCTCGGTCTTGCATCATGGCTTGACATCTATTGTGTTGTATAACAACAATGTTCGAGACCCCACGGCATGAGCGAGCCGCCTGAAGTTCGATCAGCGGCCGCCCTTATAGCGGTCTCCCGACCGACGCCAGCCCGGTCAGGACAACGTTCAGAAAACCGGTCAGAGAACCGAAAAAATATCAGGAGGCAATCGTGGCAACGCGTAACAGAAACGTTCGTGAACGTACGAGGAAGGATAGTGGTTACGGCGGCGAACTGGGCTCACCCGGGCGTCGTGCATTTATGGTCTTTGCGGGCGCATCCGCAGGGGCAACACTCCTCGGCACGCTGCCGGGCTGTGGCGGCAGCGTGAACGCCGCTCCGGGAGCCCTGGATCCGATCTGGGGGACCGTTGGCCTCGCCACGCAGATCATCAACTCGTTGCAGGGCATCACGCAGTCGATGTTCCCAAGCGTGGACTTCACCGTGACCAGTTACGGCGCCCAGCAATGTTCGGTTGTGGCCGCAACCAATCCTTACACGGGCACAACTTCGCCAACGAGCCCCGGCGCCAACCTGACCAATGCCGCTGGCGCATTCGATTCCCGGCCGGCGTTCCTCGCTGCCATTCAGGCATGCAACGCGGCGGGCGGCGGCCGCGTCGTGGTGCCGTCGGGCAACTGGTATTGCGCAGGGCCAATCGTGCTCCTGAGCAACGTCAATTTTCACCTGAGCAGCAACTGCACGATCTACTTCAGCCCCAACCCGGCGGATTACGCCAAGGACGGGCCGGTCAACTGCGGAGCAAACGGCAACCTGTTTTATAGCCGCTGGCAGGCAAACGATTGCCTGAACTTCGGCGCGCCGGTTTATGCCCGCAATCAGACCAAAATCGCGATTACCGGCGAAGACACCACCTCGATCCTGAACGGCCAGGCGATGACACCATTCGCCGGCAGCGGCAACACGGCGACTTGCTGGTGGACCTACAAGGGCTCGAAAGGAGAGTATGGCTGTGCCGGTTCGACGACGCCGTCGCAGGCCTACACGAATCCGAACAACGTGGACCTGAAGACCGTCGCGCCCAACATTTCCGACGCGCTGTACGCGCTATTGACGAGCCCGACGACCCCTTGGCAGCAGGATCAGAACTACCTGCCGGCGTTGTCTGAAGCAGGGGTGCCGGTTGCAAAGCGGATCTTCGGTCTGGGGCATTATCTGCGTCCGTGCATGGTGGAGTTCATCGGCTGCACGAACGTGCTGATGGAGGACTATCACACGCAAAACACACCGTTCTGGCAGCATCACCCCACCGATTGCACGAATCTCGTGATTCGCGGCGTCTTCGCCGACAGCATCGGGCCGAACAACGACGGCTTCGATCCCGACGCCTGCAGCAACGTGCTGTGCGACACCGTCACGTTCAACACGGGCGACGACTGCATTGCGATCAAGTCGGGCAAGGCGCTCGATACGGAATACGGTCCCTCGCAGAACATTGTCGTGCAGAACTGCACGATGAATAGCGGCCACGGCGGCATAACCCTCGGCAGCGAAATGAGCGGCGGCGTGCAGAACGTCTACGCGCGCAATCTGCAGATGTTGAACCAGAACTGGGCGACCAATCCGCTCAATATCGCTATCCGCATCAAGACGAATATGAATCGCGGCGGCTTCGTGAGGAACTTCTACGTCGATGGCGTTACGCTGCCAAATGGCGTGACTCTCACAGGCGGGGGGTATGGCAGTTCGTTGCTCGCGGGCAGCCCGATCAACAGCACGGTGCCGCTGGGCGTGGCTGCGTCGACGGCGGGTAATCCGTCTGCGTCGCAAGGCGGTCTGATCACCTTCGATTGCGACTATGATCCGGCTGGCGACGCAGTGCGCGAAAGTCCGCCGGTCGTGCAGAACGTGAACATTTCGAACGTGCAGGTGACGGACGTGACACTTGGCAGCAAGACGGGCTCGTGCTTTCAGGCCATTGTCGCGCAGGGGCCGGTTGGCTCCGACTACAACGGACCCGCGCCGACGCCGACGATTCCGCCGATCACCGGTGTCACGATCTCGAACTGCAACCTCGGCACGCCGGTCAACAACGGCACAGAAACCGCCACCACGCCGGGGCCGATCTACGCGTACAACGTCAACGGCATTACGCTGAAAAATGTCATCATTGGCAGCACGACTTACAACACGACCATCGTCGACCAGCGTTAGTCAGACAGCGGGACGCAAACAAGGTTGACGTCACGGGGACGGGACCGGCATGCGGCGCATGGTTTGTGCGCGGTAGTGCCGGTTTCGTCCCCGACTCTATGAAGGAGCAGCAGATGGGTAGGGATGAAGCGATGCGTATCGGCATCGAACGGGGCGCGCGCAACCTGTGCGCCGGTTTTTCACGTCGTCTGGCGGAGGTGAACGCATGAGCGTGGTACCTGGCGTTCGTGCGGAACGGGTGGAAGCGGCGGGTGCATTGCCGGCGACGGTTGGCGAAAGCCCCGTCTGGCACGCGGTGGAAGGCGCCTTTTATTGGGTCGATATTGTGGCGCGGAAGATTGTCCGCCTGCATCTCGAGTGCGGCGTGAGGACTGAATGGATCCTGCCGGAGCGTGTTGCGTGCCTCGCCTTCGGACGCGCAGGCGGCCTCTTGGCCGGCCTTGAAACGGGGTTGTTTTCCGTCACGCTGCCCGATACAGGAGAAGGCGCTGGCGCGGAGCTGCTTCAGGCGCAAGTACGCAAGCTGGCTGCGCCCGTGTTCCCGCTGCCGGACATGCGCTTTAACGATGGCCGTTGCGATCGTCAGGGGCGTTTCTGGGCGGGCACGATGGTGCAGGACAATCCCACTGCGCGACCGGCCGGTGAATTGTTCCGCTTCGATACAGCGGGCACGCTGTCGGCACCCATCATTGACGGACTGATCGTACAGAACGGTCTCGCATGGTCGCCTGACGGCGCCATCATGTACCTCTCCGACTCGCATACGTCACGACGCCTCATCTGGGCATTCGACTACGACGGTGAAACGGGCGAGCCGCACAACCGGCGCCTCTTCGCCGATCTGCATCACTACGTGGGCCGCCCTGATGGCGCAGCGATGGACGCTGACGGCTGTTACTGGATCTGCGCCAACGACGCGGGCCGGGTGCTGCGTTTCACGCCGCAGGGCAAGTTGGACCGGCAAATCGAATTGCCGGCCATGAAGCCTTCGATGTGCGCATTCGGCGGCCGCGAGCTCGACACGCTGTTCATCACCACGATCCGCCCGGATGCAGGCGCGAATGAAAGCGATGGGCATGTGTTTGCCGTTCGACCCGGTGTGACGGGGTGCGCGGAAACGGCCTACGGCGGAGTGCTCTGAGAAAGCCGGCACCGCGCGGCCTGATCGATAGCGTTATATATTGTCGCCTCAGCGACAATAAAATCGATCAATCCCATCATGATGCGCGAGCTCAAGACCTTCCTGGCGGTAGTGCGCTACGGCACGTTTGCGGGCGCCGGCTCGCACATCGGTTTGACGCAGTCAGCGGTGAGCGCGCAGATCCAGCGTCTGGAAGAGGATCTGGGATTCGCGCTGTTCGATCGAACCGGCCGCTCGGCGACGCTCAACGCAGCGGGCAAGCAGACCGTCGAAGTGGCGGAAGAACTGCTCTCGGTCTACGCGCGGCTTGCCGACCGGGGCGGCGCGGCGGAACAGTCGGGCTTGCTGCGGGTGGGCGCGATCGCGTCGGCACAGGGGTCGTTTCTGGTCAGCGCGATCCAACGGTTTCGCCAGGACTCGCCGGGCTGGCGCATTCGGGTCATTCCGGGAGTCTCGCTCAATCTGCTGGCGCAGGTGGATTCCGGCGAGGTGGATGTGGCGGTGATCATCAAGCCGCCGTTCGCGCTGCCGTCTGAATTGAAGTGGCGTACGCTGACGTTAGAGCCTTTCGTTTTGCTCGCGCCGCGCGAGCTGGCCGATCGCCCGTGGCGTTCGCTGCTCAAATCCGAACCATTCATCCGCTACGATCGCAATTCGTTCGGCGGCAGGCTAGTCGAGCGCTTTCTGCGCAGAATTCGTATGACAGTCAACGACGTCGTCGAACTCGACGAATTGCAGGGCATTGTCGGGCTGGTGGCGCACGGCGTCGGCGTCGCAATCGTGCCGCAGGCGGCAGGGCTCCACGTGCCGAAGACGGTAGCCGCATTGCCGCTTGGCGATGACACCTTCATTCGCGAGGTCGGGCTCGTCGAACGGAACAGCCGCAATCAGCAAAGCGCGGCAGCGGATTTGGCCGAGTGCATTGACCTCGTGACCCGCACACGGCGTTAAAGTCGTGCCGTGGCGTGAGTTGTGCATCGTGCGCGAGGCATGGGATGATCCCGCCCAGCGTGCATTTATGGCGTGTAACTATCATTTGCGATGCGGCGTGTTTGTGCTGGAAGCCCGCGAGGCTACAGTTGTCCGCTTTCCTGGTCGGGAGTGATCTATATGAAGTGGTTCGTCAAGCGGGTCTGCGCAACACTCGGTGCGTGCCTTGTGCTATCGGCGGCCAGCCTCCTCTACGGGCCGGCAACGCAGGCCGATGAAATCTCCGTCACACAGTGGGGCAGCAGCCTCTACGGCCTTCCGTATGCGGTCGCGATGGACAAGGGCCTGTTCAAGAAGGCCGGCGTCGATATCACCGGCATTCTCACCTCGGGCGGCGGCGGGACGACCGTGCGCAACATTCTCGCCAGCAAGACGCCGTATGGCGAAGTCGCGGTAGCGGCGGCGCTGGCCGCGCAACGCCAGGGGCTCGACCTGGTCATCGTCAATGTCGGCACGCGCAGCGTTGCCGAAGCCTCGATGGTTACGATGCCGAGTACCAACGTGCAAACGGTTGCGGATCTGCCAGGCAAGAAGGTCGCGATCACGTCGCCCAAAGGCGTCTCCGAAATGCTCTTGCTGATGGTGCTCAAGCAAAAGGGCGTCGACGCCAGCAAGGTGACCCGGGTCGCTTCGGGTGGCTATGTCAACGGCCTGACGATGCTTGAACAGGGCGCGGTCTCCGGCGCGGTGCTGATCGAACCGCTGTCGATTGTGCGCAAGGCCAATTACCGCACCGTCTATCGCGCTGGCGATGTCCTGCAGCCGATGACCACCTCGGTCGGCATCACCACCCGCGAATTTGCCAAGACGCATCCCGACGAACTGCGCGCCATCATTGCAGGCCGCCGCGCAGGCGTGGACGCCGTATACGCGGACCCAGCCAGTGCCGCCACGCTGCTGCAGACGAGTTTCAAGCTCACGCCCGACATCGCGCGCGAAGCCGTGAACAATATGGTCAAGTCGCGCATGTGGAGCGACGGCGAATTCACCCGTGCCGAACTGGACCGCATGACCGACGGCCTGAAACTGATTGGCGAACTGAATGGCGATGTCGACTGGTCGAAGCTGGTGGACACCAGCTTCCTGCCGGCTGACCTGAAAGCCAAGAGCACGCTATGAAGGCACGACCCTCGCATCCCACGCTGCAGGTAGTGGAATCGCCCACTCAGCGAGCGCCCGCGTCGCCCGAGGCGCATGTTGAACTCGCAGGCGTCACCCGTTACTTCGCGAAGAACGATTCGAAGGAGCTGTTTCATGCGCTCGGTCCGATCGATCTCACCCTGACGCGCGGCGAATTCTTCTCCGTGGTGGGGCCGTCAGGTTGCGGCAAATCCACTTTGCTCGAAGCGATTGCCGGGCTCTCCAAGCCGAGTTCCGGCACCGTCACGTTTGAAGGTCAGCCCGTGAAGGATGTCCCCGACGGCGTGGGCGTCGTGTTCCAGGAGGATGCGTCGTTTCCGTGGCTGAATCTGCGCGACAACATTTCGTTCGGCCTACGCATGGCGGGCGTCGATGGCGCCGAGATCAAGCGCCGCGTCGACTACGCGATTGGCTTCATGGGACTGAAGGACTTCGCCAACGCGTACCCGTCGCAGTTGTCGGGCGGCATGCGGCAGCGCGTGTGTATCGCCAGAACGTTGGTGCTGCAACCGCGCCTCATTTTGCTCGATGAGCCGTTCGGCGCGCTCGACCAGCAGACACGCTTGCTGATGGGCGACGAGTTGCTGCGCCTGTGGCGCGAAACTTCAGCGACGGTGCTGCTGATCACGCATGCACTCGATGAGGCCGCGATGCTCTCTGACCGGGTTGGCGTGATGTCGGCGCGGCCGGGTTTGTTTATCGACATCGTCGAAACGGGCTGGGAGCGTTCGCGCGACAGCCGCGTCGTTTCAACGCCGCGTTTTGGCGAGATCAACGCCCGTTTGTGGGAAAAGCTGCGCGTCGAATCGCTGAAGGTGATGGGCGCTCACTAGGCGCACGGTGCGTGTGGGTGCGCCCGGTTGTTTGCATACGAGCCTGGGAGTTCGAAGTGAAGGCCGAAAGTCTGATCCGTATTGCTGTAGTGGCCGGCTTTATCGTGTTGGTCGAGTTGCTGTGCCGCAGCGGCATCATTCCATCCAGCGTACTGATTCCGCCGTCTGCGATGGTTACGCACGGCATTGACCTGCTGCGCGGCGGCAAATTCGATCACGACATCGTGACGAGCCTGGTCAATATCGTCGTCGCCTCGATTGTCTCGGTGCTGCTTGGGTTCGTGCTGGGGCTTGGAATTCACGCGCTGCCATCGGTGCGCCGCTCGATCGAACCGCTGTTATCGAGCTACTACGCGATTCCCACCTTCATCTTTTATCCGGTCTTCATCGTCATCTTTGGCATTGGCTCGCTGCCGATCATCGCGATTGCCGTGATGCTCTCAGTCGTGACCATGATCACGGCGACGCTGAACGGGCTGGATCGGATTCCGCGCGCGTTGCATAAAAGCGCCCAGGTGATGCGGCTCTCGCGCTGGCGCTCGGCCATCTACATCAAGCTGCCTGCCACGCTGCCGTATCTGTTCACCGGCGTGAAGCTGTCGGTGGCCTATGCGTTCATCGGCGTGATTGCCTCGGAATTCATCCTGTCGGGCTCGGGGATCGGCTATGCAATCGGCTATGCGTATAACAACTTCCAGAACGACGACATGTATTCGCTGATGCTGTTCGTGCTCGTGCTGGTCACGCTCGTGAACGTCGTGCTGAACCGCATCGATCAGCGGTTTCAGGCGCGCCGGCGACGCTGAGCATGCGAACACCAGGAGAATTCGCCATGAAGAGATTCGTCGATTCGTTGCTGGTTGCGCTGGCCGTTGTCGTGTGCTGGCAGTGCCTGCACTGGGCCGTCGGCAACAGTTCGCTGTGTTCGCCATGGAGTGCCGTGCAGGCGCTGGCCCAGATGCTCGGTACCACGGCGTTCTGGGGCAACGTGGGCGAGACCGCGAGAGCCCTGGCTTACGCGCTTGTTATCGCGCTCGCCGGTGGGGTGGCGCTCGGCGTGGTGCTCGGTGTGAACCGCCTCTCCGGCGTGGTCGCGGAGCCGATTTTGCTGAACCTGTATTCGCTTCCCAAGGTCACGTTGTATCCGCTGGTGTTGCTGGTGTTCGGGTTGGGTCTGTCGGCCAAAGTGGCCTTTGGCGTCATGCACGGGCTGATTCCGATCCTGATGTTCACCATGAACGCGATTCGCGAGATGCGGCCGGTCTACCTGCGTGCGTCGAAAGCCATGCGTCTGTCGCTTGCCCGCACGATTGTTCACGTCGTGCTGCCGGCGATTATTCCCGAAGTCGTGTCCGGCTTGCGGCTCGGTTTTTCCCTGACGTTGCTGGGCGTGTTGATCGGCGAAATGTTCGCTTCGCAGCGCGGGCTCGGCTATCTGTTGACGAGCGCGATGAACCTCGGAGATATCCGCACGATCATGGCGGTCGCCCTGTTTCTCACGGTGTTTGCCCTCTCATGCAATGGCTTGTTGATGATGGCCGACCGGCGCCTGAAGCATCGCTGAGCGGTCCGTCACGTTTTGTGAAACACTGATTTTATTTCTTTCAGGAAAGGCAGAGACAACATGTACGACGTATTTCAGACGGATCGCCTGATCGACCTTTGGTTGACCGAGGACATCGGCTATTGCGACCTGACCGCGCAGTTGATGATCGAAGCGCACGAGACCGGCGCATTCTTTATGAACGCACGCGAGACGCTGATTGTGGCGGGTGTCGACGTCGCCGCGCGCATCTTCAAGCGCTATGACCCGACGCTCGAAGTGTCTGTGCGAGTCAAGGACGGTGACAAGATCGAGCGCGGCACGGTGATGCTCGACGTGAGCGGCACGGCGCGCAGCGTGCTGACGGCGGAGCGCACGGCGCTCAACATCGTGCAGCGCCTATCGGGTATCGCGAACCTGACCGAGCAGTATGTGGCGGCCGTGGCCGGCACCAAAGTGCGCCTGATCGATACGCGCAAGACCACGCCGGGTTTGCGCATGCTCGAAAAGCATGCGGTCACCTGCGGCGGTGGCCTGAACCACCGGCTCGGCCTCGACAACGGCGTGATGATCAAGGACAACCACATCGCTGTGTGCGGCGGCATCGCCAAGGCCGTGCAGCGCGCCCGCAAGCAGTTGCCGGTGCTGACGAAGCTCGAAGTCGAATGCGAGAGTCTGGAGCAGGTCAAGGAAGCGCTCGCCGCGAACGTGGACGTGATCATGCTCGATAACATGTCGGTCGAGGACATGACCCGCGCGGTCGAAATCGTCAGCGGCCGCGTCTTGCTGGAGGCATCCGGCGGCATCAGCCTCGCCACCATCGGCGCGATTGCGAAGACCGGTGTCGACTATATTTCCACCAGCAAGATCAATCAGGCGGCAGCGTGCGTCGACATTGGTCTGGACGAGGCGGAGTGAGCGTTTTTTTTATTTCGAGTTGTGGAGCATTTTTTTTTCGCTCATTGTGCATTGTGCACAACCGATTCCGGCACAGCTCGTTGAGCGACTTTCTGGCACCTTGCAGGCTCCCTGATTGCGAGCCTGGTGGGGTACGTTCGTCCGCAAAACCTGCCGCACCGGGTTTTGAGCATGCCAACGTACTCACCGAACAGGATGATGCCAGTGGATTCTGCAATGGCCGCGCCTTCGAGTCAGCCCGAAGCAGGCGCAAGCTTGATCGTAGCGGGGCTCAATCATGGATTCGAAACCGACGACGGCGTACAGACCGCGTTGTTTTCGAGTCTTAACTTCAGCGTAGGGCCGGCCGAGATCGTTTCGATCGTCGGCCGCAGCGGTGCAGGCAAAAGCACGCTGTTCAACCTCATTTCGGGTTTGCTCACCGCGCAGGCGGGCCGCATTGAAATCGGTGCGCGTCCGGACGGCACCAGGGGCCGCATCGCCTACATGCTGCAGAAAGATTTATTGATGCCGTGGCGTTCAGTACTGCAAAACGCGTTGCTTGGCATCGAGCTTTACAGAAAGGTGACGCGCGCCGATATCGAGCGTGCCCGCGACATGCTGGCGCGCTATGGTCTCACCTCGGTGCTCGATGCGTATCCGCAGGCGTTATCCGGCGGCATGCGGCAGCGGGTGGCGTTGACCCGGACCTTGCTTGTCGATCCCACCCTTGTGCTGCTTGACGAACCCTTCTCGGCGCTCGACTATGAGACGCGGCTCGCGCTTGAGGACGACGTGATGTCGCTGCGTCAAAGCACTGGTACGAGCGTCGTGCTGGTCACGCACGACATCGAGGAAGCGATTGCCATGAGCGATCGTGTGATCCTGCTCGGCGGGCGGCCGGCGCGCATCGAAGACTCGGTTGACGTCAAGCTTTCGACCCAAGGTCCGCGCACAGCCGTATCGGCCCGCGAGGCGCCGGAGTTCCGTACCTTGCATAAGCGAATCTGGGGCGGACTGCGCAGTAATACCATCCATCATGCGGGAGCGTCGACATGAGTGACGCAGTAATTTCAGCAGGCGCAGCGCGCCAGCGGCCACGCGCCAAACGTTTGAAGAGCCGGGCGGCCACGGGTACGGTCGTCACGCTGATCATGGTCGCGTTGGTGGTGTTCTGGCAGGTGGCCGCCGGGCATGCCTGGATCAACGGTCAGTTGTTCGGCTCGCCGCTCGGCATCTACAAGGCTGCGGACATCGGGCTGACGCAGGGTACGCTGGTGCCGGACACGCTCACCACCCTTATCGAAACAGTCCTCGGGCTCGTGATTGGCAGCGGGCTGGGGATCGCGCTCGGTCTACTGCTGTGGTTCGTGCCGCGCGTCGCCGGTGTCACGGAAGGGTTCGCAGTAATCCTAAACAGTATTCCAAAGATTGCGCTCGGACCGCTGATCGTTATCTGGTTCGGTTCGGACATGACTTCGAAAGTCTGGCTAGCCGGCATCTCCACCTTCGCAGTGGCCATGATTTCTTCGTGCGCGGCCGCGCGCGAGGTCGACATTGACCTGTTGAACCTGTTTCGTTCATTCAATGCGAAACCGGGCATGATCTTTCGCAAGCTGATCGTGCCGGGGGCGTTGCCGTGGATTTTCTCCACGCTGCGCGTGAATATCGGCTTCGCGTTGATCGGCGCTGTCGTCGGTGAGTACATTGCATCCCAATCTGGCCTCGGTCACGCGGTATTTGTGGCCGGCTCGCTGTTCGACCTCAATACGGTCTGGCTCGGCATCATCATTTTGACGTTGATGGCGACGCTGCTCTCCTGGATCGTTCAACTCGCGGAAAATCGGATCATTTCATGGAAAACGAAACGATGAAGCAGTCATTCATGTCAGTGCAAAACAGATCGTTGCGCAACAGGCTCGTCGCAAACGGGTTCAAACAGGTCTTGGCTAGGGGCGCGTTGCTCGCCGCAGCAGCGGCCGCAACGCAACCGGCAGTCGCCGCGCCGGAGAAGGTCGTCGTCTATCAGGCGTTCCAGTCCATCATGTACCTGCCGCTCTATGTTGCGATGGACAAAGGGTTCTTTGCGCAGAATGGTCTGGATGTGCAGAAAGTGACGGCGGGCAGCGGCGCGCAGGGTGTGGCTGCCGTGATCGGCGGCCATGCCGATTTCTCCCTGCAGGATCCGATGACGGCCGCGCTGGCCAATCTGAAGGGTGCGACGCTTGTCAACGTGGCTAACGTCGTGGCCGGGGTGCCGGTATGGGTCATCGCGCCACCGGATTCCGCACTCAAGAGTCAGGCCGATCTGGGGGGTAAAACGGTCTCGACGGCGCTGCCGCCTACGACCAGCACCTATCTGTTGCAGCGCTTGATCAAGCAGGAGAAGCTTGCTGACGTAAATCTGAATACGGTGCAGATCGGCACCGAGCTCGCGCCCGTCACAGCGGGACGCGCCGCTGCCGCCGCGCTTTACGAGCCGCAAGTGGATCAGGGCATCGCCTCGGGCTACAAGGTGATCTATGCGTTTCCCAAAGCGTATCCCGGCGGCTACGCCTTTTCGACGATGGATACGCTAGCTGCCACGATCAAGTCGAAGCCGGCGATGGTGGCGGCCTTCGTGAAGTCCATTGCCCAGGCAGAAGCGCTGATCCAGCAATCACCCGACATGGCAAAAGCGGTGGCCGTTGCCGAGTTTCCGACGCTCGACAAGAAAATCGTGGAGAGTGCAGTCGACCGCCTGACCAGCCAGAAAATCTATGCTCCGACGCCTGAGATCTCCGAGCAGGCATTCCGCAATGCGCTGGACCTGCAGGAGTACATCGGCAATATCAAGCCCGGCAGCGTGACGTACGACAGCGCGGTAGACGATTCCTTTGCCAAGGCCACTGCAAAATGAGCGCAAAAACGGACTCATTCGTTGCTGGGCTGATGGCGAGTCGTGGCAATGAGCAAACTTGTCGCGCACGACTTGAAGCGGCGCAGCGCCGCGCGCAGGAATGCGAACCCTGGTTGAAGGCCTTTGTCTACCGCCCTGATGCTTATGAGACCGGAGGCGCTGCGGCAAAGCCACTCGCAGGCGTGCCGATCGGCGTGAAGGATCTGATGGCAACCAAGGACATGCCCACCACCTACGGTTCGCCGATTTACGCGGGATTCAGGCCAACTGAGGACGCGTGGATTGTCGACCGTATCAAGGCGTTCGGCGGTGTCGTATTCGGCAAGACGGTGACGACCGAGTTTGCCTGGCGCGAACCGGGACCGACGGTGAATCCATGGAACCGGCTTCATACGCCCGGCGGTTCGTCGAGCGGTTCGGCGGCGGCAGTCGGGGCCGGCATCGTGCCGCTTGCCATCGGCACGCAGACGGTGGGCTCGGTGATCCGGCCGGCCGCGTTTTGTGGCGTGGTCGGCTATAAACCGAGCCACGGTAAGGTGCCTTCGGTGGGCGTGCATCCGTTAGCGCCTTCGCTCGATCACATTGGTTTTTTTGCCCGCACGGTGGAAGGTGCTGCGGTTTGCCACGCACTGTTCGTGGACGCCAATCCCGACGCGATTGCGGATCTCAATGCGTGGAGCGAATACTTTACGGTGCGGCGGCCGAGCAAAATGGGTGTCGTACGAACGCCTTTCTGGGAGCGTGTGAGCGACGAACAGAAGGCCAATTTCGAAGCAACGCTCGCACGGCTGCAGGCCTCCGGTGCGACGCTTGTCGAATTGGACCCGTTTGACAGCATGCCGTCGATGCTCGACGCGTTGCAGACTATCTTGCAGGTGGAGGCGGCGCGCGCGGTCGGGCCCGCGGCGGCGGAGCATCCTGACCTGATCAGCCAGCATATGCGCGCGTTGACGACGGCGGGCGCGGCGGTCCCGGCCGAGAAGTATGCGGCGGCGTTGGAACTGCAGGCGAGGATGCGCAACGAGTACGAGGCCTGGATTGACGGTTGCGACGCGATTGTGACCGTCCCGGCGACCGGCCCAGCACCCGAAGGTCTGGCCGACACCGGCGACGCGACCTTCTGCGCGCCCTGGAGTCTGCTTGGTGTGCCCGCCGTCACGGTCCCCTCAGGACGCTCGCAAAGCGGTCTGCCATTGGGCTTTCAGGTGCTCGGCAGACAGGGCGACGATTTACAGACCCTGCAAACGGCCGCATGGATCGAAACGGTACTGGGGTAAGCATTGGCCAGATTCTATCGGACAGCTCAACAATATGTGCTGAGCACGTTGCGGGCGGAGATCCTGCAAGGCCTTTATCCGGCCAACACGCACCTGCGCCAGGAAGAGGTGGCGAAGCGCCTTCATGTCAGCACGACACCGGTACGCGAGGCGTTTCGTGACCTGCGGGCGGAAGGGCTTGTATCGATCGACACGAATAAGGGTGTATTGACGAGAGGACTGACAGTGGCGGACGCGGCAGGCATCTATGAACTGCGGATGATGCTCGAGCCCATGCTTGCGCAACGCGCCTGCGTGCGCATTACGGCCGCCGATCTCGAGGCCGCGAAACGCAGCCACGAGGCCATGGTGGCCACGCGTTCTCCGGAGGAGTGGTCGCTGCTCAACGAGTCGTTCCACGAAAGCCTCGTGAAGAGTCAGGCGCAAACGCGCTTATTCGATATCGCTGAGTCGCTTTCGCGTGCGGCCCGTCCGTACGTGAGTCTTTCGATGCATGTGAACGAGGACATCATGGCATCGAACAACAGCGAACATGCGGCACTTCTGGCAGCATACGAGGCGGGCGACGCCGAAGCCGTGTATTCACAGACCCGCAGTCATCTGGAGAACACGCGGGATGCGGTGGTCGAATATGTGAACCAATGGCTGGCCGCTGAGAGCCCGCTTCAGATGAAATCGGGCTGACGCTGTGACCTTGCGCTACTGTGGACCGGGTCGCGGAGAGCCGATAGTCGGCCGTTAAAGAGTGAATATGGATTCCCTTGCCTTGAACACCTTGTCGGCGGTGGACGCCCGACGACTGATCGCAAGCCGTCAGGTTTCGCCGGTCGAACTGCTCGAAGCGTGCATCGCGCAGATGCATGCGCTCAACCCAGCGGTCAATGCCCTTGCGGCAACGCGTTTCGAGCATGCGCGTAGTGAAGCACGCGTCGCGGAACAGGCCGTCATGCGCGGCGAAAAGTTGGGCCTGTTGCACGGTTTGCCGCTTGGCGTGAAGGATCTGGAGGAGACCGCAGGCTTACTGACGACCTACGGTTCACCGATTTTCCACGCCAACGTGCCGTTGCACGATAGTGCGATGGTCGCGCGTTTGCGTGCAGCGGGGGCGATTCTGACCGCGAAGACCAATACGCCGGAAATGGGCGCAGGCGCCAATACACGCAATGCCGTCTGGGGCGCCACCGGCAATCCGTTCGATCCTGCGTTGAACGCGGGAGGCTCGTCGGGCGGCTCCGCAGTTGCTTTGGCAACGGACATGCTGCCGCTGTGCACGGGTACCGATACGGGCGGCTCACTGCGCATCCCTGCGGCGCTTTGCGGTATCGTGGGCTTTCGGCCTTCACCAGGCCTTGTGCCGGGCGATACGCGGTTGCTCGGCTGGTCGCCGCTGTCGGTATCGGGACCGATGGGTCGCGATGTTGCGGACACGCGTTTGCAACTGGCGGCGATGGTGGGCTTGCACGATGGCGAGCCGCTCGGGGTCGAGTGCGATTTCCGGACGATCCTTCGGGCACGTGAAGTCGATCTCAACACGCTGCGAATCGGCTACACAGAAGACTTCGATGCATGTGAGGTATCTCACGCGACGCGGCAGACCTTTCGCGCGAAGATCGCCGCACTGTCGCGTTACGTCGGGGTATGCGAACCGGTGAAATTGGAGTTGGGCGAGGTGGACCGCTGCTTCGACGTGCTCCGCGCGCAGAACTTTATCGCGAGCTTCAAGGAGATCTACGAGCGCGATCCTGACCTGCTGGGATCGAACACTCGGACCAACTACGAGATGGGACTCGCCATGTCGCTCGGTGACGCGGTGTGGGCACATGCCGAGCAAACCCGGATATTCCGCCGTTTTCAGGCGATGTTCGATCGCTACGACCTGATCGTCTCGCCAACCTGCCCGGTTTCGCCATTTCCCTGGCAAAGGCCTTATCTCGCGGAAATGGATGGACGTCCGCTCGAAAACTACTATCGGTGGCTTGGGTTGACGTATGTCGTGAGCTTGTTGACGAATCCCGCGCTGTCGTTGCCGTGCGGGGCGGATCATGCCGGCCTGCCGTTCGGGCTCCAGCTCGTGGGGCCGTTTCGCGGCGACCGCCGCGTCCTGGATATCGCTCAGGCGCTTGAAAGCGCGTTCAGCCGTGACGACGCGTTGCGACGGCCCACGCCGGATCTCGGCAAATTGGCCGAGGCGCGGGTGGCGTTGAAATCGATTGTCACGCATGCGCCCGACGAGGTATTGGCACGGGGAGGCTAGGTGATTCAAGAAACTGGAACCCGGTACTCGAAATTCAGGAATCCTCCTTAGACGAATTGTTCAGCCTTTTGACTGGCGAGCAGGATCGCCGTATGCGCGGGCGTCACATCTACGTGTCCGTCGGATTGAGTCAATGTAGACAGGATGGTGTGGTTGTTTAGACGAGACTGGCACAGCAACTGATCGGACGCAGCGAGCTTGACCACTTGCGCGAGGGTGAGCGTCGCAAGAAGCTCGGCGCTTTGCGCCGACAGCCCGAGCCGGAACATGCCGATCAGCCTGTCCTCGCGAAGCAGACGCTGGGCCAGCATGACATAGGACAGGTTGACCTCCCTGATGAGGCTTAGCGTGTCGCCCTCGTTCATGTTCTTCAATTCCCTCGGTGAACGATCCGCCGTGTTTATTACCGCGATCGCGTGGCGCACTGATGCCTCGTACGCGGGTACAGGCGCACGTTTCAGCTTGCGGTGATTTACGGCTAGAAACACTAAGTTACATTTAGATACGTTTGAGAGGAGTGTGGAGAATCCCTCAGCTAAAGACAACTTCGGTGAAAGTTGCGGAAAGGTAAATGGCCGGCTGGCGATTACGGCGTCTTACTTTGGGCTAAGGTCAGACGCTGTCCTCGAAGATTAAAGCCACGAAGCTTGTGCGTGTGTGCAACAAGTGGCCTGAAGTGGCGGCAATCCAATGTTCGCGCGGAGGCGCTGACAATCAGGATTGGGAGACCCGTCTTCAAGCCATACGCGATACTCTCGACACGGCGTGGGTCGCTGCGCATAGATGGCGCAGCCAATTCCCGGTTTCCCCACTTCACCCAGCAACGCAACGCATCGCCCAGCCCCGGCTTCGGTACCCTTCATGCATGCGATGACTGGGTTGACCTTGCTCACGAGTTCATCTGGAACCGTCCCGCCGTGACCGGCCATCTCGCCGATGTACATGGAAATCCTGAAGTGCTTGCAGCAAGCTCCACATGAAAGGCATGGGTTGCTCGCGTCGTCGGGCATGTCCACGAAAACACGATTATCTTCTTGAATCCTGATGATTTGTACTTGCTCGTCGGCTGACATTTTTTCTCGACCTGCGCGACTTATTCAAGGCAGGGCAAGATTAAACGCATCGATATAAATGCCGCGCAAAAAAATACGCGCAAGTCGAAAAGAATGCAGCACGAGTGACCAGCTTCCGGGTTGAGCGTACGCCACGCGAGAAGCCCGTCGATCTCTGACGGGCTTCGCACAACAAGCGCTTTTTGCCTTGACCTAGCCGCCTACGGTCCTCATTCCGTTGCTCTCGCAGGCACGTTCGACAGAAGCGGCCCGAATCCTTCAGCGAAAGTCAGGTGCGAGATGACCGCATCGCGGAGCGTCTGATATGGAAGCCCAGCGAGTATCGCCGTCTGCATCGCGGCCATCACTTCTCCCGCTTCCGAGCCGATCATCGTGAAGCCCAGAATGCGATCATCGTTCGCGCTGACGAGGACCTTCATGAAGCCCTGTGTTTCATCCGTTGCTTCCGTTCGCAGCACGTTGCTCATCGGCAGCGTCGCGACACGTACCGCGATGCCGTCGCGCTGCGCATCGCTTTCGCTCAAGCCCACGCGCGCGAGCGGCGGATCGGTGAACAGCGTGTACGGAACCAGACGGTCGGACGTTCTGCGATTTCCGCCGGCCATGTTGTCGCGCACGATCCTGAAGTCATCGACCGATACATGCGTGAACTGCGGACTGCCCGCGACTTCACCGATCGCCCAGACATCTGGCGCCGACGCTTGCAACCGGTCGTTCACGCGAATGTATCCGCGTTCGTCAAGCTGGATGCCTGCCTGCTCCAGGCCGATGTCGGCCGTGTTCGGAATGCGTCCTGACGCAACAAGAATGTCGCTGCCATCAATCGTCTGCTCTCCTGAAGCCATGCGCACGACAATGCGGACCTGCGTTCCGGAGCGGCCTTCGACACCGATCACTTCGGCACCCAGCACAACGTCAATCTCTTCCGCCCGGACAATGCGCATCATCTCTTCGCTAACGTCCGCGTCTTCGCGACTCATCAGCCGGGACCCGCGCTCGACGATTGTCACACGGCTGCCGAAGCGGCGATAAGCCTGCGCCATCTCAATGCCGATATAACCGCCACCCAGCACGACGAGATGCGACGGCGCGTAGTCAAGATCCAGCGCCCCGATATGGGTCAACGGCTCGGCGGCGCCCAGTCCCGGCACATCAGGAATCGCGGCGTGCGTGCCTACGTTCACCACCACTTGATCACCGCTGAGCGTGCGCGTACCGCCATCATTGAGTTGAACCTCGATCGTCTTCGGTCCGACAAACCGGCCAACGCCCATAATCAATTCAGCGCCGCTCGACGCATACGCCTGCACATGAAACGCTGCTTCTCTTTCGATCATGCCGCGCTTGCGCTCGCGCACTTTTGCCATGTCGACGGAGACGGGACCCGTCGTCATGCCAAACTGAGCAGCATTTCGCGTCAGATGCGCAACTCGCGCGCTCCAGATTTCGTTCTTGCTAGGCAAGCAAGCGACGGCGGGGCAGGAGCCGCCTACCCACTGCCGTTCGACCACGGCCACGCGTTGTCCGGATCGGCCCAGATGCCACGCCAACAGCTTACCGCCTTGCCCACTGCCGAGAATCAACGTATCGAAATGTTCAACTTGAGACATGATTTCCTCACATTCAGCTAAAGGTTAGTTAGTACTGCGAGGCAGGAATCCAGCCGTCTGCCTGAGAACATACGCGTAGCGGGCGGTGCGCCATTGCATGAGCTATCCGCCCGGCAACGCGGGTGTCACTTGACCGGCGGAAAATCGACGTCGGTGTCGTTAATGCGGTTGAACGTGTTAGTGAAGATCGTCATGGCGATAGTCAACGAGATATCGGCCAGTTGCGTGTCGCTGTAGCCGGCAGCACGAATGGCCGCAAATTCGCTTTCGCTGATCGTGCCGCGCGTGGTCTGCAGATTCAGCACGAAGTGGACAAGCGCATCGCGCTTTGCATCTCCCGTCGCCTGACCTGCGCGAATCTGCTTGAGTGCTTCGGGCGACAGGCCGACCATCTTCCCCAACATCGCGTGCGCGGCGACACAGTAGTCACAGCCGGTCTGCTCGCTAACGAGCAGCTTGATAGTTTCCAGATCCTGCTTGCTCAGACTGCTGGACGCCAGCGCACCTTCGGCGTTCAACGCGGCGCTCAATGTTG
Source organism: Paraburkholderia sp. EB58 (assembly GCF_050436665.1). Lineage (NCBI taxonomy): Bacteria > Pseudomonadati > Pseudomonadota > Betaproteobacteria > Burkholderiales > Burkholderiaceae > Paraburkholderia > Paraburkholderia sp. EB58. The sequence continues at coordinate 42,566 of NZ_JBNDMQ010000042.1, read as the reverse complement.
CGGGAGCGAGATGGCCCAGCGCCGCGAACAGGTTAGGCACGCTGCCGCCGGCGATTTTCCGGACTTGTGCATAGACATCGGCGGTAGCGCCAGTGGCGTTCGTAACAGCGGGGATAGCGATGCGACTCATGATGGACCTCATTCAGTGGTGGTTAGGAGCCTCCACTTTAGAGCGACATAATGAGCTTGTTGAGACCGTAAATTATCAATAAAATGCTCAAAAGTATCATCTGAGGCAAAACATGTCACCTCCACTGGATTGGCTCAGCCGCCTGCTCGGCATGATGACCGTGCGCGGCCAACTGGAACTTCGATGCTCGTATGGCGCACCCTGGCAGGTCGTCTACGGCGATTCGGATGCAGGCGAGATGCCCTATCACATCGTGCTCAGCGGGTCCGCCATCCTGGAGACGCCCGGCACCGGCAGGCCGCAGAACCTTTGCGCCGGCGACATCGTCATGTTGACGCACGGTTCCGCCCATATCCTTCATGACGGCAGTGGGGCGCGGCCGAAGCCTGCACGTCAACGTGAAGGCTTAAATCTGATCATTAGCGAAAATAAAGGGACTGGCGAGCGCCTTGACATGCTCTGCGGCCGAATCGTTTTGGCGCCGCCACATGACCGGTTTGTTCGCGCGTATCTGCCTACTCGGCTTGTCATCCGAACATCGACCGCCGAGGGTTCCGGTGACGGCGAGACGCCTGCCCAACTGAACGGCCTCGTGGCGCTGATGCGGGGGGAATCGAACCTGGGCAACCTGGGAGGCTACGCGATGATGAACGCGCTGTCGGCGGCTCTTTTCGCGCTGGCGCTACGCATGGCCAGCGAGTCCGACGAAGCCGCCACCGGGCTACTGGCACTCGCTGGATATCCGCGTCTAGCCCCGGCACTCGCGGTCATATTCAACGAGCCGGCACGCGAGTGGACCCTGTCCACATTAGCCGACCTCTGCAGCATGTCGCGCGCGACACTGATTCGTCACTTTCAGGAGAAGGTGGGACGCTCGCCCAATGACCTTTTGACCGATGTCCGAATGGCGTTGGCCGCCAATGAGCTGAAACGGCCAGGCGTTTCCACCGAGGTCGTGGCCGAGAACGTCGGCTACAAGTCCGTGGCTGCATTCAGGCGCGCCTTCACTCAACACATGGGCATGACGCCGGCGGACTGGCGCCGTTCCGAGTTGCAGAAGCTGCATGCCCCGGTCACGAAACCTTAGCCCGATCCACCAGCCGGTGTTTGCTGCCGATGCTTTTCCACCCAGCGCGCAAAGTCTTCCGGCGGCAGCGGCGGCGAGTACAGATAACCCTGGTACATTAGGCAGCCGTGGTGATGCAGAAAATCGCGCTGTGCTGGCGTTTCTACGCCTTCAGCGACGACACTCAGCTTCAACATGTTGCCAATGTTTATGACAGTCTGTGCCAGAGATTCGGCCATTGCGTCGACCCCGATACCCCGCACAAAGCTTCTGTCAATCTTGAGCTCTTTGACGGGGAACCGGTGCAGATAGGTCAGCGACGAGTAGCCTGTACCGAAGTCATCGATCGACAGCGCTATTCCAAGGGCATGGATCGCCTCGAGCGACGTATGAATACCATCGGCCGACTCGTCAAACATGACTCGCTCGGTCATCTCCAGGATGAGGCTGGCAGGCTTCAGACCATGAACTCGCAAGGTGTGCGCGATAAAGCCTGGATAGTCTGGACGCTTGAAGTCGGCGGCACAGACATTCACGGATATGTTGGGTACGTTGATTCCCACGGCGCGCCACTCAGCGAGTTGACGGCAAGCCTCGTCCAGCACCCAGGCATCCAGTTTTGCAATCAGGCCGCTTTCTTCCGCGATGGCAATGAAGCGGTCCGGTGGAACGATCCCGAGTTTCTCGTCGTGCCACCGAACCAGGGCCTCGGCCCCATGCAGTGCTCCCGTCACATCGACCTTGGGCTGGTAGGCAACGCTCAGGCCTCTCCCTTGCAAGGCACGTTGCAGCGCGATTTCCAGTTCGAGCTGTTCTTTGGCCTGACGCTCATACAGGGGAGCATAGAAATGCACCTGGTTGCGTCCCGTGCTCTTCGCCTTGTACATTGCCATGTCTGCATTACGCAGCAGGGTATCGGCGTCCTGTCCGTCGTGTGGATACAGTGAGACGCCGATGCTCGCACTCAGCGTGATGCTGGTGTCGTATTTTGCGTTGACGGTGATAGGTTGGTACAGGGCCTGCAGGATCCGCCCGGCTACGTGGGCCGCCCTATGTACGTCACAGTTTTGCAGCACGGCCAGAAATTCGTCTCCACCGAGGCGACCAATCACGTCTTCACCTCGGACGCAATTGCGCAGACGCCGCGCGATTTCGCTCAACACTTCGTCACCGGCAGAATGGCCCTGCGTATCGTTGACGCGCTTGAAACGGTCCAGATCGATAAACAGTATCGCGAACTGTGACGAATCCCGGCTGGCGTTCGTTAGGATACGGAACGTTTCCTTGTTGAGTTGCGCCCGGTTGGGCAAGCCGGTCAAGGCATCGAACCATGCCAGCGTCTGCAACTGACGTTCCATTGCGAATCGCGTACGCAATTGTCCGCTGAACATCAGAACCAGCATGATGGTAAGCGCGTTCAGTATGGCAGTCACCATACCAATGGCAAATGCCCGCTTACGCCAGCCGGCGTAGATGTCTTCAGTCGCCAGACCAACGACCACGACCAGTGGATATTTCCCGATCCGTCTGAAACTGTACAGGCGCTCGATGTGGTCGAGTACAGCAACGTCGACATAGGTTCCCTGATCCGATTGCACGAGCGGGGGAAAGGAATGGCCGCCGGCGAGTGTGCTGCCTATATCGTCCCTGTGATACGGTTGCCGCATCAGGACAGTGCCGTCTGTGCGCAACAGGGTGAGGGTTCCGTGATCGCCGAGTATCGAGCCTTCGAACAATTGATGGAAATAGTTTAGCCGGAGCGTACCTGCAACAATACCTGCGAATTGGCGGTTTGCATCATTGAGACGCAGGCTTAGCGCTATCGACGGTTGCACAGTATTGCCCACCCGCGGCACGAAGGGCTTGCTGAGATACAGCCCCGTCCCTTTCTGCTGTTGTTGAACTACGAAGTAATCGCGGTCGCTCACATTGAACGTTGGCGGCGGATTCGAACGGGAGTCGAGGACGGCGTTGCCAGCAGCATCTGCCGCGAATATCACGCCCAGTTCTCCTACACTGTTGGCCGCGCTGAAAGCGACGAGCCGCCGGACTTCGGGAGGGAGCTGGAGGATGCTGGGGGTCTCCATACTGGTCACGACATCCCGCATTGCAAGCTGGTAGATGTCGAGATTACGCTCGGTCTCCTTTTGCAGGGAGAGCACGAGGTTCTGTGCGGTATTGCGGGCCTGCGCCATGGCGTCCAGCCTCATCTGATACAGCGAGACCGCCGTGACGCCGGTGGTGGCAAGCGTGATGCCAATCCCCGCGAAAATGAACAGGACCGGCTTTGCCAGAAGGGAATTCCTGATTCGAATCATAGTCTTCCGGAACGAGGAGCCAGCCACGCGATGGCGCGGCACTTCAGGCAGTATATCGACAAGGATGGCGAAATCTTTACGCCCAGCCTGGTCACGACGATTGCAGAGCTTTCGCGAACCTAACGAATGTCGACTTTGTCATTTTGGGCGGATTGCGAGGAAGAATCGAGTGAGTTAGGCTAGCCCGTTCGCGAAAGTCACACAAAAACCCTTGAGGACATAATGCTAAAGACTTCGTTGGCGGCAGGCATGATGCTCGTTGCGTGGACAATATTCAACTTGAATGACGCGTACGCCGATGAAGGCATGTGGCAGCCGCCGCAACTGCCAGGCTTGGCTGGCCGACTTGAACAACGCGGGCTGGCTCTCGATCCCAAACAACTCTCAACGCTTAAGTCATGGCCGCTCGATGCAGTCGTGAGCCTTGGGTTTTGTACGGCATCCTTCGTTTCGCCGGATGGCCTGCTTGTGACGAATCACCACTGCGGCTATTCCGCCTTGCAATACAACTCCACGCCGCAAAAGAATCTGATCAACGACGGATTTCTCGCGCACACCAAGGGCGACGAACTGCCGGCCGACCCAACCCAACGTGTCTACGTGACCGAGCAGATCAGCGACGTCACGGATCGCATCAACGCTGCGCTCAAGCCGGAGATGGACGGCTATGCACGCTTCGTTGCCATCGATCAGGTAAAAAAGGATCTCGTAGAAGCCTGCGAGCAACCAGGCTATCGCTGCGACGTGTACACCTTTAGCGGCGGCTATGACTATCAGCTCATCAAGCAGAAGGAACTGCGAGACGTACGGCTCGTGTATGCGCCGCCATTATCCATCGGCAACTTCGGCGGTGACGTCGACAACTTTATGTGGCCGCGTCACACAGGCGATTTCACCTTCCTGCGAGCTTACGTCGCGAAGGACGGCAGTTCGGCATCGTATTCGAAGGACAACGTGCCTTATCGTCCGAAGGACTGGCTTACGGTCAATCCGAAAGGTGTGCGTGCCGGCGACTTTGTGATGGCGGCGGGCTATCCGGCGCAGACAGACCGCTACCGGCTGGCCGACGAATTGCAAAGCACGATTGATAGGGAATACCCAGAAAGGATCAGCGCCTGCAAGGACCTGATCGCGATGCTCGATACCGCAGGCAAGACCCATCCGGAAGTCGACGTCAAATACGCGGACTTCGTCGCGAACCTGAACAACGCGATGAAATTCTGGCAAGGCACTCTCGATGGGCTGGCGCGCAGCAATGCACTTGCCGTGAAGCGTTCCCAGGAAGCCGCGCTCGATCAATGGCTTGCTCAGCAAAAGCCCGGCGGCGCACTCGACGGCGCCGGGTTGCAGGCGGGCGTCGCGAATCTGCGCCAACTCGTCGATGCACAGTTGAAATTGAGTGACCGTGATTTCGTACTGCGTATCATGCAATATAACGGGTTGTTTCACGCGTCCTATCAGATCGTACGTCTTGCACAAGAAAAGCAGAAGCCCGACCTTGCGCGTGAGGACGGCTTTCAAAAGCGCGATGAAATCAGCTTGCTCGGCGAGCAGCAACAGCTCGATCGCCGGTTCGATCCGGGTGTCGATCAGCGGATGTTCGTCTACGACCTGCAACACTACGTAAAACTGCCGTCCGGTGAACGTCTGCCGGCACTTGACCGATGGCTTGACGGCGCGAGCGACGAAGCCGCCCTGACGCGTAAAGTTGCGGCGCTTTATGCCGGTACGAGGCTGACCGACACCGCGGCGCGGGTAGCGTTGCTGTCGACGACGCCCGCGCAGATCGACGCGAGCAACGATGCGTGGATCAAGCTGATGCGCGACCTGATGCCCGATCTGCTCGCCGTTGAGCACGAACAGAAGACGTTTGAAGGCAACGAATCCGCTGCCCGCGCCAAATACATGGCTGCGCTGGTTGCGTTCAACGCAGCGCACGGGCTGCCGGTTTACCACGATGCGAACAAGTCGCTGCGCGTCACTTTCGGCACGGTACAGGGCTACAAACCACGTGATGCGGTCGAATACATGCCGTTCACGACCGTCGAAGGCATCGTCCAGAAAAACACCGGAGTCGAGCCGTTCAACGCGCCGCCGGCGGAACTGGCGGCGATTCGAAGCAAGGCGTTCGACGGGTTCGGTTCGGCGGAGAACGGCACGCTGCCCGTCAATTTTCTTGCGAACCTCGATATCACCGGTGGCAACTCTGGCTCGCCGACGTTGGACCGCAATGGGCAACTGGTCGGTCTCGCATTCGACGGCGATTGGGAGGGCGTTAGCTCCGGCTGGCTGTTCAACCCCGATGAAACGCGCTCGATTCAGGTCGACGTACGCTACATGCTATGGGTGATGCATCACCTCGACCACGCGGATAATCTGCTCGACGAAATGCAGGTGCCAACGATCCACTGACCGTGCGCGACGGCCGCTTCGCAAACTGTTATTTTGTGCCGTCGCAAATGATTCAACGCCTCAAATCGACCTATACAAGTATTGTCAAGGGAACTGTGCGGTAGACCACTTAACCTTCATTATTCCTCAGACATATTGGGCTAATTTTCGTGGCGAGTGCTTTTATAATGAATCTTGCCCGGTCGATATTGATTCACCCCATTCCATCGTTTAATGTTTTTCCGGGCGTCAAATACCTGGTATCTCGACCGGTATTGCGAGTTTTTTGTATGCCGGGCAGTGCCGTGGCCAAAGCGGTCGTTGTGCCCTGGAGGAAGACATGTCGCGACTTGGATATCGAGTAGCGTTGGTCCTGCCGATTCGTTATTTTTCCTTTTCACCTCGCGTTCCACTTTGTTACAAGAAACGGGTGCATGGTTTGCATCTCCGCTTTATGCACCGGCCCGTTGTCACACTGCTTATACCCATCGCGGCCTCTTTCTGGGTGCCTTTAACGCACGCGGCGGGCGTGCTTCCGCAAGGCGGCCAGTTTGTTGCAGGCAGCGGCAAGATCACCAGCGGCAGTTCCGGGCTCAGCATCTCGCAGACAAGCACGCGCGGTGTGATCGACTGGAATACCTTTTCGATTGGTGCGGGGCAACACGTCACGATCAACAATGGCTCGGGCGCGACGCTGAACGTTGTCACCGGCAGCAGTCCTTCGTCGATTAGCGGGTTGCTGAGCGGGACCGGCAGCGTATACCTGATCAATCCGCAGGGTGTGCTGGTGGGGCCCACTGGCGTCATCACCACAGGTGGCCGCTTTGTTGCCTCGACGCTCGGCGTATCCAACAGCGCGTTCATGAACGGCGGATCGCTAACGCTCAGCGGCAATGGTAAGGGCACTGTCGTTAATCTCGGCGCGATCAGCTCGACTGGCGGCGATGTATTCCTGATTTCGCGCACGACCGTCTCGAACCAGGGCACCGTGACGGCGCCCAACGGAACCGCCGAGCTTGCCGCCGGTAGCCAGGTTCTGTTGCAGGATTCGTCTTCAGGTCCGCAGGTGTTCGTGCAAGCCGGCAGCGCCGGGCAGGTGCTCAACTCAGGCACGATTCGGGCGGCGCAGATCAATCTGCAGGCTGCGGACGGCAACGTGTACGCGCTTGCCGGAAGTCACAGCGTGCTGCGCGCGACGGGCACAGCCACGCGCGACGGCCATGTCTGGCTGGTTGCAAGCACCGGCAACGTCAATGCCCAGGACACCATCGAGGCGGCGAATGCAAACGGCAGCGGTGGCACGGTCGATATGAGCGGCAAGACGTTGAATGTCCACGGCGCGACTGTCGATGCGGCACAGTGGAATCTGACCGCGCCCACCTTCACGATCGACGCGGCCACGGCCAGCGCACTCGCGCAGAACCTGTCGCTCGGAACCTCAGTGGACGTGACGACGACGGGCGCCGGCGGCACTAGCGGCGACCTGACCGTATCGTCCAGCCTGAGCTGGAAGGGCGCTGCGTCGCTTGCGCTGAATGCCTATCACACGGTCGACCTCGGACAGCATGTCGCCGTCGCCAATACAGGAAGCGGCAATCTGACCTTGCGCGCGGATGCTGCCGGAATCGACAACGGCGGCAGCGTAACCAACGCCGGCACGATCGACTGGTCGAAGAGCACGGGCATCGTTTCTGCGCTCTACGACATGACCGGTAGCTGGCAACCCGGCACGATACGAAGCAATAGCGCGTGGAGTGCTGCTCCGTTTAGCGGACTGCTGACGCAGGTCACGGCGTATCAACTCGTGAACACGCTCGCGGATCTGAACAACGTCTCGCAGAACCTCGCAGGCATCTACGCTCTTGGCAACAATATCCAGGCTGACCCGTCAGTCTCATCCAACCCAATCGGCGGCACACCGGCTACGCCGTTTACCGGCCAGTTCGACGGAATGGGACACACCATCAGCGGACTTGATTATGCGACGACGAATTCGGAGTCCACTACCGGGGCCATCGGTTTATTCTCGACAGTAGGCACAGCAGGTGTCGTGCGCAACCTGGGCGTGGTCGATGCATCCGGCTCGAGTATATTCGCACGCATCGGCCTCATTGCAGGCGACAACCTTGGTCTGATCACGAACTCGTACAGCACCGGCGCGTTGAGCGAAGGAAGCTTCGGAACGGGCAGTGGCGGCGGAGTGGCCGGTCAGAATGACGGCACAATCGAGCGCTCCTGGAGCAGCGCGGGACTCAACGGGCAGGGCTCGTCTGGCGGCCTTGTCGGCACCAACAACGGTCTGATCCTGCAGTCATACGCCACGGGCAACGTAAACGGCGGGACTCACGGCGTGCAGGGCGGCCTCGTTGGTACGAACTCGTCGACCGGCGTCATCAACCAGTCTTACGCCACCGGAACGATCAGCACTGAAGTTGGGGCCGGCGGTCTGGTCGGGAACAACGCCGGATTAATTGAAGAGTCCTACTCTGCTGCGACGCGGGCGGCGGGAGGTCCCCCGGGCGCGCCGTACGGCGGGATTGCCGAGGAGAACACGGGCACCATCGCGAATAACGTCTTCTGGGACGCAGACACCGCGGGTGGCGCTCCGGGCGTAGCCAACGGTACGCAGATTCCCGCTGCCAATGGTTTGACGACCGCGCAAATGAGCGTTCCGGCCAGCTTCGGTTCGAGCTGGAATTTCAGTCCCAACGGAACGTGGGCGATCCCGGCTGGTGCGACTTCGCCTGTACTGCGATGGCAAGTTGAGCCTTGAGCGGCCAGCGTTGCGAGTCGCCGCGTAAGCGGGCGCTTGCTGCCACCCGCGCGGGGATGGGCGCCGCCCTGATCGCTTTTGCGAGCGCGGCGGCGGCGCAATCGTATCGTGACGTGACGCCCCAGCCACCCCCCGCAGCCGCGCACCAACCAGCGCCACCGGTTCCCTCCACGGGCGACCTCAACGCCACGCAGGTGGCCGTCGAGACGCTGCGCGGCCTGGTCTTCGCCGCCGATCACCGTGTTCAGTCACCCGTCACGCAGGCAGCGCAGGGAGCGATCACCGCGCAGGGTCTGCCGCTACTCGACGCGTCGTTCCTCGCCGGCTTCTTAACCGACCTCGGCCGGCCCATGACGTTCGGACGGCTTGCGCAGATACGCCGCGCAGTTGTGCAGCGCTATCGCGAGGCGGGGCAACCGCTTGTCGACGTGTATGTTCCCGAGCAGGATGTGTCGGGCGGCGTCGTGCGGATTGCGGTGGCAAGCTACCGCCTGGGTAAGGTGATCGCGCGCGGTAACCGCTATTTCTCCGATCGGCTGCTGACCGGAGAAATGCCGCTCACCAGCGGCGAATCGATCAGCGAAGCCGAGGTGACTTCGGGGCTGGCACTACTCAACCTGAATCCATATCGGACGGTGGATGTGGTGTACACGCCTGGGGCGGCTGAAGACTCGACGGACGTCGTGCTGGAAACGCAAGACCGTCTGCCGCTGCGCCTGAGTGCCGGCTACGACAATGCGGGTGTGAGCCAGCTTGGCCGGGACCGCTTCTTCGCGGGAATCGACTACGGCAATCTGTTTGGTCTCGATCAGGAGATCGGCTACCAGCTCACGACGAACAGCGACCTGTTCGACGGCCGCCCGGATATCTTCGGCGGTGCTAACCGCCCGCGCTTCGTAGGTCATTCATTCAACTACAGCGCGCCGCTGCCGTGGCTCGATCGGGTCGAGCTATTCGGCATGTATGCGCAGAGTACGCCGGATCTGCCGGACAGTTACGGACAGACCGGAATCTCAGCTCAACTGAGCTTTCGTTACGACTGGCGGATCGTGTCGTCAGGGCAGTGGCAGCAGCAGTTGCAGTTTGGCTATGACTTCAAGCGGTCGAATAACAACCTCGAATTCGGCGGCTTCCAGGTGTTCGGTTCGAATACCCACATCCATCAATTCGTCTTTGCCTATGACGTCAGCAAAACCGACACGCTCGGCCAGGCATCCGCGAATGCAACGCTTGTCCTGAGTCCCGGGCACTTCGACGGCGATGACAATGACGCGGCCTTCAACACCTCGCGCCTCGGCGCGACAGCGCGCTACGCGTACCTGCAGTCTTCGGCGCAGCGCGATGTGGCGATTGGCGCCGGATTTTCGCTGTATGCGCGAGGCGTGTTCCAGTGGACGCCGAATACGCTGCTGCCCAGCGAGGAACTGGGGTTGGGCGGCGATAGCAGCGTGCGCGGCTACGAGCCGTATGTCGTGCTGGGCGACCGGGGCTGGAATCTGCAGACGGAACTGCGCACGCCGCCGCTCGGATTCGGCGCGACGGGCACAGCGCTGCAGCCTTTTCTGTTCGTCGATGCCGGACACGTCTGGAACCGCATCGATGAGCCGGCCGAGCAGAGCAACGGTTCGCTGGTTAGTGTCGGCGCGGGCTTGCGCTTTCAGATGTCGCGATTTGTCGCCGTACGCGGTACCGTTGGCTTTCCGCTGCGCGCAGCCTTGCCGGGAGGCTCGACAGCGCCGCTGGCAGTCGTGTATGTCGTGATTGGCACCTAGGGGTAGTGTCAGGGTAAGCGCCGAAGCCAGAGCTCTTTGAGACGCGCCCTTTATTCTGTACGCTGTAGCAGATAGGCTGGCGCCGCTGGGCAGCCCATTGCAGGAGAAGCAGCGTGACCAGACGGGCCGCCCGGCGCTTGCGGGCCGGCCCACCGTTCGCTGGCGGAAGGCACCATCCACTGAGAAGGAGCCATTCATGCAATCGTCATCAGGCCCACAAACCGGCGCCCATGCCGGCCACGTCGACAAGTCAATGGCGAAGCTGGCGCTGGCCGCCATCGGCATTGTGTTCGGCGACATCGGCACCAGTCCGCTCTACACGATGAGTACGGTATTCGACTCGGGTCACGGGTTAACGCTCACTCATGCCAACGTGGTGGGAGTGGTGTCGCTCATCATCTGGTCGTTGATGATCGTGGTGACGCTGAAGTACGTGACGCTGATCATGCGCGCCCACAATCACGGCGAGGGCGGCATCATGGCGCTGCTGGCGCTGGCCTCCAGTTCGGTGATGGATCGGCCACGCCTGCGCAACGGGCTCCTGCTCGCCGGGGTATTCGGCGCGGCGCTGTTCTACGGCGACGGTGTCATCACACCGGCCATCTCGGTGCTCAGCGCGGTGGAAGGGCTGCAAGTGGCGGAACCGCAGCTCAAGCCCTTCGTGGTGTCGATCGCGCTTGTCGTGCTGATCGCCTTGTTCCTGGTGCAGCGGCGCGGCACGGCCGGCATCGGCGCGGTGTTCGGGCCGGTGATGGTGCTGTGGTTCGGCGTCATTGCGGTGTCGGGACTGCTCAACATCGGTCGCTCGCCGGCCATCCTGGCCGCTTTCAACCCGTTCGTGGGCCTCGCATTCCTGTTGCGCAACGGCTGGGTGGCCTTTGTCTCGCTCGGCGCGGTGGTGCTGGCGCTGACCGGCGCCGAGGCGCTGTATGCCGACATGGGCCACTTCGGCGCGCCGCCGATCCGCCTGTCGTGGTTCGCCCTGGTGCTACCGGCTCTGGGGCTCAACTACCTGGGCCAGGGCGCGCTGCTGTTGTCGGACCCCAAGACCGTGGACAACCCCTTCTTCCACCTCTTCCCGGCGGTGACGTTGTTCCCTATGGTGGTGCTGGCCACGGTGGCGACGGTGATCGCGTCGCAGGCGGTGATCAGCGGCGCGTTTTCCATGACCAAGCAGGCCATGCAGTTGGGCTTCATGCCGCGCATGGGCATCGTCTACACCTCCGAGCGTGAGGCGGGCCAGATCTTCGTGCCCGCCATCAACTGGCTGCTGCTGATCGCCGTGGTGGCGGCGGTGCTGGGCTTCGGTTCCTCGACGGCGCTGGGATCGGCCTACGGTATCGCGGTCACGGGCACCATGATGATCACCACCTTCCTCACGTTCTACGTGGTGCGCTACGCCTGGCACTACAACTGGTTGCTGTGCGTGCTGGCCACCGGCTTCTTCTTCGTCATCGACTTGACGTTCTTCTCGGCCAACCTGCTCAAGTTCGCGGATGGCGGATGGTTCCCGCTGCTGCTGGGCGCCATCATGTTCGTCGTCATGTCCACCTGGCACCGCGGCCGTGAGCTGATGGTCGACGAGGCCCGTACCCATGCCGGCGAGCTGCCGCTGGCCGAGTACCTGGACTGCCTGTTTGCGAAGGACACGATACGCGTACCCGGCACCGCCGTGTTCCTGAACATCGACATCAACGCCGTGCCGCACGCGCTGGTCAACAACCTGGAGCACAACCACGTGCTGCACGAGCGTACGCTGTTTGTGCACGTGACCAACCTGGATGTGCCATTTGTGCCCCGCGAGCAGCGCGTGGCGATCACGCCGCTAGGCCACAACTGTTACTGCATCGTCGTGGCCTACGGCTTCAAGGACGAGGCCAACTTGCCGCAGGCACTGCGCGACTGCGAACCGAAGGGACTGGTGGTCGATCCGGCGCAGGTGTCCTTTTTCCTCAGTCATGCCACCGTGGTGGCGACCGGAGGCAAGGGCATGCCGGTGTGGCGTGAACGGCTGTTCGGCGTGATGGCGCACAATATCGGCAACATTGCGGCTTATTTCAAGTTGACCGCAAACCGGGTGATCGAGCTGGGTTCGCGCGTCGAAATATGAGGTGAAACTTGCGGAGCGTAAATCGTGAGCAAAATTTTCAGCGATGCCCTGCATGAGCAACTCGGAACATGGCCGATAGGTTACATACCTTATGGTGGTGCCGATTTCGGTGAAGTTCGCAGCGTTGCGCAGGCGATAGGCGAGGGCGACGACGATGCCTTCCATGCCGCATGGACGGCGGCGGCAGACAGGATGATGGACGAAGGCCGCGATGCCGAGGCGCGCGGGCACGCAAGCAGCGCCCGCGACTTCTACCTGCGCGCGGCGTGTTTTTATGGAAAGGCCTTTCATCCTCTCTTTGGCTATCCCGTGGACCCACGGGTTGTCCAATCTTCGCGACGGCAGATCGAAGCATTCAATCTGGGACTGGCGCTTGGCGATGATCCTGTCAGGCCCGTTCGCATCCCGTTCGAGACGTCGTCGATGCTTGCATACGTCATTCCGGCGCAGGGACGGGCAAACGAGCGCCGCCCTCTAATCATCTTGACCAACGGGTACGACGCAACCATTACCGACGCGTTCTTCGCATCGGCGGTTGCGGCTTCGCGCCGGGGGTACCATTGCCTGATTTTCGACGGTCCGGGCCAGGGAACCACACTCATTGAACAGGGCGTCCATCTTCGGCCAGATTGGGAGACTGTGATCGGGCCCGTCGTGGACTTTGCACTAACGCTGCCGAACATCGACTCAAGTCGTATTGCGTTGAGCGGATGGAGTCTCGGAGGTTATCTTTCACCGCGCGCCGCGTCCGGTGAATCGCGGCTCGCTGCCTGCGTCGCCGACCCTGCCCAGTCTTGCATTGCCGACGGCTTCCGCGCATACGCAATCAAACTTGGTGCGACGCCCGAGCAGGCTGCTCATCTTGGGTCGCTCCCGGAAGCATTTATCGAACGTATGGAAGAGATCATTGCCCACGACCGAAAGCTGCACTGGAGTGTCGCGCAGCGTGGGTACTGGGTAAACGGCGCGAGCAATCTGCGTGACTATCTTGCATCCGTAGAGCGGTTCACGATGTCCGGCCGGATTGAAAGCATCCATTGCCCGACGCTTTTTACGCTGGCGGAGAACGATCCTCTCGCGAGCGGTACTGAGGCATTCTTCGACGCACTGCGGTGTCCGAAAACATTGCTTCGCTTCACCGATTCGCAAGGCGCGGGAGACCATTGTGAAATGAGTAACCGCTCGCTGGTTAACCGGAAGGTGCTCGACTGGCTGGATGAGGTGTTGTAAAGCCAGTCGCTAACGTCGTGCGTGGCTATTTTGTGTGGGTGGTGTGATCTTCGAACGCGGCGACGATACCGTCAATCATTGCTGCGATGCGCGCGGTATGCCGAAGGTCTTGATGCGTGACGAGCCAGATTTCGTAGACCGCCCCACGTGCGGGTTCCGGCCATATCTGCACGAGGCCGTCGTGTTCAGCCAGATGTATCGGGAGCTCACCGATGCCGAGGCCGGCCTTTACCGCGGTACGCAGCATGAGGCTGGAATTGAAGGTCGATACGATGCGCCCCGCGTGTATCGGTTCACCGGCAAGAGTCGGTGCTCGATTACCGGTCCAGTTCCCCTGATAGACGACAAGATCGTGGCCCGCGAATGCGGAGCCGGCGGCGGGCTTGCCGTGCTGCTCGAGATACGCATTCGATGCAAAGAGCGCCATGGGCCAGCGAGCCAGGCGCCGCGCGACGAGATCGGGATTCTCCGGCCTGACTGACCGGACCGCGATATCCGCTTCACGCTTGGCCAGATTGAGCATTCGCGTCGACGTGTCCAGCAGGACGCGCACTTCGGGATGCGCAGCATGCAGGCGTTCGATGGCGGGAAGCAGGAATTCGAGCGCGATCGAGTCGGTGCTGGTGACTCTTACGTCCCCCGCAAGCCGCGTATCCGTGCCTTGAGTTCGTCTGACGAGTTCATGTGCGGAGTGTTCCATTTTCTCCGCTGATTTCAGCGCGGCCTCGCCTGCGGCGGTCAACGCGTAACCCTCAGAGGTACGCAGGAAGAGCGTTGCACGGAGGGCGTGCTCCAGGGCCGCAATCCGTCTGCCGACCGTCGCCTGATCGAGGTTGAGCGTCCTGGCCGCTCCACGGAGCGTTTTTTCGCGCTCCACCGCGAGAAACACCCGCGCGTCATCCCAGTTCATCGTGCCACCCTCGTGATGCAAATTTGCATCTCACTACATGAATAATGCTGCATAGATTCATCAATGTCGACGCCTATACTGAACTCAAGAGTTCCTCGTTCAACGATCCGCCCGGATCAATCGAGCCTCAGCTATAGAAGGAGTGGTATCCATGTCTGCTTCAACTTATCGTGTACCGTCGTCCATGACGGCCATTGAGATCAAACAGCCCGGCGGTCCTGAGGTCCTGGTGCCGACTACGCGCCCTGTGCCGACGCCGGCCGCCGATCAGGTTCTGATTCGCATCCACGCGGCTGCCGTGAATGGGCCAGACGTTTTCCAGCGCAAAGGGCTGTATGATCCGCCCCCCGGCGCTTCGGACATTCCAGGGTTGGAAGTGGCGGGTCAAGTGGTTGCCGTTGGCGCCGACGTGTCCCAATTCCAGATCGGCGAACTGGTGTGTGCATTGATTCCCGGCGGTGGCTATGCGGAATATGCAGTCGCGCACGCCGATAACGTGATGCATATCCCCAAAGGTCTGACGTTGGTGGAAGCGGGGGCCATGCCCGAAACGTTTATGACGGTATGGCTGAATCTGTTCCAGCGCGGCAAGCTGGTTGCCGGCGAATCGGTGTTGATCCATGGCGGCGCGTCGGGTATCGGTACCACGGCAACCATGCTGGCGAAGGCGTTCGGCGCTGCGAAAATCATCACGACGGTTGGCTCGCAGGCGCATCGGGAGGCGAGCCTCGCGCTAGGCGCAGATCTCGCGATAGATTACCGCGCAGACGATTTTGTCGCCGAAACGAAGCGGTCTACCGATGGAAGAGGCGTCGACGTGATCCTCGACATCATTGCCGGCGACTACGTGGCGAGAAACTATGACGCCGCAGCCATGGACGGACGAATCCTCCAGGTGGGCGTGATCAAGGGGCCGGCGAAGGATCTTAACCTCGTGCCAATGTTGACGAAACGTCTGACGCATATGGGCTCGACATTGCGATCGCGCACATCCGCGGACAAGGCGACCATCATCAATGAACTCGAGCGGCAGGTCTGGCCGCTCATCGAGAGCGGCAAGATCAAGCCGGTTGTCTACAAGACCTTTGCGCTTGCCGACGCTCGAGGCGCTCACGAGCTGATCGATTCCGGCACCCACTTTGGAAAGATTGTCCTTACGACAGGTGCCGATCTCATTGACTGAAGTGTCGCTTGCCGCCAAGGCGGCAAGCCTCTTGCCGGCTTTTGATCGTCCCTAACCGGCACTATTTTCCGTGCCAGAAAATAACCGATTGCATTTAATCCGGTCCGCTGGCTCAGGTATGCTGAGCGCTTTGGGTAGCATCCGTTCAAGGGGAGAACATGCGGCGCGTCGTATTCAATCAGAAAGGTGGCGTTGGCAAATCGACTATTGTTTGTAACCTGGCGGCAATCAGCGCCAGCGAAGGTATCCGCACACTGGTCATCGACCTGGATGCTCAGGCGAATTCAAGCCAATACCTTCTCGGCTCGCAGGTCGGCGAGGCTAGCCCCACGGTTGCCGGCTTCTTTGAAACCGCGCTAACGTTCAGCTTCAGGCCTGTAGAAGTCACGTCGTTCATTCATGCAACGCGGTTTGAGAACCTCGACGTCATGCCTGCTCATGCTGATCTGGACACATTGCATGGCAAACTGGAATCCCGTTACAAGATCTACAAGTTGCGTGACGCGCTGAACGAGCTCGACATGTATGACGAGATTTATATCGACACGCCGCCTGCATTGAACTTCTACACCCGCTCCGCGCTGATCGCGGCCGAGCGTTGCCTGATTCCGTTCGACTGTGACGACTTTTCCCGTCGCGCGCTTTACACGTTGTTGGAAAACGTGAAGGAGATCCAGCAGGATCACAACGACGCGCTGGAGGTGGAAGGGATTGTCATCAACCAGTTTCAGCCTCGCGCGAGCCTGCCCCAAAAGCTGGTCGATGAGCTTGTCAGTGAGGGCTTGCCGGTGCTGGCTTCACGGCTATCTTCTTCCGTGAAGATCCGCGAATCGCATCAGCAGGCAACACCCCTCATTCACCTCGAGCCGGGACACAAACTTTCGCAGGAATATCGGGCCTTGCATCGGGAGTTGACCGAATAAGGGGGAAACCGGCGGATGGGCGGCCAGGGCCTTGGGCCGTTTCCCGAAAGGTCGAGGAAGTGACCCAATCGTCAGGCAGAAGGCGCAGGAATCAAGAGGACCTAAAACCTGCCCCCAAGGTCGGGCTCAGCGCAACGCATTGCAAGCGCATTAGCGAGCGTGAATCCATCCGGGACTCGACTAACGGAAGCCGTAGACCAGGACCTTTTTCCCCTCAAAGCTTTCTTGCACACCTTGCTCGCAATTCGGTGGACACACTGCTTGGCCGTCCATGCTAGCGCCTGACACGGTGACTGCCCTGTACACAACGGATTCGATGAGCGTCCCATCGGCAGCGACGACGATGTTCAGATCAGTCTCGACGCCGGCCGGCACGGATCCGCCGGCTTTATAGACGATTTTCATGGTGCCGGTGCAATCGGAGTTCACCGTGTAGGTGCCGCTCTGGACCGGATTGAATGTAATCTGCCCCCCTTTCGGCAGCCCGCCTATAACCCCGAAGTCGGTGCGCGAAAAATTGCCCGCGCCGTCGAACGCGATGAGAGAACGAGAGGCCGTGGATACGGCCGGCTGTTCCGGTGTGTGAGGCGAGAAAGCCCCTGCGTGGGTCAAAGTAATGAATGGAATGGCGAAACGCTTCACCAAGCAGTCATTTTTCGCTCGGTGTCGGCAGGCACGTGCAGAAGGGGTGCACGAAAGTCCGCGCAATTGTGACTTCGTGAGTCAGCCACGCTTTAAAGTCGCATAGCAGAAAGTAGCGTAATCCACAATATTCGCAGATGCCAGATGTATATCGGACAAAAGGCAGGCGCACTCGGAATCGCGCGGTGCGAATAATGCGCTATCGCTGGGGAGAGAATGACTGCGAAGGCTGCCTGAGCTGCAGTTCGTTGCTCACGGATTGCACCCCCGGCACGGCGCGCGTCACGGCAAGCGCTTTCTGAATCTGTACCTCCGAATCCACGTATCCCGACAACTGCACGACGCCTCGATACGTCGCGACGCTCATCGGCAACGATCTCAGTCCCGGGTCCGCGACGAGCGCCTGCTTCACCCGGGCGGCGAGCGCAGCGTCGCCAGTGGCGATCTCACCCGGCGCGGTCACGGCCGACGTCGCCGTCGACTTACAGCCGTTGGTGAACACGAACGCGGGCAACGCGAACGCTGCGACGATCAGCAGCCGGTATTTGATGAATGGCGCGTTTCGCATGTCGGTTATGACGCCCAGATTCGTGCGTTAAGCAGGGACCGCGCCATGAAATCGATTCTCCTATAAAAGCGTTAATGGAGAGCTGAAAAGCGGGCCAGGTGGCGTTGCCCAAGTTTATCGAAACATTCGTGTAGCGTGAATATCCCTGGTTACAGGTCGAGGTTCTGCAATACGCGCTGTTTGCCGTCGGTGGGTTCTTGCCAAGGGATGCAAATAGAATGATTCGTTTGTCTGATCTTCGTAATGCTTGCTCTATCTTTTTGCTTCCCGAAACGGCGTGAGCCCAGGAAAGCCGGCCCTGCCGTTCGGGCCGGATTTACAGTTGGGTGCTGGCGAGTTTTGCAGCGAGCGCGACAAACACCAGGCTGGCAAACCGGTTGAGCGCCCGCTGGGTGCGCGTTGATCGCAGCAGCAGCTTTCCGCCAACGCCCGAAGAGAATGCGATCACGCTGAACACGACGAGGCTCGCCGCAATGAAACTCATCCCGAGCACGGCAATTTGAAGGGGGATATGCCCTCGGTCGCCGATGACGAACTGCGGCAAAAACGCGAGGAAAAATATCACCACCTTAGGGTTGCTAAGGTTCATGATTAGGCCGCGCCGATACAGGTGGGCCGCGTCAACATCTTCGACCTTGCCTGGATTTATGCCGACCGGCGCACGCCACGCCTGCCACGCCAGATAGACAAGATACGCGGCACCGACGCTTTTGAGCAGCGTGAAGGCGACTTTGGAAGCCACCAGCAGAGCGCCGAGTCCAACTGCGACAACAAACGTGTGCACCAGAAGCCCCGTACACAGTCCCAATACGATCACCATGCCTGAGCGGGAACCTCGCATCGCGGACTGCAGCAGCACGAAGAGATTGTCCGGACCGGGAGTGAGCCCCAGCACAAGCGAAATTCCGAAGAATGGCAACAACGTCGAGAGGGGCGGCATTTAGACAACTCCTTGCGATTCCATACGAGCGACTCGGGCAGTCAATGGATCCAAGCATAGACGGCTGACTGGGCGCCGCGAACCGTCAAACGACTCAAAACGATGCTCATTCGTCTCAATCGATTGCAGGAATTCCTTCGCGCACCGGTCAACCTCGTTTCGCCGCCGTCCAACCCAGCCGTACGCGTTCCAACGATTGCTTCCGCCGCGAGTATCCGTACATGGATGCCGTTCCGGCGCCTTTCAGCGTGGCGCATGTCGGTAGGTTCCGGAAGGCACGGCGCAGAGACTATTTTCTGAGCAATCGTCTGGCACGCAGTAGTCCGGGGCGGCACATAACATTTATTTCGGCAGGGCATACGGAGACGGTGACCTCCTGGTATCCACATCGAGCACTTCCGGTCCGCTTCGCCGAAATGCTGGAAAAATGGATTTTCATGAGGGTCCCTTGCGCGCGTTGAGTCATCGCACGGCCATTCGTCATTGCAACCATGATAGTAGGGCAACTCGACATGCCTCTATGCCTCATCGATCAATGTCGCAGCGGCATCCCGACATGATGCGCCGTGGCGTCTAGCCGAACTGCTGGATCACGAAGCTGATGAACTGACTAATCTTCGGTGTCATCTGATGATCCTTCAGATAGACGATATGTAGGGGCGACGGCACGACCGCGCATTCGGGCAACACCGCGACAAGCTCGCCGCTGTCGAGGTACGGTCTGACGAGTTCTTCGGGCTGGAATATGATGCCGGCGCCGGACAGCGCGGCCGCGCGAAGCGCATGGCCGTTGTTGATACTGAGCGTGCAGTTTACGTGTACGAGATCGACGTCCCCGCTCTTCAGTGGAAACTTCCACTCGCGCTCGATGCCGTTCGGATACGCGAAACACAGGCAGTCATGTGTGCCGAGGTCCTCCAGTGTGGCCGGTGGGTCTCGACGAGTGAGATAGCTGGGCGCCGCGCAGAGGATCCGACGCCACGGCTTCAGCGGCCGGCCGACATAGACAGACGAATCGGCCAGCACGCCAACGCGGATCGCCGCGTCGAATCCTTCCTTCGCGATGTCGACCAGACGATCGGACAGCGACAACTCGATCGTGACTTCCGGGCACTGCTGCATGTAACGGATGACTTCGGGCGCGAGACATGCGCTGCCGAAATTTATCGGCGCAGATACGCGCAGGTGGCCGCGCGGCGTCATTCGCAACTCGCGCGTCGTCATCTCCATCTCGTCAACCTGCCGCAGGATCTCGACGCAGCGAGAATAGTATTCCTTGCCGGCTTCCGTCAGCGATTGATGGCGTGTCGTGCGCTGCAATAGCGTGACGCCAAGCATTTTCTCGAGATCGCGAACGTGGTTACCGACCATCGTCGACGTCATGCCGCTGGCTTCTGCCGCGGCGGAAAAACTGCCGCGCTCCACGACGCGAACGAACACGTTCATGCTTGCAAAGCGATCCATCGGATTCACTCGGGTTGTGATAGCGCTCGAATACGCGCTACGTCGTTCATGCCGATTCGGACTGTGTTGACGACCGGGGCGAATGACTACATTCGCAAAACCGGGCGGCTCAGCGGCGCGTTCGTCATTGTCCCCGATTCGGCCGGCATGCGTGCAATGGGGTTTTTCCCGACAGGAAGCGGGCAGACGAGGTGCCATTCCAAAGCGTGGGTTACGACTGCTGCAAGCCGTACACAGTTTTTTCCCGGAGCGGCATGACGCAGAATTGGATCATCAACACATCGTCGCCGCTGACTGTTCCTCGGGCAGCGACCGCACAGGAGACAGACCATGCCCCATTCATCCCGCCGTGGACGCTCAACCCGAACCCTACTATGACCATGGCACGACTCAACGACAAGGTCGCACTCGTCACGGGCGCGGCGGGCGGTATAGGCAGCGCGGTCGCACGCGCGTTCGTTGGACAGGGCGCGCGCGTGCATCTCGTCGATCTTCAGGAAGAGCCACTCGTAGCGCTGGCCAATTCGCTTGGCGCCTTGGCGAGTTATTCGCTCGCCGACGTGTCGGACGAGAACGCGACACGCACCTACATCGCCGATGCGCTCTCGCGCGAGGCGCGCATCGACATCGCGTTTCTGAATGCGGGCATCGTCGGCGCGGTGTCGCGTATTGAAGAAACACCGAACGAGGTGTTCGATCGTGTGATGCGTGTGAACGTGCGCGGTGTCTGGCTCGGACTCGCGGGGGTGCTTCCGATGATGCGCGCACAGGGCGGCGGCAGCATCGTCGTCACTTCGTCGATTGCCGGCACGCGTGGCACGGCGGGGCAGGGTGCTTACGTCGCGTCGAAGCACGCAGTGCTTGGTCTCATGAAGACGGCCGCCCTCGAGGGGGCACCGCATCGGATCCGCGTTAACGCGATCTGCCCGGCGCCGATCGACACCGAGATGATGCAGGCGCTCGCCGCCGGCATCGACCCGGGCGATCACGAAGCCGGCAAGCGCAAGGTGCTGTCCGCGATTCCGCTCGGCCGATACGGTACGGCGGACGAAGTCGCGAAGCTCGTGATGTTTCTGTCCGGAGACGATTCGTCCTACTGCACAGGCGCCGCCTACATGATCGACGGCGGTGGCACGGCTGGCCCGGTGCGCTGATCTTGCAGCGGGCTTTCGCCCATCACGTTTAATCGGAGGAAAGCATGGAACGACGCAGCAATGCGCTCGTCGCGTTCTGGGCGGATATCGAGCCGTCCTACGTCGAGCGATATCGGCAATGGCACACCGAAGAACATATTCCGGAACGCGTCGCGATCCCGGGGTTCGATACCGGGCGGCGCTATGCGCGTGTCGACGGCGGCCGGATGTTCTTCATGTACTACGACACCGCATCGCCCGAAGTATTGAAGAGCGACGCCTATCTGCATGCACTGAATCATCCGACGCCGTGGACGACGGAATCGCTGCGCTATTTCCGCAATCCGTTGCGTAACCTGTACCGCTTGTTGCAAGAGCAGGGGGCAGCGCCTGGCCGCGCGTCGGACTTCGTCGTATGCGCGCGTTTCGACGTGGCACCGCGCGCCGGCGCCGATCCGACCGACGTTGCGCTCGAGATCCTGGACGCGTCGTTGCCGGAAGGCGTACATCGGGCCCGATTGTTCGAGATCGACCAGGCCGCGACTGGCGTGACGACGAAGGAGCGCGAAATCTACGGGCGGCAGGCGGAAGACCAGCGCTACCTTGTGCTCGTCGAGCGGGTCGAGCCGGCGGACCGCAAGAGCCTCGACGCGCTTGTGCGCCGGCTGGGCGATGCCGGTGCCGATTCGCTCGCGCTCGATCAGTACGCGCTGGAACTTGGTTTGCGTTCGACGGCGCTTGTCGTCTGACACGTATTTTTCAACGGTTCTGACAGGAGTGGTTTATGAAATTCGTCCGCTATGGCGAGCTCGGCAACGAACGGCCCGGTGTCCTGCATCTGGACGGGACGCTTCGCGATCTGGGTGATCTCGTCGGCGATATCGATCCGGATACGCTCGCGTCGGGCCGCCTCATGGCACTCGATATGGCGGCGCTCGATGCGCTACCCCGCGTGCTGGGCGGTGCGCGGATCGGCTGCCCGATTGCGCATATTGGCAAGGTTATCGGGATCGGTCTCAACTATCGCGAGCATGCAAAGGAATCCGGTGCGCCGATTCCAGCCGAGCCCATCGTGTTCCTGAAGGCGAATTCGTCGATCAATGGCCCCTACGACGACGTCGTGCTTCCGAAGCAATCGACGAAGACGGACTGGGAAGTCGAGCTTGGCGTGGTGATGGGACGCGTCGCGAAAAATGTGTCGGAAGAGGATGCCCTGGCGCACGTGTTCGGCTATGTGATCGTCAACGACGTGTCAGAGCGCGAGCACCAACTCGAACGTGGCGGGCAGTGGACGAAGGGAAAGAGCCACGACACGTTCTGCCCGATCGGCCCGTGGCTGGTGACGCGAGATGAGGCGGGCGACGAGCAGGCGCTTGATCTCTGGTGCGAGGTCAACGGAGAACGACTGCAGCACAGCAACACGGCTGACATGATCTTCAGTGTGGCCGCCTGCGTCAGCTACGTGAGCCGTTTCATGACGCTGTATCCGGGTGATGTGCTGACAACGGGCACGCCGCAGGGCGTCGGACTTGGCCTGAAGCCACCGCGCTATCTCGCGAGCGGCAACACGATGCGGCTCGGCGTCACCGGTCTCGGCGAGCAGTTTCAAACCATACGAGGCTGATATAGCGCGGGGCCGCTGTTCGTCGCGTGTCGGCATTGGCAAGCTTCACTTCGAGGTGATGCAACCGAAGCCCACTGTTTCGGACAGTGACCGCGCGTCATACTGAATCCTGAATCCGGCTGGGAATCGCGGAAGCTGGGCCACTTTTTTTCGGAGAACACTATGTCGCTTGAAGGAAAAAGAATCGTAATTCTCGGCGGTTCGTCGGGACTTGGCTTCGCTACCGCGAAGGCCGCCGCTGCGGAAGGTGCGCAGGTCGTGATCGCATCGAGCAACGCAAAAAAGGTTGCGAACGCAACGGAGCGCATCGACTCGCGGGTCGAGGGCCGGGTCGTCGATCTGCTGGACGAGCGCGGCATTGCGGCTTTCTTTGATGACGTCGGCGCGTTCGATCATCTCGTGTATACGGCCGGCGACGCTCTGAAGGCCGTCGAGCTGAAAGACATGACGTTTGCGGATGCGCAGGCGGCGTTCGGCATCCGCTACTGGGGGGCGCTGCTCGCGACGAAGTACGGGGCGCCGAAGATCCGTGCGGGCGGTTCAATCGTGCTGACCTCCGGACTCGCGTCGCAGCGCGCGCGCAAGGGCTGGTCGGTGATTTCTAGCCTCTGCGGCGCGACGGAATCGTTCGCACGAGCGCTCGCGGTGGAGCTTGCACCCGTGCGTGTCAACGTCGTCAGCCCCGGGACGGTACGTACCGAACTGTGGGATGGCCTGCCCGACGCGGCGCGCGACGCGCTGTTCCAGAAGGCGAATCAGCTCTTGCCCGTCGCGCATGTCGGTGAGGCCAGTGAACTCGCCGAAACGTATCTGTATTTCATGCGCAGCGGTTTCGTCACCGGCTCGATCGCCTACGTCGACGGTGGCGCTGGCGTGATGGCCGCCTACTGAACGACCAACGGTAACCAGGGGTATGACGATGATTTACGAGCTCAGGACCTACGTGTCGGCACCCGGACGTCTCGACGACGTGCTTGCGCGATTCCGGCAACCCGTATTGCAGATCTGGGAGGAGCTCGGAATCGAGCCACTCGGCTTCTGGACGGCCGAATCCGATGAGCGCGGCGAACTGGTCTACCTGCTGCGATGGGATTCGGAACGACAGCGCGACGAGAAGATGGCGGCTTTCCTGAAGGATCCTCGCTGGCTCGATGCGAAGGCACATTCGGAGTGCGACGGCCCGATCGTCGAGTCATTCGCGACGAAACCGCTGCGCCCGACGGATTTTTCACGTCTGCGGTAGGCGGACGAAATGAACGTGACGGAAACAGGATGTGGAGATGAACATGTGTGAGGTCAGGACAGAAGACGTGAGCTTCTTCGGCGCGGCGGGGGCGAGCGTCTCGGGCAGGCTGTATCTGCCGCCCGCGGGGCAGAACCATCGGATTGGCATCGTGATGTGCCACGGTTTCGGCGGCGTGAAGGAAGGCGTGCTGCCCGGACTGGCGACGCTGCTCGCCGGGGCCGGCTATACGGCGCTGACATTCGATTTTCGCGGCTTCGGTGGCACCGGCGGGCAGGTCGGCCGTCTCGTGCCGGACGAGCAGGTCGAGGACACGGTACACGCACTCGAATATCTGGCCGGTAGCGGCCGAGTCGATCCGGAGCAGGTCGGACTTTACGGAACGAGTTTCGGTGGCGGCGTGGCGGCGCTCGCGGCCGCATACAGCGACCGGCCCAAGGCACTGGCGGTATCGGTGCCGGTCACATCGGGCAGCGGCTGGCTAAAGAGCATGACGCGCTATTACGAGTTCCGCGACCTGAAGGCGAAGGCCATGGCGGCGATTCGGGAGAAGACCGCGACGGGAACGATCGCGATGGTTGATCGCTTCGACATCATGATTCCGGATCCGCTGTCGCTCGAGCGCTACACGCAGAAAATTCCGATGGCGATGGAGACGTTCTATCACGTCTCGCACCACGAGCCGATCGCTCGCGCTGCCGACATCGCGGTACCGACGCTGATGTTTGGCGTGAAGACGGATCAGCTTGTGCCGGTCAGTCAGACAATTGATTTTTATGAACGTCTGACGGTGGAGAAGGCGCTCGACCTGTCGGATTACGGCACGCACTGGGCGGTCTACGACGAACTGTTGCCCGTCGTGTCCACAAAGGCGATCGCATGGTACGACCGTCACTTGCGCGGCGCGGCGCACGTGGATCGCTGATTCGCATGTCGCCGTGCGTCGCTTCGCCGGCGCGCGCTTCGCAGCGCAACCGATAACGATTCAGGAGACATGCATGGAGCCGGGCACAATGAGCGGCAATCCGCTTGCTGCTGACACGCAGGCCGGGGAGGTCACGCAGCGAAGCAATGCCGACGCACTGGCGGCGAGACTCGAACGCCTGCCGATCTGTTCGTGGCACGCGAAAGCCCGGCTGATGCTGGGCGTCGCAACGTTTTTCGACGCGTTCGACGCGCTCACGATCGCACAGGTGCTGCCTGCGCTCGTGCCTCTGTGGAAACTCAGTTCGGCCGACGTCGGCTGGCTGATCGCGGCCGGCTATGGTGGCCAGCTGCTGGGTGCGATCTTCTTCGGCTGGCTCGCCGGACGTATTGGCCGACTCCGCACGATTCAGATAGCCATCCTGATCTTCGCGGTGACGAGCGTCGTCTGCGGGCTGGCGAGCCAGTATTCGACGCTCGTCGCCGGACGCTTCGTGCAGGGTTTCGGGCTTGGCGGCGAGGTGCCCGCCGCAGCCGTCTACATCAGCGAGATCACGCGCGCGAAGACGCGCGGCCGGTTTCTCCTGCTGTATGAATTCATCTTCTCGGTGGGTGTGTTCCTGAGCGGTGTCATCGGCACGTTGGTTGTGCCGCGCCTCGGCTGGGAATGGATGTTCTTCATCGGCGCGCTACCGATCGTGATCGTGCCCGTGCTCCGCCGTATGCTTCCGGAATCGCCGCGCTGGCTCGCATCCCGCGGCCGGATGCATGAGGCGCAGGCAGCGACCGCGCGAATCGAGGCGGCGATCGTGAAGGCAACCGGCCGGGATCTGCCGCCTGTCGTCGCGCTTCCGCCGCGCATCGAGCCGAAGAACAGTTGGCGCGACTACTTCGCGGCGCCGTATCTGTCGCGCACGCTCGCGCTCTGGGCGATCTGGTTTGGCGCGTTCATCGTCTACTACGGTCTCGGCACGTGGATGCCGACGCTTTACCGCAGTGTCTTCGGGCTCGGGCTCGACGATGCGCTGCATTACGCGCTGATCACCAACGCGTGTGGGGTTGCCGCCGTGTTTCTGTGCATCTTTACGGTAGACGTGATTGGGCGGCGGCCGATCTTCATTCTGTCGTTCGTCGGCTGCGCGGCGTCGTTCGCGTGGCTCTACGCGATGGGGATTCGCGATCTCATGATGTTCGTCGTGGTCGTCAGCGCCGCGTATTTTTTCGCGACGCTGTCGGCGCTCTGCGTCTACCTGTACACACCGGAATGCTATCCGACCCGCGCGCGCGCTCAAGGCATGGGGATGGCGACTGCATGGTGCCGCGCCGCGTCGATGATCGGGCCGGCGTTCATCGGAATGGTCGTGAAGACCGATTTGAACAACGTGTTTCTGGTGTTCGGCACGGTCGCATTCGTGGTCGGCGCGATCGTCGTGACTCTTGCACCGGAGACAGCGGGAAAGCGGCTCGAGGAAATCTCGCCGTAGACTTAACGCCGTAACACCGAACGATGCCCCCCGCACTTGTCGACTGAGCCGGCCACCGAGCCGGAAGATCAAGCGTGACTCTCTGGATCTTCCGGCATAAAAATTCGGATTACGAAATATACCGAGCTGCCGCACGAGTCGGCGGCTCGCATGGAGACAGCGACGAATGAGCCACGGAATGCAGATCGGCCGGGCCGCTCACGGGCGCCCGGTCCGCCGCGGCGCGCGCGCGTGCCGGGTGCTAGTCCTTTGTGGCGTGTCGTTGGTGATCGCCGACGACGCCCGCGGGCAATCGACCGTCACCCTGTATGGAATCGTCGACACAAGCGTCGAGATCACGAATACCGGGACTCATACAACGATCCGAATGGATTCGGGAAGCCAGATCGGTACGCAATACGGGCTGAAGGGAAGCGAGGCGATCGGTGCCGGCTACGCGATCGAGTTCCAGCTCGAGAATGGCTTTTCCGCCGTGAACGGCGCTGCCGCGAACGCGGCAGACGCATTCAGCCGGCAGGCATGGATCGGACTCGCCGGTCCGTTCGGATCGCTTCGCTTTGGCCTGCAACACTCGCCGCTCTACAACGTCGTCGCGTGCAGGCTCGATGCGTTCTGCGTGGCCTTGATGGCCTCCGGTTTCAACAATTTCCTGACGATCGTACCGCGCGCGGCGAATTCGATCCGCTACGACTCGCCGTTGTTTCGCGGCTGGAGTTTCCAGGCGATGGTGTCGTTGCGCGATCCGTCGAGCGCAGCGGCGAGCGGAATCGGCGGCTACCACCTCGCTTTCGAATACGACGACGGCGGCCCGCTGCAGACCGAGGGAGGGTATCAGTGGGTCCACAATCCTGGCACGAGCCCGACCCGCGCGTTGTTCTGCGGACTGTCGTACGGCTTCGGCGGACTGCGTCTCTACGCGGCAATCGAGCATGCGACGTCCGCCGCGACACTCGCGAGGAATGACATGGGTGTGTCGGCCCGCTATGAGCTGACAGCGTTCGACGCGATCTCGCTTGGCTACACCTACCTCGACGACACGACGGCTGCGCACGACGACGCGGACCAGTTCGGTGCCGAGTACCAGCATTACCTGTCGAAGCGCACGTTTCTCTATATCGATGGCGGCTATCTGCGCAATCGGCGTGCTGCGAAATTTACGTTGAACGGGGCGGTCGTTGCCGGCGTGCCGGTCGACTATGCGGGCGCGCCGGTCAAGGGTATCCAGTTCGGTATTGAGCATCATTTCTAGCCGTCGGGATCCGCGTGTTGCGATGACGCATTGTCATCTTAGAAGTCATCTTTCCTCGCTGCACGCGTCCCGGGCGCAGGAATACTGTCATCTTGGCTGGCAGGTGGTTGCGACCTCGCGCCTCCCTTTGTTCCCCGGTGCCCGCGACGGACCCGTGCCGATTGATGTGCTCATGACAATCTCATGGCCCCTGTCGAGAAAATCGAATGCTCCTAGCCGACCCACAGCGGACGGCCAAACGGAATTGAAGGCAATGGCCGCTTCCGAGGTAGATCAGTGGTTGCTCGACCCAGCACACAGGGATGCCCGACGATTCAGGAATTAATGAAGGCGAGGAGATCCGCATTGATCGTATCGGCTTGCGTGGTGGGCATGCCGTGCGGGAAGCCCTTATAGGTTTTCAAGGTGCCGTTCTGCAGCAATTTCGCGCTCAACGGCCCAGAGTCGGCATAAGGTACGATTTGATCGTCGTCGCCGTGCATCACTAACGTTGGGACTGTGATCTTCTTCAGGTCTTCGGTGAAATCCGTCTGGGAAAAGGCCACGATCCCGTCGTAGTGCGCTTTTGCTCCGCCCTCCATTCCCTGACGCCACCAGTTCATGATCACGCCTTCGGACGGCTTGGCCCCTGGACGGTTATAACCGTAGAACGGCCCGGCAGCGACATCCCGGTAGAATTGTGAGCGGTTGCTGGCAACCTGCGCTTGAAATCCGTCAAAAACATCCTTGGGAACACCTTCCGGGTTATTAGCTGTCTTAACCATGAGCGGCGGCACGGCACTGATCAGCACCGCCTTGGCTACGCGGCTCTCGCCGTGACGCGCGAGATACCGAACGACCTCACCGCCCCCGGTTGAGTGGCCAACGTGGATTGCATTTTTAAGGTCAAGATGCCCGGTAACGGCTGCAAGATCATCGGCATAGTGATCCATATCATGACCGTCGGCCGTCTGCGTTGACCGTCCGTGACCACGACGGTCGTGCGCAATGACACGGAAGCCGAGGTTCAGGAAGAACATCATCTGGGCGTCCCAATCGTCGGCGCTCAGTGGCCATCCGTGTGAGAAAACTATGGGCTGCCCTGTTCCCCAGTCCTTGTAGAAGATCTGAATGCCGTCTTTGGTCGTAACCGTGTTCATCGTCATTCTCCTTACTAAGGCAACCTGTCAAAGAAAAATGAACCACGGGCGTGAACTCGTGCGCCGTGAGACATTGCCACGGGATAGGTAGACCGTCGGCGATCCGTTCTGGAAACCTGCTGGGACGTATCAACTGGGCAAACGCGCCTTTCAGGCCGAGAGTCTATTCGGCTGTCAACCGATCTTACTTGCGCGTCATCCCATTGAAGCCACTACTTCGTCGGTAGTCACGACGCCGTGCGCGAGAAACGCGTAGTTGATCATCGCCGCCTTATATCCGTCGCCCCAAACGGGATGACGCGGTCCGGCAGTGGCATCGCTAACTACATGTACCTCGAATCCCTGTTCGAGCAGATCACGCAGATGTGACTCCACGCACATATTGGCGAGCATGCCTCCCAGTACCACCTTTCTCACTCCTCGCTTGCGTAGTTGAAGGACGAGATCGTTGGTTTGCGGTCCGAAGACCTTGTGCGGACTCACAACAACCGTCTCACCGTCGTTGATGTAAGGTTTGAATTCGTCGAGCCAGTCAGCGCCGGAGCCTTCAAAACCTTCCAGACTCAACTGACCACTACGCGCAAACGTGCCGGTAGCGAATTCATCCGCCTCCAACGGTCCATTGAATTTCCATACTCGATCAGTCGGGAAAAAGTAGTGTGGCGAGATAAAGACCGCGAACTTCGCGGACTTTGCCGCCTTGAAGATTCGCAGCATGTTTTCTACCGTCTTGTTCTCTGTCACGCTTGCTCCCACCGCGCCCCAATTCTTGCCGTTTTTGCTTAAAACATCGACTTGCGGGTCGATGAAAACCACGGCTGTCTCAGTTCGATCAAAGGACACTTCGGACCCCCAATAGAGTGCATGACGGCTAGCCGACTTCGTCGACCCAAGCCTGTCCGATCAGATTAGGAAACGGGGGACTGAAAAGCAACGACGGTCCGACAGATTTCGATGGCGCATCCAAGTTCTTGCGCGGGGGCGCCGAGCGACAGGGCGTTTGGAGAATTGTGCATGTTGGCGCCGCGTGCATGCTATTAACAAGCTAATGATTAAGAAGCCAACGCGACCGATGGGATCAGGCCGCAAAATGCAATCGCCGAGTTAGCCTTTCTCTGCAGAGCAACTCCGCGACGAGCCCTGCGGACCCCCAGCCTGCCGAGAATGATCCGAGCGCACAACATCGTGGCGGAGGCCGATGTCTTCGCCAACGTGCATGACAGGACCGTGCTCGTTGGCCGCCGCGTCAACGCCACCATGCGGCCGTGCTGAACCCGGCCTGACCCACTTACTTCGTCGTGTTGACGGAAGCGGCGACAAGCATGATTGATCATGCGGCCGGGGTGGCGTGTCCGCTATCGTCCATCGTTCGCGCTTCGTCGTATTCCCGCGAGATGTCCTTGTTCGTGTAGTCGCCCAGCTGCGAAGCGGCGAACAGGCTGAGCACCGCGCACACCAAGATATAGCCCGCGATCGCATAGCCCGAATGGTAGTAAGCAAAAAGCGCGGTCGCAATCAGCGGTGCAGGGCCGCCGGCAATGATCGAAGCCAACTGGTAGCCCATTGACGCACCGCTGTAACGCAACCGTCCCGTGAAGGATTCAGCGATCAAAGCGGCCTGGGGACCGTACAACATCGAATGCGGTACCAGCGAGAGCACGATGGCGGCGAAGATCCACATCGGATCCTTGGTGTCGACCATTGCAAAATAGAGGAAGCCGAATACGCCCACGACGGCGGCACCGATCATATACATCCGCCGTCGCCCGATCAGATCTGACACGTGGCCAAAGAACGGGATGGTGAAGAATTCCAGCACGGAAGCCGCCAGCACCGCCATCAGCAACAGGTCGCGTGACACGCCCAGTGTCGTGACGCCATAGGTGAAGACGAACGCCGTGAAAATATAGAAAGGTGCCTGTTCGGCCATGCGTGCAAAGGCCGAGAGAAGGATGTCTTTCGGCTGGCGGCGCAACACCTCGAGCATCGGCGTCTTCTCGATTTTGCGCTCAGCCAGGAGCCGCGCGAAGATCGGCGTCTCGAGAATATTCAGGCGTATGTAGAGGCCGATCGCGACCAAGACGATACTGAGGAAGAAAGGTACGCGCCAGCCCCACGTGAGGAAACCGCTGCCGGAGATCTGACTCATGGCCAGCACTGCAAGGTTGGCGAGGAACAATCCCGCCGGCACCCCGAACTGCGGCCAGGAGGCAACGAAGCCGCGATGAGCGTTGGTGCGGGCCCACTCCATCGACATCAGGACCGAGCCGCCCCATTCGCCGCCGACACCCACCCCCTGAATGAAGCGCAGCACCGTGAGCGCGACGGCGCCCCAGATGCCGATCGTCGCATAGGTAGGAACAAAGGCCACGGCAAACGTGGCGAGTCCCATCAGTAGAAGCGTCACGATCAGCGTGGCCTTGCGTCCGATGCGATCGCCGTAATGGCCGAAAATGGCCGCACCAACCGGTCTCGCTATAAAGCCGACGGCGTAGATCAGAAAAGCTTGCAGTGTGCCGACCAGTGGATCCGATCCCGGAAAATACAGCTTTGCGAAAATCAGACCGGTGACCGTACTGTAGAGGAAGAAGTCATACCATTCGATCGTGGTACCAATCGTGCTTGCGATGACGGCGCGGCGCAACTGGCGGCGGGCGTCCTCATCGGAGAGGGGCATCGCCCCTGATTGCGTAGCGGTCATTTGAGATCCCCCAAAAATTAAGGGTGATATTTCAATATAGACCGTTTGCGCGATGAGAGGTTCGGGTGGCGGCAAGGTGCGGCCGACAAGAACGCGTCACAATGATTAGCATGGCTACTGACCTGCCACACCGGAGATCCTCGTAGTGCGTTCAAGTGATTATTCGCAAGGAACAGAAATCAGTTTCAAAGAGCGTTGTCTCAAGCTGGTCGCAAAGCAGACGCTCGGAGCGGTTCCTCGACAGTAGCGAAATTGGATTCCGACAGCATGAAATTACGCGTCCCTCGCGTACTTGGCCGAGTTGATATCTTCTTGATACCCAATCGAAGCATTCAGAAATTGCCGGTTGCGTCGAATGCTTTCGGCGCGACAGGTTCACTCGCGTAAGAACACAGCGTCTTTTGCCACCAACCGACGTCGCGCCATGCACCGAGCTTGAATCCGACCTTTTCATAGACGCCGATATGTTCGAATCCAACCGCTTCATGCAGCGCGACACTCGCGTCGTTCGGCAGTGCAATGCCTGCGAACGCCTGCGCGTAACCGAGTTTCGTTAGCTCCTCCAGCAAGGCTTCGTACAGTCCGCGCCCGACACCCCGCCCTCGACTGGCAGCCCGGACATAGACCGTCATATCGACTGACCATTGATAGGCGGCCCTCTCACGATGCGCGCCGGCATAGGCATAACCACTCACTAGACCCACATCATCCAGACTGACCAGCCACGGGAATCGTCCCAATGTCCCGATTAATCGCCGGCGCATCTCATCCGCTGTCGGTGGTTCAAGTTCGAAAGCGATTGCAGTGTCCGTTACTACAGGGGCGTAAATCGTGGCGATCGCCGCAGCATCGTCAGGGGTCGCGATGCGTAGTCGCATAAGAGCCTCCATGGCTGACAGGTGGACAAGAGCTGATTTTGCTGCACCAATTATCGGACGGGCATGGCGTGTTCTACCCCGTCGAACCGCAGCGCAACGCAGGTGACACGCCCCGGATCAGCGGCACCCAGCGCTTCATTTCAATAATACTTGAAATATTAAAACGAATGATCTATCGTTCCGGGCATGGACTCAAACCTCGTTGTACGCGCCCTGAGCGCGCTTGCCCACGAATCGCGCCTTGCGATCTTCCGCCTGCTGGTCGTCGCAGGCCCAGATGGCATGGCTGCCGGTGAAATCGCGCAGCAGATGGGGCTATCGCCTTCAGGCCTTTCGTTCCACCTGAAGGACCTGTCGCATGCTGACCTGGTGAAGCCGCGACAGCAGGGGCGTTTCGTGATCTACACGGCGAATTTCGACGCCATGACGGGCCTGATTGGTTTCCTGACGGAGAACTGCTGCGCGGGCGCAACCTGTGTCGCGAGCGATCTCCCCAACTGCTGCGGAGACACACCATGAAGCGTATGCATATCCATGTCGCAGTCGAAAATCTGAGCGACAGTATTCGGTTCTACAGCGCCATGTTCGGCAACACCGAGCCCACCATTCGCAAGAGTGACTACTGCAAATGGGAACTCTCAGATCCTGCCGTGAATTTCGCGATTTCGCAGCGTGGTGCAAAACCAGGTGTCGATCACATCGGCATTCAGGTCGAAACCGATGCCGAGCTGGCCGAAATGAATGCGCGCTTCGCCGCTGCTGAACTGCCGGTACAGGCCCAGACGGGCACGACCTGTTGCTATGCGCGGTCGGACAAGGCATGGACGATTGATCCGCAAGGCGTCGCATGGGAAACGTTTCGAACCCTCGAAGCCGCGCCGGTCTACGGTCACTCGCGCGAGCAAACGCAAACACATCCTCAATCGTCGGCCGCATGCTGCACGCCGACTAATTAAACCCATCGTGACCTTCCGGAGCCGCCCGTGAGCGACAAACCGTGCTCGATTCTCATTCTCTGCACGGGCAACAGCTCGCGCAGCGTCATGGCAGAAGCGCTATTCAACGTGCTGGGAAAGGGCAAGTTTCAGGCGTATAGCGCGGGCAGTCACCCTTCCGGGGTCGTGAACCCGTTCGCCGTCGAGCGCTGCGATGCGCTGGGTTACGACACCGCGAAGCTGCGTAGCAAGAGCTGGGATGAGTTTGCTACCCCTGACGCCCCGCACATGGACTTCATTATCACGGTGTGCGACCAGGCTGCGGGCGAAGTTTGTCCGATCTGGCCGGGACGCCCGATGACGGCGCATTGGGGTTTCGAGGACCCGGCCGCGTTTGAAGGTAGCGACGACGAGAAGCTAAAAGTCTTCAATAAGGTCTATCGGCAGATCATGACCCGGGTGAGCCAGTTCGTGAACCTGCCGCTGCACGTGCTGGACCGAAACGCGATCCAGCGTGAGATGCGTGCGATCGGTGAGAAACCCGTAGAGGAATCAAATGAGCAGCACTGACACAGCGATCGGCGACGCACGGCCAGCGATTGGATTCTTTGAGCGTTACCTGACCGTCTGGGTCGCGCTCTGCATCGTTGGCGGCATCCTGG
Organism: Paraburkholderia sp. EB58; assembly: GCF_050436665.1. Classification (NCBI taxonomy): domain Bacteria; kingdom Pseudomonadati; phylum Pseudomonadota; class Betaproteobacteria; order Burkholderiales; family Burkholderiaceae; genus Paraburkholderia; species Paraburkholderia sp. EB58. Next base: position 8,174 of record NZ_JBNDMQ010000042.1, on the reverse strand, counting down.
TCGGACAGGTGCTTCCTCAAGTCTTTCAGGCGATCGGCAGCATGGAAGTGGCGCACCTCAATCTTCCGGTCGGTGTGCTGATCTGGGTGATGATCATCCCGATGCTGGTCAAGATCGATTTTGCCGCGATGACCCAGGTTAAGAGCCAATGGCGCGGCATCGGCGTTACTCTGTTCGTGAACTGGTTCGTCAAACCGTTCTCGATGGCATTACTCGGCTGGATCTTCATCCGTCACGTATTCGCGCCGTGGCTTCCTGCCGACCAGCTCGACAGCTATATCGCCGGCTTGATCCTGCTGGCCGCCGCTCCCTGCACGGCCATGGTGTTCGTATGGTCGCAACTCTGCAAGGGCGATCCGTATTTCACGCTATCGCAAGTGGCGCTCAACGATTCCATCATGATCGTGGCCTTCGCGCCGCTCGTCGCGCTGCTGCTCGGCCTGTCAGCCATCACGGTGCCGTGGGATACGCTGATCATCTCGGTTGGCCTGTACATCGTTATTCCAGTCATCCTCGCGCAACTGCTGCGGCGGAAGCTGCTTACCAAGGGTGACGCGCATTTCCGGCAGGCGGTTGCTCGTCTCGGTCCCTATTCGATCAGTGCATTGCTCGCGACTCTCGTGTTGTTGTTCGCCTTCCAGGGGCAGGCAATAGTCAAGGAACCACTGGTCATCGCGATGCTCGCCGTGCCGATTCTGATTCAGGTGTTCTTCAATTCCGGCCTCGCCTATCTGCTCAATCGCCGGCTTGGCGTCGCGCATTGCGTCGCAGGTCCGTCGAGTCTGATCGGCGCAAGCAATTTCTTCGAGCTTGCGGTGGCCACGGCGATCAGCCTGTTTGGATTTCATTCGGGTGCGGCGCTTGCCACGGTGGTCGGCGTGCTGATCGAGGTACCGGTGATGCTGCTGGTGGTCGGCGTCGTCAATCGTTCGCAGCACTGGTACGAGGCAAAAACACAGCGTTAAAGGACAACGTATATGAGCGTTACGATCTATCACAACCCGGATTGCGGCACCTCGCGCAATACGCTGGCAATGATTCGCAATGCCGGCATCGAGCCGGAGATCATCGAGTATCTGAAGAGCGCGCCCGATCGAGCCACGCTGAAGGACCTGATCGAACGCGCGGGCCTCACCGTGCGCGCCACGTTGCGCGAGAAGGGCACGCCGTATGCCGAACTCGGGCTTGCGGATACGTCCCTGAGCGATGAGCAGTTGCTCGACGCAATGATGGACCATCCGATCCTCATTAACCGCCCGTTTGTCGTCACGCCGCTTGGCGTGCGCCTGTGTCGGCCCTCCGAGCTGGTGCTCAACATCCTGCCCGCTCAGCAGAAAGGCTCATTCACGAAAGAGGATGGCGAGCAGATCGTCGATAGTGAAGGAAGGAGGCTTCTCTAATGACGCAGGACATTCCGAACGTCAGCGCCCCGCACCTCGACACGCCTGATCTGCAGAAGCTCGAACCGCGCACTGTTTCGCAACACGCCGCGCGAATCCTTTTGCTGTTCGGCTCGTTGCGCTCGACCTCATACAGCCAGCTTCTCACGCTCGAAGCCGAACGCATCCTGCGTCATTTCGGCGCGGACACGCGGGTATTCGATCCGCACGGCTTGCCGCTTGTGGACAGCGTGCCGGCCGATCATCCAAAGGTGGTCGAACTGCGCAAACTCTCGGAGTGGTCGGAGGGGCAAGTCTGGTGCAGCCCGGAACGTCACGGAACCCTGACGGCAGTATTAAAGAATCAGATCGACTGGCTACCACTTGAAAGCGGCGGCGTTCGTCCAACGCAAGGTCGCACGCTTGCGGTAATGCAAGTCTGCGGCGGTTCGCAATCGTTCAACGCCGTAAACGCGCTGCGCATTCTCGGCCGGTGGATGCGTATGGTGACCATCCCGAATCAGTCGTCAGTGGCAAAAGCCTGGCAGGAGTTCGATGTACACGGCCGGATGAAACCATCCGCATATTACGATCGCGTCGTCGACGTGATGGAGGAACTGTACAAGTTCACGCTGCTGGTGCGTGATCGGTCCGACTACCTGACCGATCGCTACAGTGAGCGGAAAGAAGCGCACCCGGAGCTTGCAATGAGACTGGCAGCCGCCGCCATGAATCAGGAAACAGTGACCGCCAATGCTGACACTGACGACGACGAAACGGAGTGACAGCGGCGGCGGCCGGGGAGCTATCGCGACATGGGCGCTCGCAGTTGCGCAGCTCGTCTCCTGGGGCTCGATCTATTACGCGTTCTCGCTTTTTGTTGTGCCGATGGAAGGTGCGCTGGGATGGAGCCGGACGGCGACTAACACGGCCCTCTCGGTCGGCCTGCTGATTTCAGGGTTGGCGGCTTACCCGGTCGGAACGTGGATCGATCACGGTCACGGCCGGCGCGTCATGGTCTGCGGGACCGTGCTGGCCGCGGCGATGCTGGCGCTGTGGTCGCAAGCACATAGCCTCATAACGCTATTCGTCGTCTGGATCGGCCTCGGTGTCGCAATGGCCGCGACGCTATACGATCCGGTTTTCGCAGTGATCACACGGGACTTTCCTCGTAGTTTTCGCACAAAGATTACGTTGGTCACACTGGTGGCCGGCTTCGCCAGTACTGTCTTTATCCCATTGACGCAGGTTCTGGTTGACCGTCTCCAATGGCGAGACGCGCTTCTCGCGCTGGCCGGGTTTAATCTGGCGATCTGCCTACCCATCCACATCTTTGCAATCGGTCGCGATACGCCCCGCGAAGACGATAGGGATTACAAGGCCGCACTGAAGGCAACCAATGCGGCGGCAACCGGGCGCGCCCTACGGACCCCGACATTCTGGGCGCTGGCTGTGTGCTTCACCGCCTATTACGCGACATTTGCAGCACTAACCTTCCACCTGGTACTGCTCATGGCGGAACGGCGGGTGTCGCCAGCACTGATCCTGACCACGATGGCCGTCATTGGTCCCGCACAGGTTCTCGCGCGCGTGCTGTGGTTCACGATTGGCCGAAATATGCGTCCGTCGATCATCGGCATGGCGATCACGACGGCCTTTCCCGCGTCAGTTCTTGTTCTCATCTACGGACGTTCGCTCACCCTTTCGCGGGGACATTTGAACGTCGGATTCGCCCTGACAGCGGTCCTTCTCTGGTCGATGCCCTCCAGCCTGTCGTTCGCCGAATCCAACACTAATCAGCCGCACAAGCGTTGTAGCTGCGTGTCGATCCGCTATCCAACAGTATCTAGTGCGGAGATAAGTTGCTTTCTGCAACTGCTCCCAACTCCAAGATCCATAGCCCAAGACCAACAAGTCCAAAAGCCATCTGACCCGCAGCAAGCCAAAGTACTGACCTATCGAGCGCCGGCGCGACGAAACCCGTTACCAGCGCTGCGAGCAGAACCATCGTGAACGCCTGACAGGAAGCGACGAGGCCCCTTATATTAGGAAACAGGTCCAGCACCATTAACGTTATGCTGGGTGCGATAACCGACATGCCAAACGAGTAAAAGAGGAGCGGCGCTATGGACCAGGGCAATGCTGGTGCGTGAACTGTATGAAAGGCGACGTTGGCGACACTCGAGGCCATCATGATTGCAAAGCCTGATGCAATCTGTGTACCCTGCGAGACCTTTCCGGCCATGCGCTCAGCACCGAGCGAACCGAGAAAGATGCCGGCGACCAACGGCATGAATTCCCATGCAAAGCCCTCGGAGCTCAAACCCAGGTGTGTACCGAGAAAAACCGGTGCGGCTGCGACATAAAGGAAAAGGCCCGCGAAGTTAAACGCAATCGCACCGGCACCGCGCTGGAACGTGGGCGATGCGAAAACTCGTCGATAGTCGCTCAGCAGTCTTTTCGGTTCGAGCGGACGTCGGTTTTCGAATGATAAGGACTCGGTGAGGTACCGGAAGCAGTACATCAGGAGCGATGCTGTGTAGACGAACAAAAAGACAAAGATTGCTCGCCATTGAAAATTGGTGACAATCCAGCCGCCAATTACCGGAGCGACCGCTGGCGACAGCGAAAAAATCATGCTGACAAGTGATAACAGGCGTGCGGCGAGCGGGCCGGCATGGAGGTCGCGGATGATGGCCCGACCTACCACGGTCCCGGCGCCGGCTGAGACGCCTTGAAGAACCCGGAAAACCCAGAGCCAGTTGAGGTCGGGCGCCGCTGCACAACCCAGTGACGCAATCGAGAAAACTGCGAGCGAGCCCAGAACGACGTTGCGGCGACCCAATGCGTCCGACAACGCGCCGTGCCACAGGCTCATGATTGCGAAGGCGAACAGATAGGTCGTGAGCGTGAACTGGACCTGATGCGCTCCCACGTTAAATGAACGTTCGATTTGGGAGAACGCAGGCAGATACGCATCGACCGAGAGCGGTCCCACAAGCGCGAGGCCGCCGAGCATGAAGGCAAGGGAGCTGACCTTTGCTTCTTTCATTGGGTTCAGTCCGGCTGGCTCTGTGTGTGTTGCCACGATTTTTCCTTAGACGGCCGGAATTGCCATTCCGCGTTGAACTGCAGGGCGCGCGCCAACGCGTGCAAACCAGTCCTGCAAGGCGGCCTTTGCGGCCATGTGTTTGGACAGCACGTCAGCCAGGAACGTATTGGCCGTCACCACCCACGGATAGGCCGCAATATCGGCGATTGAGTATGCGTCGCCGGCGAGGTGGTGATTCCTCGACAACGCCGCTTCCATAACCAGCATCAGGCGGCCTGCTTCGGCGATGAAGCGTCGACTGGCCAATTCCGATTTTTCCTTCGAAAACTTCTCGAAGAAGCCAAGTTGACCGAGCATCGGCCCCAGGCCGCCCACTTGCCAGTTCAGCCATTCCAACTGCTTGTAGCGGGCGGGACCGGAAGCGTCGAGAAAGCGGCCGTGCTTTTCTGCCAGATAGGTGAGAATCGCACCGCTCTCGAACACAGATAGGGAACTACCGTCGGTCAAGTGATCAGTGATGGCAGGGATTTTGTTGTTCGGCGAGATCGCGAGAAACTTGGGTGCGAACTGTTCGTTCTTGCCAAGGTTCACAGCATTGACCTGATACGCGATACCAAGCTCTTCCAGCATAATCGAGACCTTCCGCCCGTTGGGCGTGGTCCAGGTGTGTAGCGTAATCATGGGGATCTCAGTGATGGTCCCGTGGGTTTCCGGGACGCACGAGCTCGTTCCGGAACCCACGCAAAAGGCTTAAATTTGTGCAGTACCGCCATCGACAAACAGTTCGATGCCGTTTACGAAGCTGCTGTCGTCAGATGCGAGGAATGTGACGGCCTTCGCGACTTCGGAGGGTTCGCCCAAACGCCCCATCGGCACTACCGAGGACAGATGTGCGAACAGGCCTTCCCGATGCTCTGCGGGAACGAGCTCGCCGAGGCCAGGCGTGCGAACCGGTCCCGGGCTGACTGCGTTCACGCGGATGTTCCGGGGTTTCAGGTCGAGCAACCACGAGCGGGCGAAGTTACGCACCGCGGCCTTGCTTGCGCTGTAGACGCTGAAATTGACCGTACCCTTCACCGACGTCGTCGACGCCATCAGAATCACCGAGCTACCATCGCGCAGAAGTGGAAGTGCCTTCTGAACGGTGAACAGCACACCCTTGACGTTCACGGAAAAAATCCGGTCGAACTGCTCTTCGGTGATGGAGCCGAGCGGCAGCATGTCGCCGCCGCCGGCGTTCGCAAAGAGGACGTCGAGGTGAGCGGCCTTTGCCGCGATTTCCTGGTACACGCGGTCCAGGTCGTCCAGATTCGAAGCGTCGCCGCGAATGCCCACCGCGGCGTCGCCAATTGCCGCGACCGCTGCGTCGAGTTCTGCCTGCCGGCGGCCGGTGATGAACACCTTCGCGCCTTGCGCCGCGAATTCCTGCGCGGATGCCAGACCAATACCGCTCGTACCGCCAGTTACCAAAGCTACTTTGCCTTCAAGTTTGCGCGTCGTCATGATTGACTCCAGTTCGTTTAGTGAGGCGGTGGTAGGGTTCTACCCGACCGCTGGTGACCTCAGAGCTAGCGGTAGACCTCTACTCGATTGCCGGTGACCATGGGGCTCAATGTACGGTCCGCGAATCATTAGAAAAAATAGCGAAATGCGAATGCTTTATCTACTATGGTAGATAATCAACGCGGCTAATCGTCGAAGCCCGAAATCGGTAAGTGCGCAAAGGGGCGCTATCTTTGGACCAGTTACTCGCAATCCGGGCGTTTGCCCGTGTGGTAGAAGCCGGCACCTTCACGAAGGCGGCCGACTCGCTGCAGATTCCCTTGGCAACGGTGAGCAAGCTCGTGCGCACCCTCGAAAAGCACCTCGGCGTGAAGCTACTGCTTCGTACGACGCGACGGGTCACGGTGACCACGGACGGAGCGGCTTACTATGAGAAAACGGCTGCGCTCCTCCAAAGCCTGGAAGACATCGACTCAAGCTTCCAATCCGCGCAAGGCAAGCCGCGCGGTCACCTGCGTGTCGACATCGGCGGGCACGTTTGCCCGCCTGGTAGTTATCCCCGCTCTTCCCGACTTTCTCGCGAAATATCCGGACATCAGCATTGACTTCGGAGTCAGCGACCGACAGGTCGACCTGATTAGTGACAACGTCGATTGTGTTATCCGTGGTGGCGAACTTAGTGACCTCTCGCTGGTTGCCAGATTGATTGGCAACGCGCCGCGGGTGACTTGCGCAACCCCCGGCTACCTCGAAAAGCACGGCGTGCCACGCAAGCCTGGCGATTTGGAAACTGGCCATTCGATAGTCAATTACATATCGACACGAACCGGTCGACCGACGCCAATGTACTTCGCTCGCGGCAAAGAGAAAATCGAACTTGCTGTACCCCATGTCGTCGGGGTGAACGAAAGCAACGCACACTTTGCGGCGGGTCTGGCGGGCCTCGGGATTATTCAGACGTTCAGCTACACGGCGCAATCGCATATCGAAGCAGGTGACATCGTGCCGATTCTTGAGGACTGGACACCTGCGCCGTATCCGTTCTACGTGGTGTATCCGCCCAACCGATATTTAAGCAATCGGTTGAGAGTTTTCATCGACTGGATAGCAGGGCACTTCGTCACATGAGCTGTCGAACGGGCCTTGGAAGCATATCGTCGGTCTCTGTTGCGAATCGATTTTCCGCCATTAAACAAGGGGCCTTGACCTATGATGGCCAAGGCCGCTTACAACCGGACCTGACTCTTACGTCCGCTTTCGGCAAAACCGAACTGCTCATGAATGTCGACGGCGTCGGTCCGCCGCGTTTTGAACAGGTCGTTACGAAATGGCCGCAAGCGGGACAGTATGAACGGCTGGTCTGGCCGAGTACTTGCCGGCCGCCGCTGACTCACGGATGGCCGCTGGACCTCGGAAGCCGTCGTTGAAGTGGCGCCGGATCGAACGGCGGTTGAGGGTCGTCCTGAGCCGGTCGTTGTCGGGCTCCGATCGTTAAGGGTTATTCGATGCCTGCCGTCGGCCGCAAGAATGTGCCTGCCTCCGCGCATGTCGGCAGGCGTCGAATAAACCCGATGGAGGAAACCACGGAGTGCCCCAATGCGGCTGGAGGCTTCACGGCTATGGCGATTGATAGGCCGGGATGCTCGGTGGTGTCGGATGCCGCACGGTCAGGCGGGGTGCCGGACGGGCGCTGACGCCGTAGTGAAGCGGTGCAGTCGTGCATTGGCGATGATGACGGGGGCGGCCAAATCGCTTCGCGTAGCGACACGCGCAAACGTCCGTTCGCGGGCCGCGTTGCCGCAGCGCCGACGTTCGACAGGCAGATCGAGGAACCGTGGAGTTCATGTCTGACTCCGGCGCATGGGCGGTGCGCGGATCGGGGCGCTGCGCGCGAGGATGTCGATGACGATCATCGGGGCGCTGCGCGCGAGGATGTCGATGACGATCATCGGGGCGCTGCGCGCGAGGATGTCGATGACGATCATCGGTGCGCCGCAGTGCCGGCAGATAAAGACGGGCCGGGTTTCGATGATGGCGTGGTCGGGTGATGGGCTGGTCGCGGGTGCGATGTGCAGCAGATCGCGCAGCCTCGCGAGTCTGGCGCGGCGCACCGGGTTGGCGAGCAGTCCGTAGTGACGGATCCGGTGGAAGCCAGCGGGTAACACATGGAGCAGGAAGCGGCGTATGAATTCGCCGGTTTCGAGGGTCATGGTCTTGTAGCGGGTGTGTCCCTTCGCGCG